>NZ_CP157005.1:1527500-1833000 GCF_039904985.1 Methylomonas sp. AM2-LC
GAAATTTAAAAAAAGCACACCAGTTGCAGAATTAATGCAACACGCAGTTTATTTGCATCAAATTGGGCAATTGTCTGAAGCTGCATAGCATTACAAAAATTTGTTGAAAAAATTGCCTGGCCATCCGCAATTGTTAACCGGGTTGGGAACCATTGCATTGCAGAAAGGTGATTTCAGTAAGGCCGAACAATTTCTTCAGCAATCTATTGCAGCCTATCCCGAACAAGCAATTGCGCAATGCAATCGGGGTGTGGCCTTGGTCAATCTTGATCGCTTGTCTGACGCACAGCTTTGTTATCAGCTAGCGATTCAATTAAAGCCAGATTATGCAACTGCACATAACAATTTGGGTTTGCTGCTAAAGGATTTACAGCGTTTAGATGAGGCTTTGCTGAGTTTTGATGCTGCCATTGCTGTGCAGCCCAATTATGCGGAAGCTTATTACAATCAGGGGTTGGTCTGGGAGGCAAAACACAATTTTCAGTCCGCACTGGTTTGTTATCAACGCGCTGTTGAACTAAAGCCAGATTTTGATGAGGCTTATAAAAGGCGTGAAAACATGCTGCATATATTAGAAGCTGAGGCGGTTAAGGAAAATTCAGCTGGGCCATACCTAGAGTCAAATGTCGATGTATTTGTTCAGCAAGGTATTGGCTTGCATGGGCAGGGGGATTTTCGGTCGGCAATCACTCGTTATGATCAGGTTTTGGCGCTTAAGCCTGATTATGTGGAAATTTATTTGAATCGTGGCCTGGCCTATCAGGAACTGCGGGAATACCAGCAAGCAGCGGCAAATTATCGACAAGCTATCGATTTGCAGCCTGCTTTTGCGGAAGCGCATAATAATTATGGAATTGTTTTACACAAATTACAGCAATATAGTGCCGCAGTTAACAGTTTTGCAACCGCACTGGACTTAAAGCCCGAGTACGCAGCTGCCTATAATAATCGAGCTCTATCGCTGATAGAGCTGGGTAAGTATACATTGGCTTTGAATGATTTTCAGCAGGCAGCTCGCTTAGAGCCTGAGAATAACGAAGCTCTGCGTAATCAGGGAAATGCTCTTTTGGGTTTGAATCAACCGCTGCAAGCTGTAGAGCTTTTCAATAAAGCACTTGCTTTAGCCCCGCATGATGCGGTTGCCTATAATAATAGAGGCAATGCACTGAAGGAATTGAATCGACTGGACGAGGCTGATTGCAGTTACGATCAAGCCTTAAGTTTAGATCCTGCTTATGCCAATGCTTATTGGAATAAAGCCTTGCTTAAAATTTTGCGAGGTCAATATGCAGAAGGGTGGCAATTGTACGAATGGCGCTGGCGGTCCGCGCGTAATTTGCAAGTGTTGGGGTTTAGTCAACCACAATGGCATGGTGAACAAAATATCGCTGGAAAGACGTTATTGATTGTTCCCGAACAAGGCTTGGGGGATTTTATTCAATTCTGCCGCTATGTGCCTAGGTTGGATGTGTTGGGTGCAAACATTATTATACAAGTCCCCGTGGTATTAAAAGATTTGCTTGCCAGCCTAAAAGGGCATTTTAGCTTGGTTGAAGAGGGCGAGTCTTTGCCTGATTACGATCTTTATTGTCCGATCATGAGCTTCCCTTATGCGTTCAAGACGACTCTGGAAGATGTGCCTGCGAATGTGCCTTATCTTTACGCCGATGCGAAAAATCAAAGCGTCTGGTCCAGACGTTTGGGTGCTAAAACAAAAACCAGAGTGGGTTTGGTTTGGTCAGGTTCCATAGAGCATAAAAATGATCATAACCGTAGTCTGTCGTTTTCGTTGTTAGAGCCTTTGTTGCAACTTCCTTACGAATTTCACGTGTTACAAAAAGACATTCGGTTTGCTGATCAAGAGGCAATGACAGCCTATCCACAATTGCATATTCATCAGAAAGATTTGTCGAATTTCGCGGCTACCGCAGCTCTGGTCTCCGCTATGGATCTGGTGATTTCTGTTGATACTTCCGTGGCGCATCTGGTCGGGGCTTTAGGTAAGCCTTTATGGTTATTATTGCCTTATGCGCCCGATTATCGCTGGTTGCTGGATAGAGTGGATAGCCCCTGGTATCCCACTGCCATCTTATTTCGGCAGCCAGCGATGGGTGACTGGCAGAGTGTGATAGCGTTGTTGCAGGAAAGGTTACAAGCCATCTAGCGCCTGTTTTTCGTTCTATTAAAAAAACCGGGACAGGTTGTTCCACCCAAAATCTAATCATTTACAAAAGTCATTGTTTAGATGTTTTGCATGTATGCATTACGCCTCTTAGCAAGACGTTATCTCTGAGAATACAAGCCCCATTAAACCTGTTGCTAAAGCAGCAGCGTTACAACTCCGTCTGTTGTTATAGAAATAGTGAATAGTATAAATTTAGTTTCTAATTCATTAAAAACAATGACTTATGTATTGGCATGTATAGTGCTTTATTTGTAATGTAGTAAAGATTAAGGATGTGATTAAACCTGATCTGATTGTTTGTCAAGTCTGTGGTGGCGAGTTAATGGATTAAGGGTTGTTGATATATCAGCAGTATATCAGCAGTTAGTGTTGATTTTATAGCAGAAAATTATACAGAATTTATATAAAACTCTTTATAAACAATGCTTTAAAAGTAGGCATAAAAATTGCGATCAGTGTATATGTGGGAGTTTTGTTGTTTTTTTTCCACAAATTTTAGTTTTCCTTTTAATTTAATATTTGAGGTGTTTATATGAGTAAATTAAGCAAGATTACAGTTGCTATGTCGTTGGCTTTGGCGGCTAGCACTGCGTCGGCGGATTTTATTTCTTCAGCGGGTGGTAATAGTTCATCCATAATATTTTCAGCTATCGATGAAAATACGTCCTCTGCAAACTACGGGGCTACTTTCGTTTATGATTTGGCGCTGGGAGATGCGGGTCTTAACTTCAGCAGTTTTGTCAATGGTACACAAGGTACAAAAGGTACATTAAGCTGGGATCTTTCACAAAATGCAGCGTTCTCTGCTTTTGCTGCGGATAACAGTCAACTGCAGTGGAATGTTTTAGGTGGTGAATCACTGAATAGTGGCCTCACTAATAAGACTGCTTGGGGTGCTTTGACAACGCTGACTACACCTGCTGTTGCAACATCTGTGGCTGCTCTTACTCTCGCGACCGGATCTAATAGCATTCCCATTTATTTTACTAATGTAAATAATGCGCTGGGGGTTCCTAATACAAACGTGGGTGCTATCGCGGCTGGCAGTCTTACTAATATCGCTAATCTGGGTTCTTTACAAAATGCCGGTAGTATCTATGCTAACGAGGGTGGGGTAAATAGCAATACAATCGCGCTGGATTTGATTCAAAACTCTAATACTGCTACTAAAGCTTCGCTTGCCACACCTAACGTGGTGACTAATTTAGGTAGTTTCACTCTGAGTGGCAATACTTTAACGTTCACTTCTGCTTCTGCAAGTGCGGTACCTCTACCTACTTCAATCTGGATGTTCCTGTCCGGCTTAGTGGGCGTGTTAGGCTTTAAACGCCGTCAAAACGCTATAACAACAGCGATCTAAATCATGTTGCGATTCCAGGGACTGAACCGGAATCGCACTTAAGGACTTTTTATCTGGAGATTAACTTATGAAAACACCAAGCACACTTAATAAATTGGCAGTGGCCGTATCTTTATTGGCTGGCTCTCAAGCGGCCATGGCCTTAACACCATGGACTAATGGCGCACCTTTTATCACCATTTATACATCCGGTGGCTCTGCGCAAGATAAAGCCGTTACCGCTGCGATTCAAAGCGCGCAGGTTTCGGTTTCTGGTACATTGGATATTTTTCAGGATACCACGTCATCCCAACAACGGGTGAATGGTACGCTAACCACTGTAACTACTAATGGCGGTAACTTTACGGCTTATTATTTTACAGGTTCTAATAGCCTGACTGATACTGCGCTGCGTGGAAAACAAATTCTGTTGGTAAAACGTACTTTAGGTTCTGCTGGTTACGGTGTGGTTCCATTGTTGGATAATTCAAACTTGGATAACCTGAACATTACAGCGACTACGGCAGCCAACTGGAGCGGAGCTGGTAAAACCCATCTTGCTACTATTACCCAAGCCAATGCTAGCACTTATCTGACACAAGTTCCTTCGCATGGTGGTTTCACCGGTGTGGATGCACCTGCTTTGTTGCAGGGTGGCTATAACTATCCATTGCCTGTAAATGAAGTATCAACGGGTGCTCCTGTTGCTCCTTTTACCACCAATTATACAGCTGCTTCACTGACAGCAAAAGGTATTACCCGTATACCAACTGGTGGTGAAACTTATGGTATTGCGGTTACTACGGATCTTTACAAAGTTCTGCAAGCTGCGCAAATTGCTGATGGTAGTCTGACTTTACCCGCTGGACACGCAATTGGTTCTTATGCTTCAGATGGAGATTTGCCAAGTTTAAGTCGTAACTTTGTCGCTGCTTTGTTAGCCGGTAATGTCCAAACTTGGGCCAATGTGCTGGTAAATGATACAACTCTTGGTTCTACACCTTTAACTTCTTACGCATCTGCGGCAGGCGTAACAGCGCCAGCTAATAATGTAGTTGGTGTAGGTATTCGTAACGCCGGTGCGGCAATTGGTGCTGTTGGTTATGCTAAATTCTTAGGATATCCGTATGTGCCAAATGCATCTGCGCCACCGACAGCTATAGCTGATACTTCAGCTGATGAATTTGCGGCTGCACCATTGGTTAAAGCGCCTACAGGCGCTACTGATACCGACAACTTGTTGAATGATTGGCAGTTTGGTGATAATACTTCTGGTCATAACAATGTGACTGCAGTAACATCTGGCGACCCTACTTCTCTTACCAACGAACGTATTTGGGGTTTAGCCATACAAACGGCTGATCGTAACAATACAGGTACTTTGGGTTATCGTTACATCAAAATTGACGGCGCTGCACCAACTATCCCCAATATAGCGAATGGTACTTATCCTGTTTGGGCAGAAGGCGAAGTGTTAATCAGTTCGCATGCTACCGCTTCAGAATCACTATTTCTGAAAGATTTTGGTAAGGCGTTAGGCAGCGCAGCACTTGCTGGTGTTGTTGATGCTTCACTTACTGAACCTTATGGCCAGTCCGGTATTTTTGCTACAGTAAACTCTGATGCTACAGTAACCAATTTTGCTAATGTGCCTTTCGTTGCTTCTCAGCCGGTTGTACCGTATAGCCATGGTGTTTCAGGCTTTACTTCTCTGGGCATTGTACCTTATGCAACTGACGCTGCTAAAGACGGTAACCCAAACGTTATTTTGAAATAATACGCGTTAAAGTTGGTTAATAAGCACATGGATGTAATTTGTCCAGGGATGGATTAATCAGGTAATCAGGTTGATTGCCAGCATTAGGATGATGGGATACGTGACTGGTTTGGTAAATGGATTTTAATCAAATTGGGCTCGTAGTAGACGGATTTTCTAGAAAGATCGGAGGGAGAGTGGGAGCGATCAACAGGATAAGGACGATATACATCGGGTGAGCGGTCGAGTAGTTTACCCAAAAGGCCTGGCTATAGGTGAGTGATCTGCTAAAAAAAGTCTCCTTTATGCAGATTAACTTGCATATGACTGGTCTAGCTAAGTCAAAGGATTCTGGCTTGACAAGGAGGTTAAAATGGATGGGCTGAAAGGAGTTAGGGAGTAGCCGAAAGGATAATGGAAAAGTGTCGCCGACGAACCTGCGCAAGGTAGTCGGTGATATCTTTATAAACTGATTGAGGTGCAAAGCCTGTATCAGTTTGAATAAGGATTATTTTATGGAGAATGCTATGAATAGACGATTTCTTACTTTATACAAAACGGTCAAAACCCAATCACTATTAATTATTTTGTTATCAATAGTGAATCTTATCGTTGCTTTTGCTTAAAGCTTCGCTGAAACAGCCGCTGTTTTAATCTGGATAAAATAGTTGCGTACCCTGAAGCTGCTTGGGTATGTACAAAAACTGCTGAGATTTCAACAGCAAATCAACACCGCCTGTTGCTAGGGCAGCACATTTTCAGCCTGCCTTTATAAACTGAAGTTTCCCAGAAATTTTAGATTCAGAATGCTAATTTCAAGGCGGCTTATCTTGAGAGCTAGCCGTTGTCGGCTTAACTAATATGTTAGTGATGGATATTTGTTTGAAAAATCAATAACTTGATAGTGAATGAGCTCGTGTTTTATTGTATAATACAAGGTGTTAAGTCTTTGATTCTACAGCAAAACAGACCTCATTCATGTTCATTTTACGCGATCTTTCACACTCACTTCAAGCCCCATTTTCCGATACCAAACTCGGACAGGAACGTGCCTCTTTATTTGTCTATACGCTCCTGTCGATTATTATTCCCTTTACGTCTTCTATCACCTCAAATTGTCTTCGCTGCCTGGTGACTTTGTTTGGAATTGAGATCGAAGACCATCGGTTCTACACCTTCATGGCGTCTACGACTTTGCCGTGGCGGCGTCTTTGGCAAACCGTTTGGGGATTAATACCCTCCCCTGAAACCGATGGCCGCTTGCTGGTGGCGCTGGACGATTCCATCAATCCCAAAATCGGGAAAAACATCTTTGCTTGCGATACGATTTTCGATCATGCCGCTAAAGCGAATCAAAGCCAATATCCGTGGGCGCAAAATATCGTCGCCGTCGGCTTGTTAAAACAAATCAAAGGACGGTGGGCTTGCTTGTTTTTAGATTTCCGCTTTTACTTCGCCAAGAAAACCATTGAAGCGGAACAAAGAACCGCTAAAATCAAAGGCAAGGTCGTTCCTTTTCAAACCAAGTTGGAACAAGCCGGGCAGATGCTCATCGGCATTGGACAGCATTTTTCTACGACACCCGTACTGGCCGTGATGGATAGCTGGTTTGGCAACGAGAGTTTGTGGCAACCGGTTCGGCAAGCGTTTGGGGCGCGGTTCAATATGCTATCCAGGCTGCGTAGCAATAACGTTTTGTATGATCAACTGGGTGAACCGCAGCCAGGAAAGCGCGGCCGTCGGCCTAAGTACGGTAGCCGCCTGGGATCAACGGCTGAAATGGCGCAGGCGTATCAGGCATTGGCAACGATCTACACCGTTAATCTCTATGGCAAACAACGTGACGTTCGCGCCTATGAGCGGATGGTGATGCTGAAAACACTCAAATGTCCTGTGCGGGTCGTTTGGGTATTCCGGAAAACGCAATGGGTGGCGTTGTTTACCACGGATCTGACCTTATCGGTGACGCAGATCATTGAGTTTTACGGGGCTCGCTGGAAAATCGAATCCGGGTTCAAAGAGCTCAAGCAAGATATCGGTAGCCAGTCCAGTCAGTGCCGGAATGCTCAGGCGGTGCTGAATCACTTGAACTTCTGTATGATGGCTTCAACCATCACCTGGATTTATGCGGATCGGTTAAAAGCTGACCCGCAGCGACGGCATAAAGTGAAGGGCAGAACCAGTTTTGCCTTTTCGGATGTCCGGCGCATTATCGCCGAAGCCGCACTTGATGAGGATTTTGATAGGCTTTGCCCTAAACCAAGCAACTCACCGAAAAATTCTCTCGTGGCCGTGTTGTTACGCATGGTCGCTTGATGAATTTCTTAGAAACTTCAGTTTATAAATACTCTATTAAATCAATAGCTGGTAGCTAGGCATGAAAATTGCGAAACATTCTTCCTAGAATTCTTTTTTCTGATAGTTGTTCGCAGCACAACAATTTATATAGGCAAGTCAGTTTTTATGCTGGCTAGTCTACATGTAATGTTAATGCTGCATGCAATGCAGAAAAGATTGATTTAATTTGATTTTGGAAAAACACCACTCTATGCATAAATCTATACTACCCATAGCCAAACCACCCTATAGCCAACAAAAACCGTTGGTGATTGCCATTCGTGCGATGCTGGCCAGTGGTTTTGTAGTGGGTGCAGGTGTTTCCCCTGTGATGGCAAATGGTACCCAAAATTTGCCTACGGGACCCGTAACGGTTTCTGGAAGTGCAACCGAGACTTTAAGTAACAATGGACATACTTTAACAGTTGATACCTCTAAGAGTAATCACACTGTTCTGGATTGGTCCACGTTCAATATTAATCCTGGCTATACTGTCGATTTCCATGGTGCTTCTGCAGCATCAGTTGTTTTAAACAATATTGGTGATCAAAACGCTAGCACCATTTATGGCACGATAACGGCCAATGAACAAGTGTATTTGGTCAATCATAACGGTATTGTGTTTGAGCATGGCTCACAGGTAAATGCCAATACTTTGGTCGCCACTAGCTTGGGTATTAGTCCTGAGACCTTGCAAACTGGTATTGCCAATGTATTTAGCAGTAGCAATCCTATTGCTGCTCTTAAGGCTCAGGATAATGGACAAAATTATCTACAGGATAGCCACGGTAATTATATATTGGATAGTAACGGTAATCAGATCCCGATTACCATAGGCGATATCACCGTACAATCCGGAGCCACGATAAAAACTAACGCAGTAGGTGGTTTGATTTTGCTGGCGGGTAATAAAGTTGAAAACGACGGTACTGTGATTGCAGATCATGGTCAGGTGATTATGGCTGCCGCACAGGACAAAGTCTATTTACAGGATAGCAAAGATCCTAATGTACGTGGTATGTTGGTAGAAGTGGGTACGGGCGGGTCGGTAACCAATACGGGAACAGTTCTGGCGCAGACTGGCAATGTCAGTATGATTGGTTTTGCAGTTAACCAGAGTGGTGTTGTCTCTGCTACCACGTCAGTGGCCTTAAATGGTTCGGTGCGTCTGATGGCAGAAGAGGGTGTAAGTACAACCAGTACCGGTGTACTGCAAGGCCTTAGCACCCAACGTAGCGTGGCATTGGCTGATGGTTTAGCCACCAATGCCACCGTAACTTTGCATGATAAAAGTATTACCGCCGTGGAATTGGATGATTCTGGTGGTCGTGTTATCGCTGGGCAGACACAGCCTAAATCCTATATCGAAATCAGTGCTCATAATGTTGATTTGCTAAAGGGTTCTACCGTTCAGGCGCGAGCCGGAAATGTCAATATAGAAGCTTGGGAAACGCCGCAAACATTGTCAAATGCGAATGGTTCTTTCACATTGCCGGCCGGTAATGGTGAGATTTATATGGAAGCCGGTAGTAATATTGATGTATCCGGGATGCAGAATGTAGCAGAATCGGTGGCTGAGAATATCGTCAGTATTAAGCTGCAATCCAATGAGTTAAGCAATTCGCCTTTGCAGCGCAATGGTCTGCTGTATGGGCAAACCGTATATGTCGATACCCGTGATGCCAGTATGAGCTACTTGAATGGTGTGATAAATGCTGCTACGGTGCCTATCGCTAATATTATTGGTTCTGTACAGAATGTTACCAGCAATATTGCTGAGCGCAGTACGGCGGGTGGAACCATTAATCTAAACTCTTCGGGGGATGTCGTATTAAATGTGGGAAGTACGCTTAATTTTTCGGGCGGCTCCATTGCCTACCAAAGTGGTTATGTAACGACGACCGAGTTAGTGTCTAACAACCAGATATATAGTATAGGTACAGCCAGTCCCAATCTAATTTACACCGGTATTTCTAATCACACTGTTTATGAATCAGGCTATGTACAAGGTGCGGCCGGAGGTAGTTTAAATATTACGGGTTACGCGGCTTTGCTGGATGCAACTTTGCAAGGTCACACCACCACAGGAGCAGAGCAACGTCAGTCGAGTAGCTGGGCTGCAGGCAGTAATGTCAATATCACCCTAGAAAGTACAACGCTGGCGCAACAGGATGTGGTGTTCAGCCAAACCAATAGTGGTTTGACTTTGGATGTAAGCAATCAACTACCTTTGCAAGGGACTACTAGCAATCCAGTGGCCTTAAATCTGAATGCCAGTATGCTGAATAACTCTGGGGTGCAAAATTTAACGCTTAACACTACGGGTCAACTTACCATTAATGCAGGTACACATCTAGTGCTACCGGATGCAGGCAAACTTAATTTGACTGCCTCAAATTTTACAGTTGATGGCAGTATTGTTGCGCCTTCGGGAACAGTTAACTTAAATTACACGCCAACGCAAGTCAACGGCGTTACGCCTTCGGGTGAGATTAATTTCGGCAGTGATGCCAGCATCAATGTCAGTGGTGTGTGGATTAACGACTGGCTGGATGGATTTCAGCAACATGCATTAAGCCAGGTGGCTATTAATGGCGGTACTGTTAACTTGACAGGTGGTTCAATTAATTTGGCTGCGGGTAGTAGCATACTCGCTAATGGTGGCGCTTGGGAGAAAAACACTGGAGCTGTCACTGGTGGTAAGGGTGGCGCAATTAGTTTGAATGCCGGTGGTGAATTTGCAACGCTTACCTTAAACGGCAATGGTCAGTTATCGGCTTTTGGCTTGACGCAGAATGGTAGTCTGGCTATACAGGCGGATCAAATCGTTATTGGCGATCAATTGCCCGTAAATAATTCGGGCCATCCGCTATTACTAGGTACTGATTTTTTCAAATCGGGCGGTTTTTCCAGTTATAACCTGACTTCGACCTTCTATGGTTTGAATGTGGAAAAAAACTTTACCCTGGATTTACAACAAACCAATCTACAACTTAATGCCGCCGCCAGTTTTGCCGCTACTGGAACGCAATTAACGGCTATAACTACACCGCATCAGTTGGCAGACAGCTTACGTACGCCTGTTAATCTAAGTCTAACCTATGCGGGTAATTATACTTATAACGGCATAGAACAGGATTTAACCGTAGGAGCCGGTGCTTTAATACAGACGGACCCTCTGGCAAATGTTACGTTAACCTCTAATAGCTCTATTTATGTTGATGGCACTATCAATGCGCCAGCGGGCAATATTAGTTTAAATACCAAAATAGCACCGATCGATCCAGGCTATGTCGCTTCTCAGGGGATCTGGCTCGGAGCAGGTAGTCAGTTGCTAGCACGCGGTGCCTATGTATCACAAACCAATGCCAATGGTTTGAACAGCGGCACTATCTATGCTGGCGGTAATGTGTCGTTACAAGCCACACGGGGCTCTATTTTTACAGAGGCGGAGATAGCTGCTACGGCAACTACACCTAAACTTTCTGCGGCACTGATAGATGTTTCCGGTAGTTCGGGAGTCAGCAATATCTTGCAAAGCAACGGCAATGGCATAGTCAGCGTTGCGCAGAAGACACCCTCGGCAGGTGGTGTCATTAGTTTGGTTAGTGGTGAAGGTATTTATGCGGATGGCACTCTCAAAGCCCAATCGGGTGGAGGAAATGCGGCGGGTGGCAGTTTGTTGGTGAATATAAACAGCGTGCTTATTAATCCGGCGACTTCCGGTGCAGCGGCTAGCGGTTATCCAAATTTGCCCAGTTTGTTATATCTAACTACCTCAGATGCTAACAACGCCCCTTTAGAGGGACATGCAGTTAATTCGGCAATGGCGGATCAGGCCTGGTTAAAAACCAGTGTATTGAATACGGGTGGTTTTGCTTCGCTGACCTTAAAAACGGATGCGCAGCGGACCAATACACTTACCAGTAATGCCATTATTTTTGACGGTAATGTCGATTTAGTAGCCAGTCAGCAAATTATTCTCGATAGTCCGATGTTGCAAACTGATGCTGCCAATCAACAAATTACCCTGGAAGCGCCTTATGTGGCCTTGGGTTCTAGTTTGGTGAATAATGGCGCAATTGCTTCCAATATTTTGGCCGCTGCAGCGACCGGTGGTACGGGGCATTTAACGGTTAAGGATGGCCTAGGTTACGCGCAAGGCATCGACTTGATCGGTGGTTTGAGCTTTAATGGTTTCAATCAGGTGACGCTGAACAGTCAGGGTGATGTGCGCATGCGCGGTGATCTTGATCCTGAATATCATAATCAGCAGTATTTGGGCGAACTCAATCTAATCGGTAACTTGACTATCAATGCCAAGCGCATTTATCCAGCTACCCTGACAGATTACACCATTAATGTATCCCAAACTGTCACGTTTGGCTCTACGGGTACCGACACTAGCCCGTTATTAACGGCGGGCGGCAATTTGACAGTCAATGCCGCTGATATTTATCAGCAAACAAATCTGGAAGTGCCTTTTGGCACTTTAAGCCTTAATGCTAGTGACATACTGGATTTACAAGCAGGTAGTGTTACCTCGGTTTCCGGTTTGGGTACGGTGGTGCCGTTTGGTGTTGGTTCGGGTGGTTCGCTATGGGAATATCCATTGAATGCTAATGGTCAGCATAATCTGGTTATTTACGATAAAGGCACCAATAATTTGCCGCAAAAATTATTAGAATTGACAGGCAATACCGTGAACTTGGAGACAGGTGCTACGCTAAATTTGCAAGGCGGTGGTAATCTGTATGCCTACGAATTTATAGCCGGTGCCGGTGGTAGTACTGATGTGTTAAATACAACAGTGAGTAACCAGTTTGCCGTGGTACCCGGTATTGATAATATTCTTACTCCATACGATCCGCAGCAATACAGTAGCTCTGGACTGACGGCCATGGGACAGAGTGTTTATCTTAATGCTGCCAGTGGTTTAGCAGCGG
This sequence comes from Methylomonas sp. AM2-LC, assembly GCF_039904985.1. Taxonomy (NCBI): domain Bacteria; kingdom Pseudomonadati; phylum Pseudomonadota; class Gammaproteobacteria; order Methylococcales; family Methylococcaceae; genus Methylomonas; species Methylomonas sp. AM2-LC. Next base: position 1,540,064 of record NZ_CP157005.1, read on the forward strand.
GTTGGTATACTATCTTGCCTGCCCATTACGCCTTGTTGCCCGGAGCCTATCTGATTACGCCGGAAGCGGGAACCTTGGGGCAAACGCAAACGACTACCAATTCGGCAGGCGCTTCAATCGTTGCAGGTTATTATGGGGTGGCTGGCACTACTATCCAAAATGCCTTGAGTCAAGGTTTTGAAGTGCAATCAGGTTCAATTTTTACCGGTTCGCTTTCCTATAATGCTAACGGTAATCTTGTCACCAATACCAATGTCAACACGCCTAGCCAGTTTAATGCCTATCTTGCCAGTACTTCTATCGCTTCAATGGCTGCGCAGTTTGGAAACAGTGTGCCACAGTTACCACAAGATGGTGGCGGTTTACAACTTGCCGCAGCGGCAGCATTAACTTTAGATGCTACTTTATTAGCAGGTCCTGCCGCTAATGGTTTGGGTGGTCAGGTCGACATCAGTGCCAATAAGCTGGAAGTGGTTGGCAGCGCACAAGATTTGCCGACTCTTCCTTCCGGAACAGTAGGATTACTTGTCAGTCAGTTAAATACTTTTAATGCGCCCAGTTTGTTATTAGGCGGTAAGCGTAACTTTAATAATGGCGAAGTGCTAACCACGACTGCACAAACGGTGACTGTCTTGGGTGATGTTAAGAATGATAACGCATTACAAGGCCAGGAAATTTTATTGGCAGCTACTGATCTGGTTAAGGTTGAAAGTGGGGCGCAAGTTTCCAGTACAGGCGCTGCCACAGGTGTCGCTGCAGGTACTATTCGAGTGGAAAACAGCGATGGCACCAGCAGTGATGGTGCTTTGTTACGTGTTTCTTCTGCCGGGCAAGTGGTGGTGAATCGAAATTTACCCTTAACTGGAACCGGTGGGGTTTTAGAGGTGGACCAGGGGGCAACTTTGCTGGCAAAAGGCTCAATGCTGCTGGATGCTACACAAAATACTATTTTTAAAGGCAGTATTGATGCAAATAGTGGTGGCGCGTTAACTTTGGATTCCAGTCGTATCAGTCTGGGCGATATACACGCCTCCAGACCAGGATTGGTGTTAGCCAGTTTGCCAAGTAATTTTAGTGATTTAGTGCTGAATAGTCGCGGCAATCTGGATATCTATGGTTCCTTTAATTTTGGCGCTAAAAACGTCAGTATTTCTGCAGCAGACATAAATGGCTTTGGAAACAATGGTAAAACATCAACAATTACCGCAACTGGACAGTTAAATGTGTCTAATAGTAATGGTGCGGTGTCTTTATATCATAGCGATACTACTCCCAAAAGTGGTAGTTTGGTATTGAAAGCCGAAGACATTCAGTTGGGCAGTGGAAACTATGCCATAACCGGTTTTGACAATGTCACTATGACTGCTACACATGCCATTAATGGCCAAGGTGCAGCGATAAATACAGCCACTGGTACAAGTAGCACGGCTGCCCCAGCTGTATTATCTGTGGCGGGTAATCTGCTGATGACTGCAGCACATTTTAGCGGTGGAAATGGTGCGACCACTACCATTAATACTGGAAACTACGATGTCACGCTGCAAAGTCCTGCTAGTAATAATACAGCCGCTTTGTCAACTGGTTTGGGTGTTAGTTGGACGATAAACGCTGCTGAGATTGATAGTGGTAGCGCTCCGCCTCTGCCAAGCGCTAACAGTACGCAGATCGTGAATGGGGCTCGCTTCGATTTACCCTCTGGTAGCCTGAACCTTAATGCCAGCAAGGGTGATATTAATCTGTATACCGGTACAGCTATCGATTTGTCCGGACGTAGCGTGACTTTTGCTAACGCTAACAAATATACGCCAGGTGGTAATCTGACTTTGGTTGCCAATGCAGGTACTGTTAATGTGCAAAACGGTACCAGTGTTAATCTGGCAGGTGCTGTGCAGGTCAATAATGGGGTTAAGCAACAGGTTAGCAATGCCGGTAGTTTAAATGTGCAGGCGGCTGTATTTAACTGGAATGGTGTTATAGATGCTACAGGTGGCTCCAGTGTCTTAGCCAGTGGTGTGAATGCGGGCAATTTACAGATGAATGTACAAAGCTTTGATAATTTTAAGGATGATACGCTGGTTGGTTTTTCAGCACTCAATTCCTTGGCCTATAAAGCCGGTTTTCGAAATAAGCTGATTTTGGAGCAGCAGCAAGGGGATGTCAGCATAGCAACAAAGGATGTGGTTAATGCCAATCTTTTTCAGCTATTAGCAGATCAAGGTTCTGTCACAATTGACGGTAGTATTAATGCGTCAGGAGTCACTGCCGGTAATGTCTCAATTTATGGGGAAAACGGTATTACTTTAGCGGGTAGCATTAATGCCTACGCTACAGGTGTTGGTAATGCTGGTGGTAGTGTTACGCTGGATAGTGTGGCGCGAAATGGTAATGATGCGGGTAACGGTCAATTGGATTTGTCTGCACATAGCGGTTCCATAAATGTGGCAGCTGGTGCGGGTGGCACGGGCGGGTCTGTGTTATTACGCACAGGGCGTAACGATACAAATGATACTGTGTCAGTAACTGCTATCAACACGCAGATCAGTGGTACAGCCACAGGTGCAAAGCTTGAGGCTACCCGGGTCTATGCGGATATTAATTCCGGTACTGAAAATGCTAACATCATTACCGCAGACAATATCAATCAGTGGCAAAGCGATACGGCCAGTTTTATGGCAAATGCACCTGAATTGGTGAATAACAGTGGTAGCTTGGTTGAATTGATGCCAGGGATTGAAGTGCGTAGCTCGGGCAGTTTGGCCTTGGCCTCTACTGCTCCCTGGGATTTTTCGGGTAGCGGCTGGCGCTATGGTAGTACCCAAAGTTTGCCCGGTTTTCTGACTTTAAGAGCGGTCGGAGATCTGGATGTACAGGCCAGTATCAGTGATGGTGTGGTAAACAACAGCATACAATCGGGTTCATCCTGGAGTTATGATTTGATTGCTGGCGGTAGTATCAATCTGGCTTCATCGTACTATGATGCAAACAATGTAGATACTCAGTTAGTGGTGCGTACCGGTACCGGTGCTATTCAGATGCAGTCTGGAAAGGACATTAATTTCAATATCGATACGTCGGGTAACTTGGGGGTGAGTGATGATGCCTCTGCCGTGTATACAGTTGGCTCATCTGCACAGCTATCAACAAGCAGTACTATTCAGCAAATACGGGCAGCCTTTCCTGATTTGCCTGCGCCAACTGATGCTAATGAAACTACATTGGCTTATTTAAATAGCTTAACCCCAGCACAACAAAATCAAGTCTTGGAATATGGGTTGTTGCCAGTTTCTGGTGTGGGAGGTATCTATCCTCTTGCTCAGTCGCCCACTCAGGGGGGGAATATCAGTTTGCAAGCGGGTGGTAACATTCAGGGTCAACAAACGGGCGAGCAAATCTCTAATTGGTTAGTCACTGGTGGTTATAAGCTTACGGGAACTACATTCACCTATTGGGGTATTAATTTAAGCGGTGGAAATACCAGTGCCGATGCTAATAATCATAATTTTAATCAAAATGTGGGTGCCTTGGGTGGTGGAAATGTCACTATACAAGCAGGTGCAAATATCAATGATTTGTCTGTGATGATTCCCAATACAGCCAAGCCTTTGGGTAGTGTCGCTTCCTACGGACGCCAGAATGCCATTAACTGGACAGACAGCACAGCTTACGTTAATGGTGGTGGTACTCTGCAAGTGACAGCAGGCAACGACATTGTTGCTGGTCAGTATTATGTTGCGTCTGCTGCTGCCAGTCAGGGCGTGGCTAGTTTGGGTGTCGCCAATCTAGTGTCTGGAGGTAGTTTTGCAACAGATACTAACAACCCGACCTCGACTAGCATAGGCACTATTTTGGATGTTGGCAATGCCGTTTTTACGCTTCAGGCAAGGAATGATCTTAATCTGGAAACCGCATTAAATCCAACGGTGATTGTACCGTCTAAAACAAAAGCAACGACTTCCGCATTTTTTAGTTACGGTACAGATAGTGCGGTTAATTTGCAGTCAATTGCAGGAAATGTGACCTTACTAAATGATAATACTGCAATTCAGACCATGGAAAATCTTGCTACAAATGGCAACGATCCAGTTGAGTTAACCGATTATCCAGGCATACTCAGTGCGGTGGCTTTTGCGGGTGATATTAATATCGATAACTCGATGAATTTGTTTCCCTCAGCAAACGGATCATTGCAATTACTGGCAAATGGCAATATTGGTATTGATCCCTCTGCACCTATTTTGTCTACAGGCAATGTGTTAACTATCACTATGTCTGATGTTAATCCTGATCTGATAGCAAACGTACAAAACCCAGTAGGTAGCTTTACAGGGGCTACGCTGCAAAATTATTTGAATGCTTATAACATTGTTTTTGGGGGGACTAGTAATTTAACCGCCAGTCAATTGATTGCGCCAGGTTCGCAAAAACCAGCGCTTATCGTTGCTAACACCGGTAATATTGCGTTTCCAAGTGCTTTAGATGCCAGTATTAATTTACCTACTTCGGCCAATATTATTGCGGGTGGGAATATTAACGATTTTACCGTAGCACTGCAGAATCAATCCGCTAATGATGTCAGTTTGATACAGGCGAGTAACAGTATTAATTTTGATACCAGTTATGATAATAATGGTTTTCAAACCCAAAAGAGTCCTTCTCCTGGAATCACTATTGCCGGGCCGGGTGAATTGCAAGTGCTGGCTGGAAAAAATATCAATCTGGGAAACTCGCAGGGTATAGATTCCATAGGCAATATTTATAATCCTGCTTTAAGTGCCGCGGGTGCCACTATTGATGTATTTGCGGGTGTTTCCGGGCAGATTGATTATGCTGGCTTTATCAAGGCTTACGAAAATCAAAGTGCTTACAGTGCTGAATTGCAGGGGCTTGATCCGCTACAACCGCAAAAAGATCTGGGTAAATTGTTGAATGTGATGTTTCAGGAAATCAGATTGTCTTCCTCTGCGGCAGCAGCTGCGCCGGAAAATCAGCGTTATGCGCTTTATCAGCAGGGTTTTGATGCCATTCATACCTTATTCCCCAGTGCGACTTACTCAGGTAGTTTGAATATGGTGTTTAGCCAGATTACTACTGAAATGGGTGGTGATATTAATTTGGTGACACCGGGTGGTGGTATTAATGTGGGATTGGCTGGCGCAGAAAGTGGTAATCAAAAGACAGCTGATCAGTTGGGTATTCTGGTACAACAGCAAGGCGCTTTGAATATTCTTACGCAAGGCGATATGAATGTTAATCAGTCCCGAGTGTTTACTGAGGGAGGCGGCGCGGTGACTGCATGGTCTTCCCAAGGCAGTATTGATGCGGGTAATGGAGCGCGTAGTGCTTTGGCTGCGGCACAAGCCACTACTGTGGTTAGCCCCGATGGACAAACCACAACCAGCTTTTCGCCGACTATTGCCGGTAGTGGTATTCAGGCCGTGGGTGGCGGTAATGTCTATTTAGCGGCGCCTTTTGGGGTGGTGAATGCTGGCGAAGCAGGTATTAGTGGTAATGATATCGTTATTGCAGCGACAGCGGTGGTTGGTGCTAGTAATATTTCGGCATCTGGTTCCACTTCCGGTGTACCAACCGCGGTTGTGTCTCCGCCAGTAACAGGTGCGGATGGTGCTGCGGCGGCGGTTACCAAGTCCAGTGCGGCAACCTCATTGGCTGATAACAATAGCAATAATGACTCTGCGGATACCAAGCAAAAAAATACCGTGAGTATTTTGACGACTGATGTGGTTGGCTATGGTAAATGTAGTGTTGGTGATGTTAAAAGTGGCGTCAATGGTTGTGGTTCCTAGCTCAAAATGCGTATCGAGATTTCGATAATCCTGCATTTAGTCTTTAGCTCTGCTGGTTTACTGTTGATATAACAACAGCAAACCAGCAATTGCTGTTGGTAAATCAGCAGCAAATAAGCAGCTTAGTTTTTAACTTACTAATATTAAGATGCTTTAGTTCTGGCATATATATTGCTTTATTGTGGATGGGGTATGACCTGATTTTGCTGACCGAACCATCGGAAGCTGACAATCTCTCTGACAAGTAGAGATGTCGGCTATTTTTTTGCGTGTAGAAAAGCGAAAACTAAAAAGCGGTAATTTGTCTGGCTATATTGCCCAGCTTTAATTTATTTGAGTGACTGATAGAGGGATAACGCGCTTTATTTGCAAGATGGATACGGTATATATAATAATATATATCGATTGTTGTATATGGCATAGTAACAAGCGTTTTTAACATGCCCTCTGGATAACCTACTATTTAACTGAACATGAAAAAAACATATTACTCGGTTGGGCTAGCTTTATTTTTGTTTCCACTGTTAGCGCTGGCCTGGTGGAACGATGATTGGAGTTCCCGGCGTCAGATTAGTGTTGATGCTGCAGCTACCGGTGCTGATATACAGGAAACCTTAGTTGATGTGCCCGTGTTGATTCGCTTACATGCTGGAAACTTTGGGTATTTTGCTGATTTGGCAGATAAAGGTCGGGATATTCGTTTTTTGAAAGATGATAAAACTCCGCTGCATTATCAGGTAGAGCAACTCGATCCGCTTAGTGAAATAGGCTTGATTTGGGTGCGCTTGCCACAACTAAGAGGTGGCGTGGATACCGATAATTTCTGGATGTATTACGGTAATGGCAATGCGCCGGATGGTTCTGACAGCAAAAGTCTGTATGACACCGCGCAAAGTTTGGTTTATCACTTTCAGGATGGCGAAACCTTGCCGCAGGATGCTACAGCATATCTCAGTCATGCTACTGATTCAAAAGCACAAATACTTAATGCTGGTTGGATAGGCGCGGCAGCCGAATTTAATGGCAATGGCCCAATCACGGTTAATCCTGCTCCACAACTGGCTATTTCCCCAGACAAAGGCTGGACGTTTTCTAGCTGGATAAAAATTGATCAGCCACAAACTAACGCCAAGGTAATTGATGCGCAGGAAGGTGCAAGCGATATTTCCTTAGGGATACAAGGAACGACTTTAAGCGCGCATTGGCAGAAGGGGGGAGCAATAGTGGATGTTCCACCTGTTAATCTGACATTAGGCCGTTGGCAATATCTGACCTTGTTGGTGAAAGCAGATAAACTGGAAGTGTATGTGGATGGCGTCATTGCGGGTAGTGCCGCTATACAGTTGCAGGCGGTCAATCCGACTATTCAGCTGGGCAATCAATTGCTTGGCTTGCTTGATGAAGTACAAATAGCGGCTATTGCCCGTAGCTCAGACTGGATCAAACTCTCTTATCGTAGCCAAAGCCCGGATTTTTCGGTGCTTAACTTCGGGCAAGACGAATCGAACAGTAGCGGTAACGAGGGCCATTTTATGGTTATCGTGCAAAATGTGACATTAGATGGCTGGGTCATTATTGGTTTAACCGGCATTATGCTGGTTATCGCCATTCTGGTTATTATCAGTAAGACCGTGGTGATCAATCGCATCAGTAAAGATAATCGCTTGTTCCTTGATCAATATCGGAAACTGGATCCAAGTCAATTAGGTGCCTTGAATCAGACAGAAACTGACGATGAGAAAGAATTAGCCGATTCAGAATTACTACAGGCTGTAATCGGCAAGCATGATCATTTTCAAAGCTCTCCGCTTTATCATTTGTATCATCTGGCTATCGACGAATTGCAAAAATTGCAGGGAGATGTGCAGTTAGCTATCAGTCCACAAGCCTGGAATTACTTACATGTAAAACTGGATTCCCGCATTGTTATTGAAAATCAGCAATTGAATAAAAACATGGTGTTGTTGACCATTGCTATTGCTGGTGGACCTTTCTTGGGTTTGCTGGGTACTGTGGTGGGGGTAATGATCACTTTTGCGGCGATAGCTGCCAGTGGCGATGTCAACATCAATTCCATTGCGCCCGGTATTGCCGCTGCATTGTTAGCAACCGTTGCTGGTTTGGCGGTGGCTATTCCCGCCTTGTTTGCCTACAACTATCTGCTCACGCAAATCAAGGATATTACGGCCAGTATGCGCATATTCTCCGATGAGTTACTGGCCTTATTATCGATGCGGGCCGCGCAGTTGCCAAAAGGGGAATAAATTATGAAAGTCGAATCGGAAGAAAAGGTATACGACGATATTAACATCACACCTATGCTGGATGTTGCCTATGTGTTGTTACTGATATTTATCATCATGACCACGGCTACGGTGCAGGGTATTACGGTCAATTTGCCTAAAGCCAGTAGCACACCGTCTTTATCAAAACCCAAAACCAAAGCTATTTCCATTACTCCAGATGGCACTATTTATCTGGATACTTATCCGGTGTCTATTCAGGAACTGGAAACCCGTTTGGGACAATTTAAAGCCGCCGTGCCTGATTTACCCGTAGTGGTAAAAGCCGATGCCAGTGTCCAATACCAAAAAGTCATTGAGGTGTTGGATGTGGTAACGCGGCTACAGATTACACAGTTGGGTTTAGTCACACAGAAATTAGTGAAATAGCGTTAACGATCGGTAATGAATAAAAAATACGCATGGTTACTACGGCGTTTGCCGGTGGTGGTAGGAGTGATTTTTAGTCTATTGATTGTACTGGCGGTATGCTATTTCAAAGACAAATTTCAAAAACCACCGCAAAGCAAAAAGGTTGTGCAGCAGATCACCATGATCCAACCGCCACCTCCGCCACCCCCCCCACCGCCGGAAATGAAGCCGCCGGAACCCGAAGTGAAAGAAGAAAAAATTGAGGAGCCAGAGCCGGAAAAAGAACCCGAACCAGCTCCTGAAGAAGCGGATGAGCCACCTGCTGGCGAATTGGGTTTGGATGCGGATGGTGCAGCCGGTGCCGATGGTTTTGGTTTGGCTGCTAGAAAAGGCGGCAAATCCATTCTGGGTGGTACTGGCGGCAGTAGCATACTTTGGTATGGCGGTCAGATTAAAAACAGATTGGAAGATGGTTTACAGAATTTATTGGTGGATACCCCGGCTATGCATGCAGGCTATAACGTCATTATTGAGGTATGGGTGGGTGAGGATGGTCGTATCAATCGTAGTGAAATGACCACTGGCAGTGGTAAAGCAGATGTCGATCTCGCTATACGCAATGCACTGACCAGGCTGAAAGCTGATATTGGCAAACCTCCGCCCGAAAATATGCCGCAGCCTATAAAAATACGATTGAACTCAAGGGTTTGAACGATAGGGAGATGGGCCTGGAACTGGGCAAGCGTCATTGAAAGCTTGCTGTTCAATGTCGGTAAGTGGAATTACGATTATTATTTTAGTTAAGCATATGAATATAAATAAAAAAATTTTAAATTCTTCCGGCAGCTATCGAAAGATAAGTGCTCATGCATATCCGGCAAATATGTCTCAAGGGTTGAAAGTTGGAAAAACATCAATCAAGCCGTACTTAACTACTTTTTTGCTGGTTTTGTTGGGCAGTCCGCTGCTGACGCAGGCAGCTGATCAGAATGAAGAAATTATCAAAGTCAAGAAATCGACTTTTGTGAATCTAGTTGATTTATTGGTCAAACGCGGTGTCATTAATCAAGATGAAGCGGGAGGTTTAGTCAGTAATGCGGAGCAGGAGTCTGCGGCAGTCGCCGCAGAAAGCAAGGCTCTGCCGGCAACTAATAATACCGCAACGACTAATTCTGCTCCGGCAGTTGCCGAAACCAATTCTGTCAACGGGGCTGATAAAAACGCGCCTAAAACCAAGCATGTTGGATACGTACCTGAATTTGTCAAAAACGAACTGCGTGATCAATTGCGTGCTGAACTAAAAGCCGAAGTAGTGAATGATGTGAAGCAGGACGCCAAAAACGAAGGCTGGGGTATACCCGCCGCCTTGCCTGACTGGGTGGCCGCACTGCATCCTAGTATGGATATGCGTTTACGATTTCAGGATAACTTTTTTGGTAGTACGAATAGTAATTCTGTAAGTAATCTTTTTCCAGGGCCTATAAATTATTTAAATGTTAACAGTTCTTACACATCTGGACAAACATCGGGTTTTTCTGGGGCAACGGCTCAATCTCCAACCTCATCAAGATATGCATTTAATAACAATACCAAAGACCAGTTGTTGTTGCGAGAGCGTTTTCGTCTTGGCTTTGAGACCGACATTGTCGATGGATTGAAAGCCGGTGTGCGTTTGGCAACCAGTAACACCTATAGTCCGGTTTCCAACGATCAAAGCCTGGGCAATACCGGACAATCTTATCAGTTCGCTATTGATCGTTCTTATTTGCAATATGATTATCTGGATGACAAGAAAACCAGTTGGTTTAGTGCTTATGGCGGACGTATTATCAATCCCTTTCTGTCGACTGATTTGGTGTTTGATCCTGATCTCAGTTTCGAAGGCTTTGCCACCAGTTTTCGTTTCCATATGAACCAGAATAATGCGCGCGTGTCGGGTTATAAGGCTGCTAGCCCTACGGGTCGGGTGGGTATTAATCAGGGGCAACAAACCCCAGACAGTCTATTTATGACACTGGGTGTCTTTCCGATTCAAAATGTCAATTTTTCCAGTACCTCTAAATGGTTGTATGCGGGGCAGCTTGGGGCGGACTGGTTAGTATTTGATGATTCACGCTTTAATGTGGGTGTGGCCTATTACGAATATCAGAATATTACCGCTCAATATAATGGTGCTAACGGTAGCGGTCATCAATACGATTGGACGGCACCACAATTCTTGCAGCAAGGTAACTCCATGGTGGCGATTACCAATTCAAATACAGCTAATAATGTTTGTCTCGATGCTACCGGCTGTTTATTTGGTTTGGCTTCACAATTTAGAATCTTTAATGCCACAGCGGTATACGACTACCTGTTTTACGGACAAACCCATGTATTGCTAACAGCCGACTATGCAAGAAACCTTGGTTATAATCAGCAGGAAATTAATCGTCAGTTTGTCAGCGGTATTGTGAATTATGCTAATTCTAATCCGCGCACTACTGCTTATCAGATGCGTTTGGATGTAGGGCACCCCAGAGTGTTGCGGCGCAGTGATTGGAATATGAGTTTTGCCTATCGGTATTTACAACGCGATTCCGTACTGGATGCGTTTACCGATTCTATTTTCCATAATGGTGGTACCAATGCTAAAGGCTGGGTATTGGCTGCACAATATGGTTTGGCTAAAAATACCTGGATGGATGTGCATTGGTACAGCACACAAACGGTTGATGGTCCGACCTATAATGTCGATACCATTAATTTCGACCTGAATACACGTTTCTGACGGGGGATCGATGCAATATGCAAAAATCCAGGCCGCCGGTCTGGTGTTAATAGTTAGTCTGTTGAGTGCGGTTTCGGTAGTCAGTGCCGAGCCAAAAGCTGCGGGTGATGGTGGTGTAGCCATAAAAAAAGCACAGGGCTTGATTCGGCAGCTCAGCCAGGAAAAATCTGTTTTGGAAGCGGAGAAAACAGCTTGGCTAACCGAAAAGACTGCACTGGAAAGCAAATTGAAAAGTCGGGAAGAAGAGCTAAAAAAACTGGAACCCTTGCCGGCCGAGGTTGAACGCTACAAAACAGGCCTGGAAACGGTGAAAACCACTCTGGAAAGTCAACTGGGTCAAGAGCGGCAGAGTCGGCAAGCGCTGTTGCAAAAACATAATGACATGATAGTCAAAGCCAATGCCATCAACGCCGATAATCAATTACTGGTACAGGCAGTTCGTGAACGTGAACAATGGATAGAGCAATGCAGCAAGCATAATCAGGATTTGCGTAAGGTTAATCTGGATATTCTTGGCAAATATCGGGAAAAAGGTCTTTTGCAGCAAATAGGTGAATTAGAGCCATTTACCGGTATTGGACAAGTTGAAACTGAATCAATTATTGAAGACTATCGCTATAAGTTACAACAACTGAAAATAACACCCTATAAACCTTCGCAGCAGCCTGTGACAGACAGTGCGCCAGCGGCAAGTTCGACGAATAATCCAGTTGAGGCGCCGGCAAGTGCTACAGAACAAGTTGGTCAGCCTGGTGATGCGGTTGAAAATAGTGCTGGGGTTAAGTCGGAGCCTAAACCATGAATGGCAGAAACTGGCTGGCGGCTGGCTGGTTTATGATGTCTGTCGTATCTAGTTACGCAGCTGCTGATGAGGCCTTACCCGCCAGTCAAGCACCTGTGGCAGATTCTGACGCCAAGCCGACTTTCGATTTGTTCGATTTTCAAATAGACGGTAATACTGTGCTGGACGATGAAACACTGGAAAAAGCGGTCTATGCTTTTATGGGGCCGAATAGAACCGTGGATGACGTCGAAAAAGCCCGAGTAGCGTTAGAAGATGCTTATCGAAAGGCGGGTTATCCTACGGTAGTGGTGGCAATTCCAGAGCAAGATGTGAATGAAGGTAAGGTGCGTATTGAAGTACTGGAAGGTAAAATCGAAACAGTGCATATTACCGGTGCAAAATACTACGCTTTAGGCAAAATTCGAGATACTGTGCCAGCCTTGGCAGAAGGACAAGTGCCGCATATGCCTACGGTGCAAGAGCAAATGACCGCGCTGGCACAACAAGCGCCGGATCGTAACGTGACCCCCATATTCAGAGCAGGATCAACGCCGGGACAGATGGAAGTAGAAATGCGCGTGAAAGATGATTTACCCTTGCATGGCAGCGTGGAAATGAACACCCGCAGTTCCAATAATACCTCCTATAGTCGCTTGATTGGCTCGGTACGCTACGACAACCTGTGGCAAAAATATCATAGTGCCTCGTTGCAATATCAAACCTCCCCACAAGACAGTTCGCAGGTGAGTGTTTGGTCGGGAACGTATGTTATGCCTACTGGATGGTTCAATACACGCTTGGCTATGTACGCTATCGATATCAGTTCCAATACTCAGTTGGGTGGTACTTTGGGCACTAGTATTGGTGGCGAATCAGTGGCTGGTGCTGGTTCTATCTACGGTGTACGTCTGGTTAAGCCGTTAACCACTACCTCAGGTGTTATCCAGAATCTGACTGCTGGTTTTGACTATAAAAGTTTCGATCAAACCTTGTCGATTGGCGGTAAACAAACCACCTCCATCCAATATGCTTCGTTTATGGGAGGCTACGATGGCAGCTGGCGTAACGAAGACTCAATCACCACTCTGAATGTGGCGAATCATTTTGCTTTTCGTGGCGTGGGTACCGACCCGGTACAATTTCAAAACAAACGCGCTGGTGCTAGCGATAATTTTTTGTATTTTACTGGCGATCTCAGGCATCAGCACGTATTGCCGTTTGATTTTCGTCTGCAAACCCGTACTCAGGGGCAGGCAAGCATGGCCCCTTTAATTAGTAACGAGCAGTTTATGGCTGGTGGGCCGTTGAGTGTACGAGGCTATCATCAAACGCAAGTATTGGCTGATCACGGTATCAATTTGTCGGTCGAGCTGCATACGCCGCGTTTAGTGCCGGATAATTGGGATGAAGTACAGAATCTGCGCCTATTGACCTTTTTTGACTGGGCCAATTTATGGACGATGGCTCCCATTGCGCCTACTTCGCCCATCTCTCATCTGGCTTCGACTGGTGTGGGTTTGCGCTCATTGTGGTTTAAACATTTACTTGGCGAGCTGGACTGGAGTTATCCACTGTATCAACAAAATAATGTGGGGGTAGGTGAGCAGCGGGTAGACTTTAGAATGCTATATGATTTTTGAATTAATCATGAAATGCTTAAGAGGCTCTCATATTTTACAATAGCTTTACAACGCAGTATTGACAATATGGTATGATTCTGCACCCTTTTTCGTGTGTGACTTATGCCTGAATTGCACCCTCAAACTCAACTAATCGACCGTTTTGGACGTGTCGTCAACTATTTACGCGTATCCATAACGGATCGTTGTGATTTTCGTTGTGTTTATTGCATGGCGGAAAACATGACGTTTATGCCGCGTACACATATTTTATCGCTGGAAGAAATCTACTATATCTGCCAGGCTTTTGTTGAGCTTGGGGTGAATAAAATTCGCATTACTGGCGGAGAACCCTTAGTACGACAAGGTGTCGTAGGTTTGTTACAACAACTGCACGGTTTATCCGGCTTAAATGAACTGGTATTGAGCAGTAATGGCTCAAAGTTGGGCGGTATGGCTGCTGATATCAAAGCGGCAGGCGTTAAGCGTATCAATATTAGTCTGGATACCTTAGACCCGGCTAAATTTAAAGCCCTGACTCGTACTGGCGATCTGGAGCAAGTTCTAACCGGTATTAATGCCGCTCGTGCTGCCGGATTCCAGAATCTTAAGCTGAATAGTGTCATCATGAAACACCGCAATCATGACGAAGTGTGTGATTTAGTGGCATTTGCTGTTGAACGCGGTATTGATATTAGTTTTATTGAAGAAATGCCGCTAGGTTTGGTTGACGGACGGCAACGTAGCGAAAGTTATTATCCCAGCACCGAAATAAAACGTGATATTCAAAATCGTTTTACGCTGAATGCTGTACCCTATGCAACCGGTGGGCCATCCGACTATTTTCAGGTTGCAGACACCGAAACTCGAGTAGGCTTTATCTCACCGCATAGCGCCAATTTTTGTGGCAGTTGTAATCGGGTGCGCTTAACAGCCGAAGGTAGGCTATTATTGTGTTTGGGTAATGAAGATTCGGTCGATTTAAAAACGCTAATCAGACAGCATCCGGGCGATATGGCTTTATTAAAGCAAACCATTATTGCGGCCATGCAAATTAAACCCCAGCAACATCATTTTAATATTCACGAACAACCGATCATCATGCGTCACATGAGCGCTACTGGTGGCTAGCAGCCGAGGAGGAGACTATGACCCAAAACAAAGCCCAGCAAATTGTCGCCGAAGCGCGGCGTAATAAAGAAGAGCGTGAAAAAGGCTATCGGGAACAAGCCTTAAAGCTCTATCCCTGGATTTGTGGGCGTTGCGCACGCGAATTTGATCTTAAAAATTTGCGCGAACTGACCGTACATCATGTTGATCATAATCACGACAATAATCCCGCCGATGGCAGTAACTGGGAGCTATTGTGCTTGTATTGCCACGATAACGAACACCAACGCTACGAAGAACAAAGCCGTTTTGGCAGTAAAAGCGTAGTAGAAACTAAAGCGCAGGCCGGTACCTTTAACCCGTTTGCCAATTTAAAAGACATGCTGCAGAAAAAATAATGTCAAAATGTCGTTGGGCCTTAGCCAGTGCTAACGAAGAACACTACCATGATCTGGAGTGGGGGGTACCTTTACACGACGATCATAAACTGTTTGAGTTTCTGATTCTGGAAGGTGCGCAAGCCGGCTTAAGCTGGCGCACCATACTCAATAAACGCGATAACTATCGGCAGGCATTTGACCATTTTGATGCAACATTAATAGCCGCTTATACAGAACACAAGCTGGCTGCTTTGGCAGAAAATACCGGTATTATCCGTAACCGCTTAAAAATTGCTGCTGCCGTTGCCAATGCACAGGCATTTTTAAATGTGCAGGCCGAATTTGGTCGTTTCGATACCTATATCTGGGGGTTTGTGAATGGCCAAACCCGACAAAATCACTGGCAGACTCATCAACAGCTTCCGGCTTTTACACCGGAATCTGAACGCATGAGCAAAGATTTGCAAAAACGCGGTTTTAAATTTGTCGGCAAAACCATTTGTTATGCCTATATGCAGGCGGTAGGTATGGTTAATGACCATACGGTGGATTGTTTTCGACATGCTGAAGTGCAGCTTTTGGATATTCCCTCGTTATAGCAACAACACGCCTGACGATTTGATTCCTGTTGCAGATTGCACAAAAATAAGAACAAATTAAGAACTAGTTTGAGTTTTGTTGTACCATCATCGGCCTAATTCATTATCAGGTGTATTGATGAACAGCGCATCACTATTGTTACCACAGCTTCAATATTCATATCAGAGTGCCTATGCAGACTTAAGGTCGGATAGTTTGCATTTACCCTTTCTGCCATTGCAGCAGATGCCACTTGCAATGGCGGTCCCTCTGTTTGGCTCAAAAATTCCGGCTGGTTTTCCCTCGCCAGCTGACGATCATCTGGAAGCCAGTATTGATTTAAATCAGCAGTATGTGCGTAACCCTAGCGCTACGTTTTTTGTGCGTGTGCAAGGCCACTCCATGATCGGCGCGGGTATTAACAACAACGATATGCTGGTGGTTGACCGTTCTCTGGAAGCCAAAAGCGGTGCTATTGTCATTGCTGTTGTCAATGGCGAACTTACCGTCAAACGCTTGCTGATTGAGCCTGATAGAGTGTTGTTAATGCCGGAAAATCCAGATTATCAGCCTATCGTTATTAAAGACTTTATGGATTTGCACATCTGGGGGGTGGTGGCGCATGTCATCCATACGCTGTAAGCATGTTTGCCATTGCTGATTGCAACAATTTTTACGCATCCTGTGAACGGGTATTTCAGCCGCATTTAAACGGTAAACCCATTGTGGTGCTGTCCAATAATGACGGTTGCGTCATTGCCAGAAGTAACGAAGCAAAACGATTACAGGTGGCAATGGGAGTGCCATATTTCAAAATTGAGAAATACGCGCAACAGGAAGGTATTACGGTATTTTCCAGCAACTACGCTTTATACGGCGATTTATCGCGGCGGGTTATGCAGGTTTTAGCGGAATTTGCACCGCGCGTAGAAGTGTATTCCATTGATGAATGCTTTCTGGATTTTAGCGGACTGCCATTTGATTTAAGCGAATATAGTCAACACATCTGTACCACAGTCAAAAAATGGACTGGCATTCCTATTTCCATTGGCATTGCTCCCACTAAAACGCTGGCAAAATTAGCTAATCGGCTGGCAAAAAAGGGAGCGTCGGCGCAAGGCGCGGTGTTGGATTGGCAAACGTTGGACAACCCGTCAGCAGTGCTGGAAACAATGGCTCTGGATGATATATGGGGCATTTCTCGACGTTGGTCTAAAAAACTAATGGCTTTAGGCATTAACAACGCACGTGCTTTGCGAGACGCAGAACCCAAACATATGCGCCAGCAATTTGGTGTGGTTATGGAGTCGATTGTCAACGAATTACGCGGCATATCCTGTATATCTCTTGCCGATATACCGCAACCTAATAAGCAAATAATGACTTCGCGTAGCTTTGGAGTAAGGCTTACCTCTTATCCAGACTTACTGGCAGCGGTTACACATTTTGCTACACGGGCAGCTGAAAAATTACGCAAGCAAAACTTGGCAACCCAGGCATTAATAGTGTTTGTCGAAACCAGCCGCTTCGATAGCCAATCGCAATATGCTAATAGCGCTATCCATGTGTTTGATCTGCCCACCAGCGATACCGCTCAATTGATACAGGCAGCGCAGCGGGGGTTACAGAAAATCTTTAAAACAGGCTTTAGCTATCAACGGGCGGGAATCCTGTTGCCAGATTTGTTGCCAGTGGGTGTGGCGCAAATGTCGCTATTTGAAGACAGCGCTTTGTCTGAGCGTTCAGAGCATCTGATGGTGGCCCTGGATAGTATTAATCGCAAACATGGCAAACAAACTATTTGTTATGGCAACGAACTGCTAAGCAAGCATTGGCGGAGACGCCAGCAGTTCAAGTCGCCGTCTTATACAACCAATTGGCAGGAGGTGTTGACGATTTGTATTTAAGTTAATGACATAGGTATTGGTGTAAGTTGGGCGGCATTAGGGATAAAGTGCTTAATGGCTTGAGTTTATGTGTTCTGCCAATGCCCTGATTTGCTGCCACGCTTTTTCAACAAAAGCACCCATTTAATTGGCTATAATGAATTTTTCGGTAGAGCATTTCCATGAAAACATTAACTGCAAGTTCAGGATGTTCTGCTCCATCACGTTGTGGAGCGTGTAAACTCAAGCGACTCGCTATGCTTTGCAATACTTTCTGACCCATTAGGATAGCTGCTGCTTAAGCTCGTCAGCAGAAACTTTGCAAATTTCCCCACTCTTAATCACCACAATACCAGTATTGGATTGTATTGCAATTTGTCTTGCCATTTGCGCTGCGCGTTTTATAGCGGCCAGCGAGGCAATCAAGTCCGGGTTTTTTGCTAATATCAATTCCGATGCTTTCATTTAATTTTCTCCCCAAGCATGTAGTAAGGGTTCTTGACAGGCGTTGTCATAAAATGCTCAGTCATTCACAAGATGCTTATAGTGTTGTTCAAAATTATTACACCCTGCTGCAAAACGGCGACGTATAACGTCAGACGGTTTCGCTATCTAAATTTTGCCAATCCCCCGACTTACCGCCACTCTTTTCCAGCAAACGCACACCCTCAATCACCATGCCTCGATCAACCGCCTTACACATATCGTAAATAGTCAGTAGGGCTATTTGTGTGGCGGTTAAGGCTTCCATTTCCACACCGGTGGGTCCGGTGGTTTTGACGGTAGTTAGGCAATGTACGCGATTTTGTTCGCTATGTGTGGCTAGTTGTATCTCTATATGGCTGATGCTGAGCGGGTGGCATAGCGGTATTAGCTCGGCGGTTTTTTTACTGGCCATAATGCCGGCGATACGTGCAATGCCTAATACATCGCCTTTTTTGTGATTTCCGGCCATAATTAAGGCTAAGGTTACTGCTTGCATACTAATATAACCTTCACAAACAGCAGTGCGGGCGGTGTCGGGTTTATCACTCACATCAACCATGTGTGCTTCGCCTGCGGCATTAAAATGTGTCAGCGTTGCGTTTTGCATAACGAAAATCCAGCAGCTAGTAAGGCTGCACATTGTATTATCTGGTGTATAGAGATGTCGATTAAAGTAAGCTATTTTGCAAATTTAAAAGAAATTGTAGGGCGTAGTGGCGATGAATTGCTCGCTATAGACGGCGCGTTGACTGTGCGTCAGCTCTGGCAGCAGTTAAACCCGTCTTTACCCATGCCTGCCTCGTTGCTGGTAGCGGTTAATATGGACTATGTGCTTCTGGATGCTGCGGTTAACGAGGGCGACGAAGTGGCGTTTTTCCCGCCAGTAACCGGAGGTTAAGATGGCTATTCAGCTCAGTGCGCAGGCTTTTGATCCGTGGCAGGCCATCGTTAACTATCAACAGCAGCAAATGCCGCAGGGCAAATATGGCGCAACCAGCGTGTTTGTCGGCACCATGCGCGATTTTAATCAGGGCGATAGTGTCACCAGTATGTTTCTGGAACATTATCCGGGTATGACAGAAAAACAATTGTTACACATAGTTGCAGAAGCGGAGCAGCAATGGCACATTATCGATGCGTTGTTAATACATAGAGTGGGTGAAGTGGTTCCCGATGATACTCTGGTATTGGTTGCGGTTTGGGCGGCGCATCGCGGCGATGCTTTTGATGCCTGCCGCTTCATGATGGAAAACTTGAAAAGCCGCGCACCGTTTTGGAAAAAAGAAACCCTGGCATCTGGTCAGCAGCGCTGGGTAGAAAAAAACAGTGCGGGGTATCAGGACAACTAGGTGCTATACAGATGCCTATCTTGAAACATTCCACTCAAACCAAAAAAGCGTAAAGATCATGAATGAAGACATCCGCTGGAAACAACGCTTTAAGAATTATCAAAGCGCGTTAACCCAGTTAACAAAATTTATTGATAAAGGTGAACTCAACGAACTTGAAGAGCAAGGCTTGATTCAGGCGTTTGAATACACGCATGAGTTAGCGTGGAATGTATTACGAGATTATTTACTGGAAAAAGGTCAGCAAAATATCCATGGCTCCAAAGATGCAACCCGTGTAGCATTCAGGCTGGATTTAATCAGGGATGGTGATAGCTGGATGGATATGATTCGGGACCGAAATCGTACCAGTCATACCTATAATAAAGAAACAGCCGATGCAATCGCCAGCAATATTAAACAACGTTTTTTTGGGTTGTTTGTTGAACTACAGAGTACCTTGCGTAATTTAGCGAGTGGCGATGACTAACGCAAAAACATCAATCGAGGATCGGTTTGGCTTAAAACAGCATACCATTAGCGCAATTTCGAATGTGTTTGCCCGCTACTCGGAGATTAAGCAAGCCGTTTTGTATGGTTCTCGGGCTAAGGGTACTTATCGAAACGGTTCTGATATTGATTTAACTTTATGCGGCGAAGCATTAACGTACAACCAGCTTGAACGCATTGAAACGGAAATTGATGATTTACTGCTGCCATATGCTGTGGATTTGTCTTTGTACACTCATATTGATAATGCCGATTTATTGGAGCATATTCAGCGCGTTGGACAGGTGTTTTATCAGCGTGAGCAGTTGTAGTTAAAGCCTTCGTTGAGTAATCTGGAAAAAGCGTATTAGGTACTATTGTTACGAAAGTTTCTTTCGATAGCCTAAGGACGAATGATGTGCTGAGCAACTTGAAGAGCATCTGTCGCGATCGATGCGCCTCCTGGCGTCGGCACATATATGGACTTCCCCCCTATTGCAAGACAAATTTTACCAAAATGAATGATTTCAAAAGTAATCAAGATTGCCGCCATATATTCGGTTTCAATTAGAGGTTGATTAATTTAACCACTGAACCTTGATGAACGTATTCGCGCGCTATTTCCACAAACATCCTAACGATTTTTAAAATCTATGTGCTTGAACGGGATAAATAGCACCGGTCTGACCTGTTGTTATCATCAATTGGATTTACTTGCCTCCGCAATCTGTTTTACTCTGTGTTACACCATTCACTTTTAATCATATCAACTGAGGGTTATCCACGCCTTACCCAACACCGGAACCCTTCTATCACGTGTAGGTGTTGGGTAAGGCGTGGATAACCCGGCCTACACGCTACGACATGACTACATCGGCGGACCTAACCTCATACCTCTTATTTTGTGTAGCCATTACCCACAAAATTCGGGCATTTTTATTGGCCAGTGCGACGGCCGCTTTGTTAAAACCACGTCGTTCAATTAGCGCCTGCAACCATCGACTTAGCGTGTCTGTTTTACCTTGGCAGTTTTTCAAGACTGATCGGGCGCCGTGAATCAGTAAAGTTCGCAGATAGCCATTACCTCGTTTACTGATACCCAACAACACCACCTTGTCACCACTCGTGTGCTGTTTGGGTACAATGCCTAAACTGGCTGCATAATTTTTGCTTTTGGTATAGCCTTTACCGTCCCCTATATCCGATGCAGCCATAGTAGCCGTAATGGCTCCTATACCTGGAACCTCTACAAATCGTTGACATAATTCGCTCTGAATACAGAGTTGATCAATCTGCTTATCATACTCTTTGATCGTTTTATCCAATTCCTTGAATTTTTCAAGCTGTTTGGCAAACAGATTTCGACTGATCACGCTTAAACCATTCTCAGCATCTTCAATAATTTCAGTGAGGTGCGTTCTGAGCTGATTGATGCCTATAGGCAGCACAATTCCCCACTCACCTAAAAAACCCCGAATTCGATTCGCCACCGCCGTCCGTTCATCCACTGTACTTTGACGCAATCGATGCAGCATTTGAATATCTTGCTGCTCAAGCGTCTTAAGCGAAACTGTTCGTCTTTTCGGTTGGTGTGTTGCCGTCCAAATAGCCTCTGCATCGTTATAATCATTTTTATTGCCCACCACAAACCCTTTCACATAACGGGCATTCAGCAATACCACTTCATGCCCCAGTTTCTTGATTTCTCGCGCCCAATAATGCGAGCCTCCACAGGCTTCCATACCAATAATACTGACTGGCAAGTTCGCTATGTACGACAATAAATCCGCTCGCTTTACTTTCTTTTTAATCTGTTTCAGTTCAGCATTAAAACTCACCAGATGAAAAATGTTTTTTGCTAAATCTAAACCAATTACGTTATTCTTGATCATGGATTTCTCCTTACCCTTGTTTATTTGCCAGGTGCATTATGACACCGTTAGGGGTGGGGAGAAGTCCATGCCATCATCCTATGCAGACTTACTTTTACGGTGAATAGTTACGAACGGTTTTAAATAGGTTTATTGCGTTTTACTATTTAATCGCAACCCGAAGTTTTTTGTTCCAATTTTAAAACCGCTTGGTTTAAAACCTGTAATTGTTTTTCTTCTACAAACTGTAGCCCTAATAGATAAAAAATCGGCATCCAGAATGGATTGATCATCATTGCGCCCAGTACGCTTTTAGCGGTGCGTAGTAAATTTTTTAGCGGATTAAAACCATGGGTTAGCGTAAATTTGGGATATTCGGCAAATACATCCAAAATGGGTTTGAGTCGTGAAAAATCGTAATCTTGCCGTAGCGCCATAGATAGTTTTAGTTTGTGCTGAATAGCATGAAAATGGTGGCGGGCGACACAAACCGAAACCAAAAACGCCAGAGCCATCAAAGGTAGCAATATATGGGGTGGCGCAATGGGCGCGAACATAGGGGCGGCCAATACCAAGCCATAACCCAGCATAATAATGTCTTCGCCGTGTTCCACATCCTTATCCACACCTTTGACAATAGACACTAGCGGTTGATTAGCGACATCAGGATAAGCTTGCTGTTGTTGCATAGTGGTTCTCCAAATAAATGCAGAAATGGGCGGTAAGATTTTGTTGTGTGGCTACGCTGGTTTTTAATTTAAAAAAGCGTAACTATTTACCGTAAAAGTAAGCCTGCATAGGATGTGCCGACGAAAGGAGGCGCATCAATCGCGACAGATGCGCTTTATGTTGCTCAGTACATTCTATAGTTTATTGATTTAATTTCAAAAAACTACGCTAAATTATTGCAAGGGGCTATAGCTTTCATTGTTGGGTTACGCTCTGCCGTGCTAACCAAACCTACACAATTAATTTATTTTTTACTGCGTTAATGCGTCATTGTCAATCTGATTTTTATCAAAAAAAACAGTGCTTAGCCACGATTAGCGTCAGCGTAATCGTGGGAATGTATACTCCCAGAATTCATTGCGGAGATAACAAGTCGCTAAAACCCTGCTTACTCGCTTGGTAATGCAATATGTGCATGACTTTTTTGCCAATCTTTGGCACGTTTTTTAGCCTGTTTAATTTCCGCAGGAGTCAGCGACTTAACCAGGCTGGTCAATGCTTTAACTTTGGCGGCAAAGCCCTGATCGGCCGCCAGTTTTAACCACATATAGCCTTCAATATTATCTGGCGCAACGCCTTCGCCATTTAAATACATGGCACCCAGATTAAACTGCGCATTGGCATAACCTTGCTCGGCAGCAGCGCGATACCAGTTGGCGGCTTGGGTAAAATCTTGTGGAACACCTAAACCTTCGTCATACATAGCACCCAAATTAAATTGCGCTTTGGCATAGCCTTGCTCGGCAGCTCGCCGATACCAGGACAGTGCTTGCGCATAATCCTGAGTGACGCCTATGCCTTGGTCATAAATAATACCCAACAGTAATTGTGCCTCTGCGTAATTCAGTTCTGCTGCTTTGTGGTACAAATCCAGCGCTTTAGCCTTATCTTGCGGCATGCCTTCGCCTTTATCATACAGTTTACCGCGTTTAAATAACTCTGCTGCATCCAGACTTTGAGGTTTATTGAAAAACTGTTCGACAGCATCCGGCGCTTCTGCCATGGGGTCTGCTTGTAATAGGGCGCAGTGTAATAGTCCGTATGTGAATAGAATACGCAGTGTTAAGGTTGAAATCAGGTTGGGCATGGGTAAGAAAGTAATTATGTAATATGAGGGCGCAAGTGGTTTGCTGGTTTTAATGTAAGTGTTTGTAAATAATAAGACTAAAATAACGGGTTCAATTCACATTAGCGGCTGAGCAATGCGCATATTCTAGTAGGTGAAAATCCTGTCTCGGTAACTGCTAGCCACAGGCCGAGTATCAAGCTTTGCGGGTAAAATGGTAACAGATTACTTGACGCGTAGGCACGAAAATAGGTGATGAGCAATGATAACTTATAAAGCTGATCGTGGGTTTAGAGTGCGGAAATAATCGTTTTTGAATAGCTTGATGGTGTTTGGGATGCCTGTAAGTATGGCTGAAATAGCAAGATATTTTTCATGATAGTTAGTCGGGCTTTGACGCCGTATTTTAATTTTGTTAGTTGACGAGACTAATTTAGCTCGTTAGACTTTTAGGTTTTAACTGTTGTCTGTCGTATTAAAGGATTAAATTCGTGAAATATAAACTACAGATTTTTTTAGGGCTCTTAGTTTCCTTCAATGTTCAATCGGGTACTTATACGCTGGATAATAACTCATCATTCAGTAATTCCAATGGCATCAGTCAACTTACCGGTACATTATCGTTGGATTTTCCATTCGGTTTTCCACCTTTACCGGGTAGTAACATCAGTTATGTTATAAACAATATAAATTTTAACGAAAATACTACTTCAATCATACAGTCGAATGTTATAAATGCAGCACCTGCTTATCCTATAGTTTTCTGGCCAAATAGTATCGCTTTGGATTCCAAAAATAATATTTCTAGTGGGTATGATGTCGTTTTAAGTCTGACTGAAACTACTTTAGGAACCAATTTATATCAGTATCGGGAAGATGTTTTACAGTCGGTAAATATTAACGATGCTTCTTTTAACTCTTTTACAGTTGGAAGTGATTCATTACCTAGCAGCTTATTATTGACTTATGAATGGCATACTATTATTTTAAACGCACAAGCAGTGAGTTACCCTGCCGGTGAAATAGGGCCAACATGGCAATATAATACACTTTCCAATATCGATAATGGCACCCTTATTTTGAGTTCTCATGCAGCCAGTGTGCCAGAATCAGAAATGCTATCAATGTTTGCTTTAGGTTTGTTAGGTTTAGGAATGGCTGTTCGTAAAAATGCGTAACAGCGCCACACTACCCTTCCATTAAAAAGAATGTATAAGGTGCAATGAACCAAAGAGAGGGTTTTATTAGGCTGATAATTGAATGGTGAATTATGTTATCTGCTATTTTCGGCGCAATACAGCTATCGCCTATTGACGCCCTATGGATTGCAGCTGATCAAATTGAATAGTATAAACTTGGTTAATTAAATTAATTTATCCCATCACACATATTTTTCTAGGCAGTCACTGCATAGCTAAGGATAATAAGCTATGAAAAATACTATTGAAACGCCTATGCCACTCTCTGAAGCAACGCCTATTGACGGCAGCTTTAACCAATTACCCTTGTCACCCGCCATGCTGGCAACTTTGCAACAACTGGAATATCGGAATATGACGCCGATACAGGCAGCCAGTTTGCCGATTACATTGGCTGGGCATGATCTGATTGCTCAGGCCAAAACCGGTAGCGGTAAAACCGCCGCTTTTGCATTGACATTGCTTAATAATCTTAATCCGCGTCGCTTTGCGGTACAAACCTTGGTGTTATGTCCCACTCGGGAGCTGGCCGAGCAAGTAACTCAAGAAATACGCCGTTTAGCGCGTCATGCAGACAATATCAAAATACTGGCATTGTGTGGCGGTACGCCGTTACGACCGCAGGCCGCCAGTTTAGATCATGGTGTTCATATAGTGGTTGGCACTCCAGGGCGTATCATGGACCATCTTAGTCGCGGCACCCTGACGTTGGAAGCTTTAAATACGCTGGTGTTAGACGAAGCTGATCGCATGTTGGATATGGGGTTTTACGACGATATCGCCTCTGTAGCCAAGCAATGTCCAGATGGCCGGCAAACATTACTGTTCTCTGCCACTTATCCAGATGGCATTGCGCGTTTGGCCGCACAGTTTTTACGCCATCCGCAGGAAGTTAAATTAGCGGAACAGCATGAAGACAGTAAAATTCGCCAGCGTTTTTACGAAGTACAGGATTCCGATCGCTTAAAAGCCGTAGCCTTGTTACTGAAGCATTATCGTCCAGTCAGCACTTTGGCATTTTGTAACACCAAGCTGCAATGCCGGGAATTATTGCAATATTTGCAGGCCCAGGGTTTTCATGCGCTTACCCTAAATGGTGATATGGAACAGCGCGACCGCGATCAGGTGTTAATCCGCTTTGCCAACCGCAGTTGCTCGGTATTGGTGGCTACCGATGTTGCTGCGCGTGGGCTGGATATCAGTCAATTGGAAGCGGTAATCAATGTGGAAATAACGCCCGATCCAGAAGTTCATATTCATCGTATTGGTCGCACCGGGCGCGCAGACGAAAATGGCTGGGCGTTAAGTTTATGCAGTCCGTCAGAACAACGCCGCGTGGCGCAAATTGCGGACATGATGAATATAGAGCCAGAATGGCATACGCTAAATTCGCTGCAAAGCGCACAAACTCAGCCTTTATTGCCGCCGATGGAAACTTTGCTGATATTAGCCGGGCGCAAGGATAAAATTCGTCCGGGTGATATCTTGGGCGCGCTAACGGGGGAAGCCGGCTTTAACAAGGAGCAGGTGGGTAAAATTAATGTGACAGAGCAAACCACCTTTGTTGCCGTTGCGCGTGACATTGCCCGCGAAGCGGTGCGCAAATTAGCGGCAGGTAAAGTGAAGGGCAGGGCGGTTAAGGTGTGGATACTTAAAGATGGATAAGTAGGGGGTAAGGCTTTTGTTTATTCAGCTTTCCGTATAGCTCTACGATATATGCCATGAAAAATAGTCTGTTCCACGAAAACGAGTTTTCTATATTTGGTAAGGCGGCCGCTTATCTACCGTTGATTATGGCTACTTCGTTATGCGCATTCAATATTTTTCGAGGCATAGTCCCAACCCCATACGCGTTTATCATTACTATTGCCGGTTTTATGCTGTTTCTTATTGCCAAAACTTTTGTAATATCCAAAGGCATTGCCGTTTCTTTCGGCACAAAGGTAATGTCGCCAACCATGGCAAATGTTTATCTGCTTGGGTATTGGCTTATGATTGTTGGCATTCTTTCAACGTTTGAAGCTATAAACCTGATAATATCAGGTAGTATTTAAGGATATGATAATTATATGCTAATCTGCTTCGAAATGTTGGGCTTCGCGTTGCTCTGCCCAACCTACAGTTTTGGCTTTTTACCGGACATTCAAGTTAAATTTACGAACTTCCGCTTAGGGTCGATCTTTACTCTTCACTTTAGGATCAGATTGAAACTGATATACTAAATTGTCAGAAATAAAATAGAATTTTAGTAACTATTCACCGTAATGGTCAATTTTTGTAAGATATATCCGCAACAGAAAGTACAGCTATAGCACTGGTGCGCATCACTTCGTTCAGCACACCCTACAGCCATTGATTTTAATTGCAAATAAACGACGCTAAATAATTACGAATTTACTAACTTTTCCCACAAGCACTCTCCGCCACTGGCTTTATTGATTTTTGCCAGCCGTTGCAGATGGTCCTGTTCTTCCTGCTCGGTGCATTTGATGATTTTAAGCGGTGGCCTGTCTACTGGCAGGCGGATAAGCGGTTGTTCGTGGCCGCCGTCTGGTTGCTGTTCATCATCCAGTAAGGACGCTTGTCCGCCCGTCATAATCAGATAAACTTCGGCCAGTATTTCCGCGTCAAGCAAGGCGCCGTGTAATTCGCGTTTACTATTGTCTATGCCGTAGCGTTTGCACAAGGCATCCAGACTGTTACGCGCGCCAGGGTGTTTTTGCCGGGCATAGGCCAAGGTGTCGAACACGGTACTATGTGTTTCTATGGTTCGGGTTTCAGAGGCTAGTTGCCCCAGTTCATGATTGATAAAGCCGACGTCGAAAGGCGCATTATGTATAATTAATTCCGCATCGGCGATAAACGTCATAAAGTCTTCGACTACATCTTTAAATTTGGGTTTGTCTTTTAAAAATTGATTGCTGATGCCATGCACTTCGATGGCACCCGCATCAATTTCCCGCTCTGGATTTAAATAAACATGATAGTTTTTTTTGGTTAAACGCCGGTTAATCAGTTCCACGCAGCCAATTTCGATGATTTTATGACCCTCTTTAGGGTTAATACCTGTCGTTTCAGTATCAAGCACTACTTGGCGCACATCTTTCAATTTCTGCATGCTGATTTTCCTTATTGACAATAGGCGTTTAATAACTCCGATTGCACCTGATAAATCGGCCATTCGCCAGGTTTTGTTTGCAAGTATTGTCCATCTGTTTGAAGTAGCCAAGCTTGAGAGTTATCTTTTAAATACCCCTCCAAATCACCCATAATACGCTCACTGATTTTTTTATCCGTGATTGGGAAGCAAATTTCCACGCGTCTAAACATATTGCGAGTCATGAGGTCGGCACTAGCGGCATACACTGCCCAGTCGCCACCGTTCATAAAAGCATAGATGCGTGTGTGTTCTAGAAAACGGCCAACGATAGAACGTACTTCAATATTGTCAGAGACACCCGGTATGCCTGGGCGCAGGCTACACACACCACGTACAATCAGCTGAATTTTTACTCCGGCTTGAGAGGCGCGATATAAGGCTTGAATGGCTTGTTCTTCCACCACCGCGTTCACTTTAATAATGATTTGTGCGGGTTTGCCTTTCTGCGCATTTTCTATCTCACGCTCGATGAGTTTTATTAAGCCATGATGCAGGGTAAATGGCGACTGTAATAGTTTGTTAAGCTTACTAACTTTTCCTAAACTGGTTAGTTGCATAAAAATGCGTCTTACATCTTCTCCCAGCTCTTTTTCACTGGAAAATAAAGCGTAGTCGGTATACAGTTTGGCGGTTTTTGGATGATAATTGCCGGTGCTTAAATGCACGTAGTTGCGTAAAGTATCACCCTCTTTGCGGAGTACCAGACACATTTTGGCGTGGGTTTTATAGCCTACTACACCATAAACCACATGCGCTGCCGCTTCCTGAAGTTTAGAGGCCAGGCCAATATTATCTTTTTCATCGAAACGGGCGCGTAGTTCGATAACTACCGTCACTTCTTTACCCGCTTTAGCAGCCTTGATTAAGGCACCCACCACAGGAGAATCGACACCGGTACGGTACAAAGTTTGTTTAATGGCGATGACATCTGGATCAACTGCCGCCTGACGAATAAAATCCACCACCGGATTAAAAGACTCATAGGGATGATGTAGTAAAATATCCTGTTTGCGGATGCTGGCAAAAAAATCCTTGGTGCGGCCAAATGCCGAGGGTACTGAGGGCTTAAACGATGGAAATTTTAATTCGGGCCGCTCTATCATGTTATACAGTGCCTGAATACGGCTCAGATTGACCGGGCCATTGACTCTAAACAAGCGGTCTTGGGTCAGATCGAAGCGAGACAGCAAGAAATTGGCAGTTTCTTCCGGGCAATTGGCATCAATTTCCAAACGCACTTCATCACCATAATTACGCATCGCCAACTCACCGGCCACCGCCAACAGTAAATCATCTATGGCGTCATCATCCACAAAAAAATCGCTATTGCGGGTGACTCTGAATTGATAACAGCCTTTTACCGTCATGCCATTAAACAGTTCAGTAATAAAGGCATGAATAATGGATGACAGGAATACAAAGTCACTGGCACCACTATCGGTTTCGTTGGGTGGTAATTGAATAATACGTGGTAAAGCACGCGGAGCCTGCAAAATGGCGCGGCCACTGTTGCGGCCAAATGCATCTTTTCCGGTTAAAGAAATGATGAAATTTAAACTTTTGTTAAGAATGCGCGGAAAAGGGTGGGCTGAGTCCAATCCCACTGGTGTGAGTATCGGTAATAATTCTTCGTTAAAATATTTTTCCAACCAGTTTTTTTGCGAGGCACTCCAACGATCACGGCGTAAAAAGCGGATATTTTCCGTTTCCAGGGTGGGAATTAATATATCATTTAAAACCCGGTACTGTTCGTCGACCAGACGGTGTGCTTTTATCGCAATTTTTTCCAGTTGTTCTTTAATGTTTAATCCGTCAGTACTGATAACATTGGGGTCCATTTCTGCCATTTGTAACAGACTGGCAACCCGTACTTCGTAAAATTCATCAAGATTGGAACAGGATATACACAAGTAATTTAAGCGTTCCAGTAGCGGTAGTCTTTCGTCCAGCGCTTGGGCTAAAACCCTAACGTTGAATTCTAACAGACTCAGTTCACGGTTAATGTAGAGTTCAGGCGCATTAAGATCAAAAGGTTCCATAAAAAATAGTGTTTGAACTGATTAGGTTAGAAAAGGAAGTGAAGACCGTTAAGCTGAGAAAATCCTGATTTGATATAATTTAAATTCGAATAGTAATCAGTATAGAGCACCATGAATTTTCCTACCATAGAGTCATTTGTCGGTAATACACCCTTGGTTCGTTTGCAACGATTAAGCTTAACGACTAATAATACCATTTTGGTGAAATTAGAGGGTAATAATCCTGCAGGTTCGGTTAAGGACCGTCCTGCACTGAGCATGATAAAACATGCTGAGGAAAGAGGTGAAATTAAGCCTGGTGATCGCCTGATCGAAGCGACCAGCGGTAACACAGGAATTGCCTTGGCCATGGCCGCAGCTATCAAAGGTTATAAAATGACTTTGATAATGCCGGATAATATGAGTTCAGAGCGGATTGCATCCATGAAAGCTTACGGCGCAGATATTATCTTAACGCCTGCGACTGGCAGTATGGAGGCTGCTATCGATCTGGCTAAGACTATGGAGGCTAATGGCGAAGGCCGGATTTTGGATCAGTTTTCCAATCCAGATAACCCACTCGCACATTTTGAGTCTACAGGTCCTGAAATTTGGCGAGATACGCAGGGTAAAATTACGCATTTTGTCAGTTCAATGGGAACTACAGGTACCATTATGGGTACTTCTCGGTATTTGAAAGCACAAAACCCTGCTGTACAAATTGTGGGAGTGCAGCCAGCAGGCCAGTCAAAAATTCCGGGAATTCGCCGTTGGCCACAAGAATATTTGCCCAAAATATACGATGCAAACCAAGTGGACAGAATCATAGAAGTCGATCAACTGTCAGCAGAAAATACGACCCGGGCTTTAGCTGCACAAGAAGGTATTTTTGCCGGAATTTCCTCCGGTGGAGCCGTTTATGCTGCTTTGGAACTCGCAAAAACAGTCGAGAACGCATTGATTGTAGCGATAGTCTGTGATCGGGGCGACCGCTATCTATCTACTGGAGTGTTTCCAGATTAACCGAACAGAATAACTAAACTCTGCATACATCAAATTTTAGGTTTACTGCCAGTCTCGCAGAGTAAAAACTCAAGCCTACTGAAATTTGATATGCGTAGAGCATAAGTTTCATGCGAACTGATGCCCTCAGGGCCAACCAGACACGCGCATTTTTGCAGAGCCATCAGTAACACTGTGGCGGCATAATTAACATTGAACAACATATGGCATATAAGAAAAAATTACCACAGGAAGCAATCAGCGTTACTATTGAATCTTTATCGCACGATGGACGCGGCGTAGCCCGTGTTGATGGCAAAGTGGTTTTTATTGATGAAGCTTTACCCGGTGAACAGGTTGAATTTGTTTACACCGATAGTCACCGAGATTATGCGGAAGGTAAAGTGGTTAATGTCCTTAATCCCTCTGCGCAACGCATTAAGCCGGGTTGCGCTCATTACGGTGTTTGTGGAGGCTGTAGTTTTCAGCATGTCGCGGATGCTGAGCAAATTATCATCAAAGAAGGCTTGCTCAAAGAACAGTTTAGCCGTATCGGTAAATTGCAAATCCCAAACATATGGGAGTCCTTGACGGGTCCACATTGGGGTTATCGTTGCAAAGCCAGAATGGGCGTTAAATATGTCGCAAAAAAAGGCAGAGTACTGGTAGGTTTTCGGGAGCGCCGTCATCCTTATTTAGCGGAAATCGATAGCTGTAAAGTGATGCATCCCTTGGTCGGTGAGAATTTATTGGCCTTAGGCGAAATGATTGCCTGTTTAACTATTAAAGATAAAATTCCGCAAATAGAAGTAGCGATTGGTGATCAGGATTGTGTGTTGGCGTTTAGGGTTTTAGAGCCACCAACGCTGCTGGATAAACAACACATGCGTGAGTTTGCACATAAATATGGGGTAAGCATTTGCCTGCAACCCAAAGGTCCTGACAGCATAGTGCCTTTAGACGGAGAGGCTGAAATAACACCTTATTATGTATTACCGGATCTGGGGTTGACCTTTAAATTTAAGCCTGCCATGTTTACACAAGTTAATTACGAAATTAACCGTAAGATGATCAATCGGGCTTTGGACGCATTGGAACTGACCAGGCAGGATAGAGTACTGGATTTGTTTTGCGGTTTAGGTAACTTTACTTTACCTTTAGCCACTAAGGCTGGGGAGGTGGTGGGTGTAGAAGGTGATTTACCGTTGGTTAATCATGCTAAAGAAAATGCGCGTTTAAACAATCTGGATAATGTCGAATTTTATGCGGCAGATTTAACTAAAGATGTGAGTACGCAGCCGTGGAGCCAACAAAAATTTAATAAAATTTTACTTGATCCCTCGCGAGCAGGTGCAGCGGAAATATTACACAATTTTAAGCACTGGCAGCCAGAGCGTATTGTCTATGTATCTTGCAATCCATCTACTCTGGCCAGAGATGCAGGCATATTGGTCAATGAATTGGGTTATACATTAGTTAAAGCAGGGGTGATGGATATGTTTCCGCAAACAGCACATGTAGAATCAATTGCCTTGTTTGTAAAAGCATGAAGCTAGAAATTGAGCGTTATATAGATATTTCTATAGCTGAACAACGCTTGGCGGTGCTGGAAATGGGTGAAATTAGCCAAACGTTTCCAGTATCGACGGCTAAAAAGGGTGCTGGTCAACGTAAAGGCAGTGAATGTACACCGCTGGGCTGGCACTGTATTCGTGCAAAAATTGGTGGTAATGCTGTCATTAATAGCGTTTTTGTCGGTCGCCGTGCAACGGGTGAGATATACACGCCGCAACTTGCTGTTGCAGAGCCAGATCGTGATTGGATATTGAGTCGTATTCTCTGGTTGGGCGGTTTAGAAGCCGGTATAAACCGCTATGGAGATGTAGACACCAGTTGGCGTTATATTTATATCCATGGTAGCCCCGATGACACTGTATTGGCTGGTCCTGCCTCACATGGTTGTATTCGTATGCTAAATAGTGATGTGATTACTCTGTATAACTGGGTTAATGTCGGTTGTCGGGTGTTTATTCATGAGTAGTTAGTCATGACGCGTATTGTTCTAGGTGTTGAATATGATGGTAGTGCCTTTTCTGGTTGGCAATGGCAGACCAATAAACGTACTGTGCAAAGCGAACTGCAAACTGCATTGAGCAAGATTGCCGATCAGGAAATTAGTGTCATTTGTGCTGGCCGCACCGATGCGGGCGTTCACGCATTAGAGCAGGTGGTACATTTCGATACACAGGCGGATCGTGATATTAAGGCATGGGTATTAGGGGTAAACAGTGCTTTGTCTGACGACGTGCGCGTTACTTGGGCGCAGCCTGCAGTAGCGGATTTTCATGCCCGTTATAGTGCTATTGCCCGTTTTTATCGGTATGTCATTCTGAATCGAGCCATGAAATCCGCTTTATTCAAATCGCAGGTTACTTGGTGTTATCAGGAGTTGGATGCAGATAAGATGCATAGAGCCGCACAATATTTGCTTGGCGAACACGACTTCAGTTCATTTAGAGCGCAAGGCTGCCAATCAAAAAGCCCTTGGCGCATGATGCATTTCATCGATGTGTATCGGCGAGATGAGCAGGTTATTATTGATATTTGTGCCAATGCGTTCCTACACCATATGGTTAGAAATATCACGGGTGTTTTAATGGAAATTGGTATGGGACGGCAGCCGGAAAATTGGACACAGCATTTATTGCACATAAAAGATCGTGCGCAAGCGGGGGTTACCGCTCCACCTCATGGCTTGCACTTAGGGGCTGTTTATTATCCAGAATGCTATGCTATCCACAAACACCCGGTGTTTGATAAACTGCCAAAAGATGTACGGCGTTTTGATTAATTGTTTGCTGCTGTAGATATTTCTCTGCTGTCTGTGAGGGTGGTAGTTGGCCAAAATGCAGTTTTTCGAGGTTATCAATGAATGTTTCTCTCTACCTGGCAGCAATATACAAATGTCTGCGCTTACCGGTAGTTGTTTGTTTTATTGTAAGCTTGATCACTATTGCAGGCTGTTTAGGTTTGCAGTCGCTAGGCGTGTTGCAAGGGCTGGAATTAAGTGCTTATGATAGACTTTTGTTGTTTAGGGACACGACTAAGCTTGATGATCGCATTACTGTGATTGGTGAAACGGAAGCGGATATTCGTCGCTATGGCCATCCTATACCGGATCAGGTATTTGCTGATGCCCTGCAAATTGTGGAAAATGCAGGCGTTAGAGTGATTGGTGTTGATAAATACCGTGACAGGCCTGCACCTCCAGGAGCGGAAGCTCTGCAAAAACTATTACAGCATTATCAGAATATTGTTTGGGTATTTTTTGCTGGTAACCAACAAACAGATACCATCACTGCACCTGCCGCATTGTTAGAAAAGCCTGAACAAATCGGGTTTAGCAATATTATTCTGGATGCCGATGATGTCAGCAGACGTGGTTTGTTGTTTTTAGAGGTGGATGGCAATAGCTTTTATTCTTTCCCATTACTGATCACTCTGCAATATTTGGCAAAAGAGAATATCGGTGCTGAAAATGATGAGCAGGGCGCGCTTAAATTAAATACGGTAAGTTTGCCTCGAATTGATGCACATTTTGGTGCTTATCGGCATATAGATACCAATGGCTATCAAATTATGCTGCAATATCCTGGCTTGCCTCAATCCTATCGCTTTTTTACCTTAGGCGATTTACTGGATGGTAAAATACCAGCACAGGCACTACAAGATAAAATAGTTTTGTTCGGTGGCTTCGCCCCTAGCTTACATGATTACCGTCTACTGCCCAATGAAATTAGACGTTATGGTGTAGAGCAGCACGCTTATTTTATTAGTCAGTTGTTGAATGCGGCACTGGAACACACACTGCCATTCGCTGCATGGGCAGATAGTGGAGAAAATGCGTGGTTGATCTGCTGGTGTTTAGTTGGTGCATATACAGGCTTACGCCGCTTGAGCTTAATCTGGCTGTTGTTGATCATTGTTGTTGAATTTCTGTTGTTGTTAGTCTGCGATGTGATACTGATGCGAAATGGCTGGTGGATACCGGTCATTGCCCCTTTAGTGGGGTGGGGCAGTGCCTTGGCACTAAGTGTGTTATATTTTTCCAGTCGTGAAAGGGCAGAAAGACGTCAATTGATGCAACTATTCGCTAGTCACGTGTCGAAAGAAGTTGCGAATAGATTATGGAAAGATCGTGAGCAGTTTTTTAATGAAGGAGGGGTGCGCCCTGTGACACTCACCGCAACTGTCATGTTTACTGATTTAAGCAATTTCACTTCAGTTGCGGAAAATATGGAACCCATAGTGTTAATGAAATGGTTAAATCAGTATATGGAAGTGATGAGTGCCTGTATCATTGAACACGGTGGTGTCATTAATAAATACATTGGTGATGCCATTATGGCAGTGTTTGGAGTGCCCATTAAAAGCGAAACCGAAGCCGCTATTGCATACGATGCACAGCGTGCGGTACATTGTGCAATGCAATTTGCAGAACGCTTGCGCACGCTGAATCAGCATTGGCAGCAGCAAGGTTTGCCTAGTATTACCATGCGTGCTGGTGTTTATACGGGTTCGCTGGTGGCAGGTAGTTTTGGCGGTTCGCTACGTATGGAGTTTACTGTGATTGGAGATACAGTAAATATTGCTTCGCGGCTTGAAAGTTTTGATAAAAACATAGCTCAACCCACGCCTGAACATCCCTGTAGGGTGTTAATTGGGGAAACAACACAGAGCTATGTGAGTGAGCTTTATCCCACACAAATAGTGGGGGAGTTTCAGTTGAAAGGGAAAAATAAATTTTTAAAGATTTTTCAAGTTTTAGGTGCAGAGCGTAGCTTTTAGTGACTTGACTGGAGTGATATTTTGAACAAAAAATTCATGCAAAGACTGAGTGTTGCTTTGCTATTAGTTATCTCGAGCTATGCTTATAGTCAAGGTTTATTAAAATATAATCCACCCAAAACCGGTTCGCCTATGACACTGGCGGGTGGCGGCACGCGTAGTTTTGGAGCAAAAATCCCTATTAAAATCCTGGCCCCCAGGCACACTGGATTAACGTCTAAGTCACAGCCGGTATTATATTGGTATAGTTCACTAC
This sequence comes from Methylomonas sp. AM2-LC, assembly GCF_039904985.1. Lineage (NCBI taxonomy): Bacteria > Pseudomonadati > Pseudomonadota > Gammaproteobacteria > Methylococcales > Methylococcaceae > Methylomonas > Methylomonas sp. AM2-LC. Next base: position 1,576,102 of record NZ_CP157005.1, read on the forward strand.
CCAAACCCCAAAAACTATTGCTGACCATCACTAAAGAAGGGGATGATCAGCCTGCATTACAAGTGCATCTGGATAATGAGCCTGCCCAAGGTTTGCATAGTGTGCGGCTGGTTGACTACCGATTCTTTTTGCTTGAAGGGTCTGTTTATCGGTGGTCAGTGGCTGTTGATGATGAAGAACAGAATGCCGGTGAAGCTATATCAAACCAGACCTATGTTACATTACGCTACAGTTTTCCAAGTATTCCTATTGATAGTCTCGAGGAATTAGCTGCTGCGGGCTATTGGTATGATGTATTGCAGGAATTGATAGAAACGCATTCACCGCAACTGGATGATTGGCTAGCTGAAGCGGGTATTGTAGTGCCAATTTGGGAATAAAAGTTTAACTTAGACTGTGAAAAATCTTCGAGATCGTATTCTATATCTGACTTTATTTATTTTTGTCATTCTCAGTAATGTGGGTAATGCGGAAGATAAAAGGCTTAATTCGGTGACTGGTTTGGCATCCCTTAACACACCAATTGTCAGTGAAAGCATAGGCTCCTATACCAATGGTTGTATTAGCGGAGCTATGCCTTTACCTTTGCTTGGCAATGGCTATCAAGTCATGCGTGTTTCGCGCCAACGTTATTTTGGTCATCCTACTTTGATTGATTTCATTGAAAAACTAGGCAGTCGTGTTGTATCGTCTAAACTAGGCACCTTGTTGATTGGTGATCTGGGTCAATTCCGTGGCGGCCCCATGCTGTATGGACATCGTAGCCATCAAAATGGCCTGGATGTTGATATCTGGTTTTTATTATCCAGCCATGCCAATGAGCGAATTTTGACGAGTGATGAACGAGAAATCTGGAGCGCTGCGTCGATGGTTGATGCGCAAGCCAATGTGGTGGACTCTAAACAATGGACGCCTGCCCATGCAAAAATCCTGGAAACCGCCGCACGTCAACCTGAAGTTGATCGCATTTTTGTAAATCCCAGTATCAAGCAAGCGCTTTGTGAACAAAAATCACCTGAAACCGTGGAATGGTTGCGTAAAATTCGGCCTTGGTGGAAGCATGACGACCACTTTCACGTAAGATTGAAATGCCCAGCTAAAAATACGCTGTGTGAAAGTCAACAGGAATTACCTGCGGGAGATGGTTGTGATGCGAGTTTGAGTTGGTGGTTTACAGCAGAAGCAAAGCAAGGCGCAAGTACCTCGCCAGCAATTACGCCACCATTGCCAGCGCAATGTGAAAAACTATTGCTAGAAAAATAACGCGTGGGTTTTTATACGCTCCTGCTGTTGCTTTCTTTGTCTAATGTCAACAGCAGGCCAATGGCAATTTACTTTTAGCTAATTCCAAATAACAAGCCTAGCGCTCCACCGATGACGCCGCCCCACACCACTAGCCAGCCCAGATGTTCTTTAATAATGGCTTGCACCATTTCTTTAACCAATTGCGGTGTTAACTCACTTAGACGTTTGTCTATGACCGATTCAATTTTAGTGCTTAAATCTTCTCCGATTTTATGGGCATTCAAACCGTGCTGCAAAGCCAGTTTAAACTGATCTGATTCCACCATTTCCTGTAAAGTGATGCGCATTTTTTCTGTAAACGGTTCTTTAAGTGGCACTAACGCTTCTTCACCGCCCATCATTAACAACATACCGCCAAATTGCGAATTCATGATAGAACTCACTAAACCTGCAAATATTTTGTCGTAATCTACTGCGGCAAGTAATGGCTGCATATTGAGTAACTTACCGCCTTCCTGTTCCTCTGTTTCGATAAATTGTTCAATATTTTCCACGGTAAAAAATTGTTTCATCATCAAAGATTTAATGGATGCTTTAAATTCTTCAAAACGTTCGGGTATTACCCCCGATCCATACAAATAGGGCACTTTTTCAAATAACATATGAATGGCCAGCCAATTGGTAATCGCACCAGAAAATGCAAAATAACCTATGGACTTTAGCGTGCTAGATAACACAGGGCTGGTATAACCCAATAAAATAATGAACACTGCTACTGCATTGGTTACAAGGCTCTTGTCGATTGAAGTCTGCATAAATTCTTTAAGTTGTGAAATGTGGTGGAGGATGAAATAGCTTGTTTGAATATTTCTGTGGCAGAATTGTTATAGTTTGAATAAGGTAGGCATGCTAATGTAAATTTTCAAGGGTAATTGGCTTACTTACAATAAAGAAATTACTTTAAATGGCTATGAATTTTCATTCAATGTCGGCGCTTGATGCTAAAATATAAACATATCTATATTTATAACATCTGCCATATCCTTAAATATTAGGAAATGTTTGGCATATCGTTATTTAGTTTGAGTCTGTAATAGGGTGTGTTGCTGCTCATCAATCATACAATTGCACAGCTTGTAGGTATATAGCATTTGTAAACAATATGGAGAGCTAATTGCAACTGTAAATTTAATCATACAGTCGCCCTAACTATTCTTAATAGATATAAAATGCCAATAAGATGCCGTCCTGCTTAATTCAATCAGGACGGATATACGCTTCTTGTTAATGACTGCAGATGCCGCTAAAGTTATACTTCGGCTTTGCTTAACCAAAGATCGTGTTTGTTACATAAGCTTAATGCGTAAACAGTGCCAGAATAGTCTTTAAGCACGAATGTTGAAATAGCAGTGGAGTCTTTAGTGGGATCAAACATATGTTCTTGAAGAAATTTATAATTTTTATCTAACAGTACATGTTTAACAATATAATGTTCGTAGCCTTTCATTTCGTGCGGAGTCACCACTTTAATGCTGGTTTCGCTGCCTGATTTACTTATTTCAACAGACGGTAAATGCGTTGCTTCTTTGCCAGCCCAGCGACCAGGCGCTTCTTTGGTGAAGTAAATGTCTGCTGCAGGAGGAATTGGTTTTCCTGCTTCTGCCTGACTGATAACAGGAGCCAAAAGACCCGCGGCGGTGCTTGCAACACTTAAACGTATAAAATTGCGACGTTCCATAGTAACTCCTTAAAAAAATAATGGTTTTTATTCTGGTTAAAATTAACGACTCATAATATAGTATAAATGAACTAGTAGTCCACCCATGTTGTTTTGCCCGTGACGGACTCAAAACAATATTGGTGTAGTAATAGGAAATAATGCATTTAATGCCAATTTTTTTGATGATATTGGGCAAGTGTGGTGGTAATGCTACATTGTTAGAAAATAATGAATTTTCCTTTTTTACGACTAAGCTTTTTGGCGATATACGCACAACTTTTAATACAATATAACTAAATTTAAATGAATATTTTACATAAAGCTCATCCTTGGCACGGCATTCCACCGGGAGAGGGTGCACCCTCTATTGTTACCGCTTTCATTGAGATTGTACCCTCGGATACTGTTAAATATGAAATAGATAAACAAAGTGGCTATTTAAAAATTGATAGACCACAAAAGTTTTCTAATATGATTCCCACGCTATATGGTTTTATTCCACGCACTTATTGCGCAGAAAAAGTCGCTGAATTTGCCGAATCAAAATCAGGGAGGCGGGTGTTGAAAGGCGATGGTGATCCTTTAGATATTTGCGTGTTAAGTGAGCGTAGCGTCACCCACGGTGATATTTTGTTACAAGCGATTCCTATCGGTGGTTTTCGCATGCTGGATGGTGGCGAAGCCGATGACAAAATTATAGCGGTCATGAAAGGTGATGAGTTCTATAGACAATGGCGCGATGTTTCAGATTGTCCAGAATCTTATATCAATCGACTAAAGCACTATTTTTTAACCTATAAACATTTACCTTCTGAAGTTAACGATTGTGAAATTACCAATGTCTACGGACGTGAAGAAGCACATGAAGTTATTGTCCGCGCTATGGCAGATTATCATTACCATTTTGGTTGTCAGGATGTAGGTTAATTGAGAATGAATAAACCCACTTGATAAGCGTTTTTTGGCAATGTTTATAGGTGTAAAACTGCTTATAGGGGATGCTTTATAAGCAGTTTTAGCAGCCAGAAAAGGCGGGTTTTAAAGGCACACGATATCAGCAATGATTTTTATAATGCCTTCGTTGTTATAAAACTCGGTGAGAACTGCGCGTGCATTGGATACGATTTGTTTTCTTTCATTTTCGTGATCTAGGTAATAAGCGCATTTGTCTTCTAAATCACTAAAATCCCAGCGAATAGGTATATAAGTGATACCTGCCTGAAATATATCTGGATTTGTTTTAATATGGCTCATATCAGGTTTTATCAATAAACAACCGCACAGTACTGCTTCAAAGTCCCTCCAGCAGATTTCACCATAACCAAACGGACTGATATAAATTTTGCTGAATAGCATTTCTTCATAATATTTAGCTTGAGAAACGCGTTCAACTGGGGCCAATATTTGGTAACGATTTTTCATACCCTCTAGTAAGGGCGTGACATTTCGCAGTTGATACGTCCAATCCGATGGAATTGATGCGCGACACGCAATGTCATAGGGCCTTGCTGTTTCTAGGGACCGATTACTAGTCATGTCCGACAACTCTTCGATTTTTGCATCCATCGCAATGTTATAGCCAAGAATCACTTTATTCTGATATTCAACAGGAACCGGTAAAGTATTCGGAATCATGTTTTCAGAGAACGAAACCCCATGTAGATGATGAACATAGTCGGTTAGATTTGATTTGCCTACAAAGCTGCGCTGATATTCAGAACGGTCACTAAAAACATGTTTTTTAATATAAGTAGTTACATATTTTAATAGTGCAGGCCATTGCACACATAAATCATCATCGCCATCGAAATAAATGATTTTTTGGGTAGGAAACATATCAGAAAGACTACTAACAATACGCTCAGCTTCGCTGGGAGACTTATTAAATGATAATTTAATGCCAATAATGTCAAAAGGTGTTAGTAGTCTTTTATGCAGTGATTGCACATCATCAATCAATAAGTTAACTGATATTAGACGTAGTTTTTTGCGTAATTTATGGCGGTGTTTTTGAAATACATTAAATTGTTGATCACTGGTGTAATTGCCGTTATCGCATAACAGGAGTAGACGTACCGGCTTAGAGCTAGTCGGATAAGTAGTATTTTGCCATTCTTTGTTACTTTGTATTGCTAACAGCCATTCGTCATATAGATAGCGCAGCGGGTTTAATACCCTGAATTTAAATGCAGTTTTGATACGTCTTAAACGTAGATTCATATAATTCTTCACACTATTATTAGCTGTGAGTTTTGATATAGTTGTCAGCAATTGCAAGTGCTTCTGTAATGGTGACATCCATATCCAAATATCGATAAGTACCCAAGCGTCCCACGAAGGTTACGTTTGTTTCTTGTCGACATAAATCCAAGTAGTTCTGAAATTGCAGGCTGTCATTGCTCAGTCTTAGCGGATAATAAGGAATATCTCTATCGCCACAGGCACGGCTATACTCTTTGTAGCAAACAGTGTGCTCGTGGTGTTCCCAGGGAGCAAGATGTTTATGTTCAGTAATACGGGTATAAGGTATAACTTGATCGCAATAATTAATTACAGCATTACCTTGATAATCGCCTGTACTACGAATAATTTCAAAATCCAGGGTGCGATAGGCTAAACGGCCACAACAGTAGTTAAACCAAGCATCAATTGGACCACTTTGAAAGACATGATGGTAGTCTGACTTGTCAACGGATGCAAAAGAAGTGTTTAGATATACCGTAATACCGGGTACGTCTAGCATGCGCTCCACTATATCTGTGTATCCATTACGAGGTAAACCTTGGTAACGGTCATTATAATAATTGTCGTCATAGTTAAAGCGAATGGGAATACGTTTTAGAATGCTCGCAGGCAAGTCGCGAGGATGTAATCCCCATTGTTTTATTGTATAACCTTTAAAAAATGATTCATATAATTCCTTTCCAACAAAACGTAACGCCTGTTCTTCGAAAGAGATTGGATTGGTAATCGAATTATCTGTTTTAGAGAGAAGGTATTGTTGTGCGGCATTTGGCCCCATCGTTTTACCAAAGAATTGATTAATGGTTAACAGGTTGATAGGTAGGCTGAAAACCTTATTATTCACAATGGCTTTTACACGGTTTGTAAACGGTACAAATTCAGCAAAACGATTAATGAAGTCCCATGTTTGTTGATTATTGGTATGAAAAATATGCGGTCCATAACGGTGGAGCATAATTCCTGTGTCTTTATCACGTTCCGTATAGCAGTTACCGCCAATATGGCTGCGTGATTCAAAAACACTTACTTGATGACCCGCTTGGGCAAGTTGATTGGCAATGACCGCGCCTGAAAGACCTGCTCCAACAATGGCGAGCGATTTTTCCATGGTGTATTAACCCGCTAGCTGAGTTGTTATTGTTAATTGATTAGGCAATTTAGATTTCAAAGTGGTCTATTGCAAGTGATTGAAGATGGAATCTTTTGTCGGTATCAACTACTAAAGCGGTTACTTACTCGAAGCTTCAAGAATTAAGAATCAATACGAAATAGATAGTCTATCAGGTGCAATGCTGTAATACTACTGTCCTAAATTGCGCTCTAGAAGCACTAAGTGTAGTTTAAATGGTATAGTTACCAATCTCTTTTTAGATTTTTTGTGGAGCTTGGCAAATTTTTTTTGGATATTGCAATTACCTATGCGTGTCAGGTAGGGAAGTTGTGAAAAAAATCAGCGTGCTAAAATCGAAATGAGGTCGTTATAGCTTTTATTTTTATCAATAGCAGCTACACTATTCTTAACAAATAGGTTGTAAATTGTTGATACGGTTTTAATGTCACGCTAGCAAAGTGGTATAGATAACAGGCTGAATCAGTTAGGAAGCGTAAACCAGTCTATAATATTTATACAGATTCAGCTCGAAATAGATTCATAGTAATAATCAAGGTTGGGTGAAATGAGACTTTCTATTGATTTTGATGTTTTTTTTAATGAACGTATTGCAGATGAAATGCTTGGCAGACTTCAGGAGTGGGTTGGTTTTTCGGTCAATTTCAGTGAATATAAAGTGATTGAATATAATAGTGGGAACTGTTCATATTTGGTTAAAATTAATACCGACTCCGCTATTGGCTCGGAAATGGAAATAGAGAAAAAAGTGATTGAAGCTTTGTGGAAAAACTTGAAAATTCCGCTGGTGGCTTATGGCAGTTACAAAGATGATTGTGTGCGCTGGGCCGCAGATAGTAATGGTATTAGTAGCGTCAGTATTTAGGTGTAGAGGGTTTTAATCTTGATCAGTGTTTATTAATTAAACGCTGAACGCTAGGGTTCCATCTAAGCCGATAGACTTAACTGAGGACGGCTGGGGATTAGCAACCGCTATTTTAGTACAGATTCCAAGAATAAAGCCCGATCTTTATGCATTTGCCAATGTGTTTTACCTTGCATGAACCTTAGTGCATTTATGCCCATGGTGGACAGTCGATCAGGATTTTTTACTGTATCAGTGATAGCGCCACATAAACTTTCAGCATTACCTCTTTCAAATATCAATGCGTTCTCGCCGTTAACAGTAATATCCAATATGCCTGAGGTATTGCTTCCAATGATACTTAAACCTTGACTGAATGCATCGAATATAATTCTGGGTTGTTCTTCTTTTAAGTTTAAAACTAAGACTAAATCATAATTACATAGTAAATTAAAAAACTCATTGCCATACTTTACCGTAGGGCGATAAGAAACCTTTACATTGCCATAATCATTCTTTGCAAATTCTTGGCATTGCCCAAGTAAATCACCTTCGCCAATAATAGTTATATTAACAGTTACTTGAGATTTTTTTAATAAATTGATAGCATCAAATAAAACATAAACACCTTTGTCTTCAATCAAACGGGCTGGATAAACTATTTCCAGCACTTTGTTTTTACGTTGTAAATAACGGTCAGTCACTATTTCAGGTGATAATAAATATTTTTGATCTACCCAAATGGCAGGATTAATTAAAGTTCTATCTGTTTCTGTCTTTAAAAAGAAGGTCCGGTAAAATGACTGGGTAAATATTCGGGCATCGGCTACACGCATGGCGAGTGTTAAAATTGTTTTGTAAACAAAATGCTCAATTAGCTTCCTTAAACTATTTTTTTCATGGCTATTAATCATCCAAAATGATGATTCCATCACAATAACCCATTGAAAAGAAAAAAATGGTTTAAGAAAAAAAATATAGAATGACAAAGGGAATGCCCAGCCTGCACAACCCGAATGGGCTATTTCTGCGTGCTTTAGTGCTTGTATCACCCCCAAAGCATTGGGCAATATATTTTTAACTACACTCATTAAGCCAAAATCTTTTTTTAAGGCATAAATATTTTTAATAGCATAATCTGATATATCGATAAGACCTTCGATATCTTCACTGTAAACCACTGGACAACAAAGTCGAAAGTCTGAAAGATACTCCAAATGAAGTTTTAAGTCTTTTGCCCATAATTCATCACAATAGATTTTACCTGAGTGCGTCTTTATAATTGGAATACTAATAAAATTAATATATGATTTTTTTATCATAGTATGTTAAGAATATTTGGCAAGTTAAAATCTAAAGTTAGATTAAAAATGATATATGCCTTTTAAAGAAAAATGCTGCATATTTTTGAAATGGCGCAGTTTTTCAGTAAAACGCTGAAATTAAAAGCTTATCATTGCATGGGGATAAATACAAATTGTGTATGGAAATACGCAAAAGTATGGCTAATTTTATTAGCGATATGCACGCTTATGATCTCTATTTCAGTTAGAAAATACTAGGCCAGATGATTAAATTAGGATATAAAATTTTATATAAGCTGATTGGTTCTCGTTTTACACCTACCAAGCACTTTGGGTGTTCACGAGTTTTGTGTGCAGAAGAAACTCAAACTGTTAAACCAGCAATTTTTGTCAGTAGTCATATTGAAAGAATTAAGGGTAGTAGTCAGTATGCCAAACTCGATTATGAAACAAGTTTGATCAGGAAAGAGATAATCACGCATCATCCTACCGTGATGTATGCACTGGGAGCAGCTAAAATTTATTCTGGAATGATTTTAGCTGAAAAAATGCAATATCTGAATCTGCATAACACACATGAAGATTCTGTCCCCTATCAAGATATGAACGAAGCAATTATCTCGCTTTCAGATTATGGCGCATTCTTTTTTGGTCATTGGTTGAGAGATGATCTTTCCTCTGCACTGATAGGTGACCTATCCCGACCTTTTATTACGCTTTATAAACCCAAGTATCAGCATTTAGATGGTTATTCCAGTCTGACCGATTATCAGCAGATTTATGTGAGTCGTGCAAAAGTAAAAAACTTATGGCTTTTAACTGATTTTTCGCAAAACAGCTATAAGGTCGAGCGCTATCTGGCATTGCGTACTCGTATGCAACATAAACTCAATCCAGTAGATATAAAATATTCGGGTGTCTATCTTTGCAGAGGCAATACCGGTACGGTCAGAAATTTGATTAACGAAGACGAGGTTATAAACAAACTGGTGTCGATTGGGTTTGACGTGTTAAACCCAGAGCAAATGACAGTTGAGGCGTTATTCCAACGTTTATGGAATGCACCTCTGGTTGTTTCGGTGGAAGGGAGTGCTTTTAACCATGCACTCTATCCAATGGCGTTGAATGGAGCGTTGTTGGTTCTACAGCCGCCTTACCGGTTTTGTAATGTGCATAAAGGTATTGCGGAGGCCATTGGCAGGCGCTATGGTTTTTATGTTTGCCAGTCTTGTGAAAATAAAACTGATTTTATGGTTGATGATTTTGATACCTTGTATCGCTTAATTGATCAACTTTCGTTGTAAATTTTGGGCTGATTTAATGCTTCAGGGAGGCTCGAAAAATCTGGTTTTAGTATTCGAGCTTCCCTTTCATAACGCGTCTACTCTGTAGGTATACAAAGCTATATGGGTGTTTACAGTGATAAACTTGGAATTTTTCTTTCCGCTTATAGAATGGCTAAAGAATAAAAACGCCACCTGAGCCGTCGGCTAAAGGAGTCAATGATTGTCTGCTGTTAATTGCCTTTTATACTTTTGATGATAGCGGCAATCTCATACTTGCCATCAGCTAAGTCAGTAGTGCGAACGACTTCGATATAAGCCGTCATTGGCGGAGTTAGAGCTGATTTAGGCAAAATACTAACTTCCATTGCCAAACCTACCTCAAATAACTCTTCAGCAATGAATGAGAGGCCTGCGCCACTCAAGGTAGTGCAGCGGCCTGTTTTATTCATGGTGCTATCAGCGGGCTTATAAGTAATATCGCAATCAACATCCATACGAATAAAGTCGCGTTTCTCGTCAATATTTAACATTAGATTCTCCCGGATAAAAACAACGAATATAGATAAAAGTAAATGCGATGAGTTTACTATAAAAAGCAAGTCAAAATACAATACATTACTTAAATTGGGAGAGAGGTTCAAAAAAATATGTTTAACAGATAAGTTGTTTTGATCTTAGTCGCTGGTTTGGTTTGATAAAGTCGATTTAGCCTCCACACCTGAAAAAAACCTAGCAGCATAGGCATAGCGACTATTTTTGGTTAAACCTGATTTTTTGAAAATTAAACGCCAGAACATTAGCCGCTATTAATAAAATTAAAATTATGCAATTATTACGGTAATTTGAAGATTAAGCTTTAAACTCTAAGGTATGAAATGGCAAGTACTGACCGCAAATCGTCACACGTTATGCTCAGGGTTAGACTGAATTATCCGCGAACATACTAAGCGTTGTATAGCGTAGTTACTTGTACAATTGGGAGGAGCTTAAGAACAGGTTGTCGTCATAATTTACAGAAAGCATCTGAATCGATTTACATCAATGGATAAGCTAACATGGCAGAAATTATTCAACTGCTGACAGTTGAAAACACCACCAATCGTAAACGTCAGCCTACAGAACAGACACTGGTATTTCATATCTTGATTGCTAGTCTGACTTATCATAAATGCGTTGAGGTGTGCTGGTGTGGAGAGGATGGTCGCTGGCAGACTTTAGCTGCCAAATTTTTGCTAGGCTGCGGAGAAAAACAGGAATATTGGCAGGCTAAGCTCACGGTCCGAACGCTGAATGGCTCAGCATTACCCGGTAATATACAGTTTGCATTGCGCTTGCGCTGTCAGCAGCAAGAATATTGGGATAATAATCACGGTGTCAATTTTATCAGTGTTGCCAATAGCGGTATTAGGCTTGATAAACACAGGATTCTGCAAAATCTCAATTTTTCTACCCAGTTATTGGATAAGCAGCAATGGCTAAGGATTCAAGTGGCGGTACAAACCAGTTTTGCCGCTGAAAAGGTCAATGTACATTGGACAAACGATGGTTGGCAGCACGATCATCACACTGCCTGCCGCTTAAATAAGAGGCTTTCCAATGCAGAGACACAGATCTGGACTGCCCGAATAAAGTTGGGTGCTACATTTCGTCTACATTATGCTATCAGCTGTAAACATCAGCAGCTTTTGGTTTGGGACAATAACAAAGGTAAAAATTATACTGTCAGTCATGCGCCGCTGACGGTATTAATTCTAAATCTGCATTGTTATCAGGAAGATCAGCAAGATCACAAATTTTCACAAATCGCCAAAGCCATTCAAGAGCAGAATGTCGATGTAGTTTGTCTACAGGAAGTGGCCGAATTTTGGAATCAGGGGTATGGTGACTGGGCAACGAATGCTGCCAATATCATCAATCAGCGATTGCAACAACCTTACCATCTTTATACGGATTGGTCTCATATAGGTTTTGATAAGTATCGTGAAGGCGTGGCTATATTATCGCGTTATCCGATGTTCAATCAGCAGTCGCGTTATGTATCAGAAAGCCATGACATCTATAACATACATTCTCGTAAAGTGGTGATGGCACAAATGACGGTGCCTTATATGGGCGATATGACTATTTTTTCCGCGCATTTAAGTTGGTGGGAAGACGGTTTTCAGCAACAATTTGAACGTCTGTGTAGCTGGGCCGACAGTTTAAATCAGCCTTTACGTAACACGACTTTACTGTGTGGCGATTTTAATATCACGTTTGGCTCACAGGGTTATAGAGAGGTAGTCAATACTCAATCCTATCAAGATCAATATCTGGCTGCCAATGCCCAAGGATTGTTTGCACAAATTTATCGGGTTAATGATAGCCACTGGCAGCATCAATTTGCCGAAGATTATCGAATTGATTACATCTTTATGCATAAACACAGTGTCTGGCGAGTAAGTTCCGCTAAAGTATTGTTTACCGAGCAAGACTATGGTCGTGTCTCTGATCACTGTGGATACATCATGACTTTTGAACCGAAATAACAGTTATATAGACCACGACCTATGCAAATTGCTGAACATTACGCTAAACCGGTTTCTGCCAAACTGGGCGGGTACTTTACTCGCCGCAACGATTTTAATGAGATTTTTCATTTGCGCTGGGGACGGATAGAGTTTGAAATATTTCATGGCGTTTCTGCTAACTTGAAAGTTGTTCTCAAAGTCTACCGCGCCAACATTTGTGAAACCTATATTGTCGATACCGATGCCTATGATATTCATTGGGATCGGCATAAACGTAGTACTCGCGATTTCTTTGTTCTGCCCGATTCCACACATTTTGGTAGGATAAATTGCATAAAATTTGCCTTTATTGTGCATTTGGGCGAACACTCTATAGCCTCTCATCAAGAATATATTGCGCTGGACTGGCAGCAATTACAAAATATTAACCAGCCGCAACATAATATTACAGCAGAACATGCCACGCCTAATTACTATCGTAGTTACGAGCTTAATAGTGGTGAGTTACAAGACGATGTTAACTGGTATAACCATCACTTTGACGATTTGCATTTGATCCCCAAGTTTACTAAAGGCCAGCAGTATCATCCGTATCATCCGAAACGCTTCATACATGATCATATTGATAAAACCATTCGCAGCAAACATGAACATCCAGAACGGCTCTGTACGATAAAAGTCAGTGTAGATTGCATAGATGATCATGATTTTATCAATCATTTGTTGCATGCTAGTCAGCAAAAAGTATTAATACAATGTATTGTCGACTGGCGAAAAATGACGTTAACTAATAGTCACACCTATGCAAACTTGAAGCGTGCTGGTATTGAATTAATAGGGGTTTTTTGTACGCCTAAACATCATTTGATAGAAGTTGAGCCGGATATGCATACCAAATTCATTATATTTAATGATGAAGACTGTCTATTAGGGTCTTTCAATATTACCTTTGATCGTTGGTGGGCTAATTGGGAATCGGGCATGAGCTTTCATTCCAAAGGTGTGTGCCGCTTATTGGATAATATTTTCCAAAGTCAGCGCGGTGGTGTTATTCAGAAATACGGTATAGATCCGCTCAGTCCGTTTAATCTGTTGTATACCTTTGGTAGGCATACCATGGCAAATGGTAAGGTATATAGACCCCAGCATGCCATTCTGGCCGAAATTCATCGTGCCCGCCATAGCATTAAAATCTGTCTATTTTTAATTGGCGAATTGGTGAGCGATCATCACGACAGCGTCATCACGGCCTTGATACAAGCAAAACAGCGGGGTGTTTTTGTACAAATACTGTTTAACGGTCATCTGGCCAGGCAAGGTCGTATTGGCGTAGAGCGTAGTATGCAGGAAGAATTGGCAAGGCCTTTACTGCCCGCCATTCAACGTTTGAAAGATGCCGGTATCAGTGTTGGTTTGATTTACGGACAAGATGATTTGCCAGTACCGTATTCACCGATACATTCCAAATACTGTGTGATTGATGATTATATTGTTATAGAAGGCAGTTTTAACTGGTATAACACTTCCGTGTTCTCGCATGACTTAATTGTGGTGGCTGCAAATCACGAGGTCGCAAAACCTTATTTATATGAGTTTGAGCAGATTCAGCGATTGTTTAGAGTTTATTATTAATTCGGATACGCAATTTTAAATTTGTAGCCTGATTAACTTAATAAGGGGGGATACGCAACCAGTCAGGATTAACCTTGCTATTACAATCACAAATTAAAATGTATAAATCGAGTTTTATCATAAAATTTGGTTTAATCGGCAAGTACTTTTGCAAAAAAACGCAATAAGATATTAGTTTTAGGGCTAGGCGGACACCTGTTAGGTCATTAAATGCGCATCATGGACGTCAAACCAGCCAGTACTGTATCTTTGGGTACTGCCTCTCCCAGTAAATACTGCATCAGCTCAGTATCTTCCAGCTCCAATAAGCGCAAAAACCCTTGCTGGGTGTCTGCATTGGCTTGAGGGAAATGGTTTTCCAGATAATTCAGCAGTAGAATGTCCAGTTCTAAAGTACCGCGCCGGCATCGCCAGCGCAGTTTGTTTAGTTCGTTCATTCGCTCGGACGATTGACCAACATTTTTTTAATTTCCGCAATGGCTTTGGCTGGATTCAATCCTTTTGGACAGGTATCGGTACAGTTCATAATGGTATGACAACGATATAACTTAAAGGAATCGTCGAGTTGTTCCAGGCGTTCGCTGTCACTTTCGTCGCGGCTGTCTGCCAACCAGCGATAAGCTTGCAGCAACACCGCGGGACCCAGATATTTATCGCTGTTCCACCAATAACTCGGACAACTGGTTGAGCAGCATGCGCACAGCACGCATTCATAAAGACCATCCAGTTTGCCACGCTCCTCTATACTTTGCAGACGCTCGGTAGCAGGGGCGGGTGTATCGTTAGTTAACCAGGGTTTAATGCTGGCATACTGCTCAAAAAAGTGAGTCATGTCGGCGACTAAATCCTTGACCACGGCCATATGTGGTAACGGGAAAATCTTGATAGTGCCAGTATAGTCACTGATAGCTTGAGTACATGCCAGTGTGTTTTTGCCATTGATGTTCATCGCACAGGAGCCACACACCCCCTCTCGACAGGAGCGACGAAAGGCCAAACTACTGTCAATTTCATTCTTGATTTTCAGTATGGCGTCCAGCAACATGGGGCCGCAGTGGTCCATATCAATTTCGTAGCTGTCTATGCGCGGATTTTCACCTGTGTCTGGGTCCCAACGATATATCTGAAATAAACGAATATTAGTCGCACCCGGAGCAGGATAGGTTTTTCCGGTTTTGACCACCGAATTTTGCGGTAATGTAAATTCAACCATTAATAAACCCTCTCTTTAAGCGCAACCACCTCTACCTCATCGGTGAGGGTGTATAAATGTACAGGTCGGTAGTCGATACTGACTTGATTGTCTTGCCGCCAGGTGAGTGTGTGTTTTAACCAATTGCTATCATCACGTTGTGGGTAATCTTCGCGGGCATGTGCGCCTCGGCTTTCCTGACGATTTCCAGCGGCATTGATGGTCACCTGTGCCTGTCCTAGTAGATTATCCAGTTCCAGTGTTTCTACTAGATCTGTATTCCAGATCAGTGATTTGTCACTTACATTAACATCGGTAAACGATGCAGCAACTTCTGCCATGCGGCTAATGCCTTCCTGTAAAGTGGTTTCAGTTCTGAATACTGCAGCTTTGGATTGCATAGTGGTTTGCATATCCAGTCGGATTTCAGCCGTTTTCAAGTTGCCGTTAGCGTGACGGATTTTATCGAAGCGGCTCAGGGCTTGGTCGCATGCATCCGCTGCCAGTGTTTTGTGCGGTTGTCCGGGTTTTATCAGTTCTGTGCAGCGGATAGCTGCCGCGCGTCCAAATACCACCAGATCAAGCAGTGAATTTGAACCTAAACGGTTAGCGCCATGCACGGAAACACAGGCAGTTTCGCCGATAGCCATCAGGCCCGGTACCACGTAGTCTGGGTTGCCGTCTTTTAAGGTAACGACTTCCGCCTTATAATTGGTTGGAATTCCACCCATGTTGTAATGCACGGTGGGTAGTACCGGTATGGGTTGTTTAGTGACATCAACGCCCGCAAAAATTCGAGCGGTTTCGGAAATGCCGGGTAAGCGTTCGTGTAACACCGCAGGATCCAAATGCTCTAGATGCAAATGTACAAAATCCTTTTTGGGGCCTATGCCACGTCCCTGATTAATTTCAACGGTAATGGCGCGACTAACCACATCGCGTGAAGCCAAGTCTTTGGCATTCGGCGCATAACGAGGCATAAAGCGTTCGCCTTCTGAGTTGGTTAAATAGCCACCTTCGCCACGCGCACCTTCGCTCATTAAACACCCAGCACCATAAATGCCGGTGGGATGAAACTGCACAAATTCCATATCCTGTAGAGGTAATCCGGCTCTTAATATCATACCGTTGCCGTCACCCGTCACTGTATGTGCCGAGGTGCAGGAGAAATAAGTGCGGCCATAACCGCCAGTTGCCAATACGGTTTGATGACCACGAAACAGATGTATGCTGCCATCGTCCAGGCACCAAGCTAATACGCCAAGGCACACGCCGTCTTGCATTATCAGATCTAACGCAATATATTCAACAAAAAACTCGGCCTTATGTTTTAAAGCTTGTTGATACAAAGTGTGCAATATGGCATGCCCGGTTACATCTGCTGCTGCACAGGTACGTTGCGCTTGGCCTTTACCGTAATGTGTAGACATGCCGCCAAATGCACGTTGGTAGATTTTGCCTTCTGGGGTGCGCGAAAAAGGTACGCCGTAATGTTCCAGTTCAATAATGGCGGGAATGGCTTCCCTGCACATATATTCGATGGCATCTTGATCGCCCAGCCAGTCCGAACCTTTGACGGTATCGTACATATGAAAACGCCAATCGTCTTCTCCCATATTTCCCAAGGCAGCGCTGATGCCTCCTTGTGCTGCAACAGTGTGACTGCGGGTGGGAAATACTTTGGTGATACAGGCGGTTTTTAGGCCTTTTTCAACCATACCAAACGTTGCCCGCAAGCCAGCGCCGCCAGCGCCAACCACAACCACATCGTGCTGGTGTTCTATGATGTTATATGCCTGGCTCATGTTTACCTTGAGAAAATAAGAATGATGGAGATCAAAGCGACTATACCAATTGACAGAAAAGCCAGATTGCTTGCTCTAATTGCAGTGTGTCGGCAGGTCAGGCTAGAGATATAATCCTCCAGAACCACTTGCACACCAAGTGCGGCGTGATAGATGACTGCCACAGTCCAGGCCAAAATGGCAAAGGTATTTAGCGGTGCAGCCAACCAATCTAAAGTTTCTGCATAAGGGGCGTGTAATGCCTTGTTCAGTAGAAGTAAAAGCCAGATACTAAGCGGAACCAGAGCGACGGCTGTCAAACGCTGGTAACGCCAATGTGCAACGGCAGATTTTACGGTGAGTATCTCGGCCGCTTTTTCGCCTATCTCGTTAAAACTCATACATCCGCCTTATAAAATAATGAAAGTCAGCACAAATAAAACAACGGAGGCAATAAGCTCATAAATCGCAAAGCGGTTCAGGGTTTTACGCTCAAAAGTTTCGCCCACATCCCAGAGTAAGTGTCGGACGCCATGACATAGATGAAAAAATAAAGCGTAAATAAAACCCCAATAAATCAATTGACAAAACCAGAAGGACATAAGGCTTTGCATGGCCATATAGGTTTGTTCGCCACTGGCGATGCAAATCAGTATGGTAACGAACCCGATGAGTCCTAGAGATAAAAAAATGCCGGTAATACGATGGGTAATAGAGATCAAGCCAGTAATAGGCAGGCGGTAGACTTGTAAATGCGGTGAAAGCGGTCGGTTTTTGCTAGTCATAGTCTATATTTAATTCCTTAGTTCCGTTATTCCGCTCTGGATAAGGCTGTTTGCGCCTGATCACAGAATTAATGTCAAGGGTTGGCGCACAGTCTATTTAAAAATCCACACAACGGCCTTTACGTTCCCAGTCGCCGTAACGGGTTGGTTCCAGGCCTTTGGGGCCATTCACTTCCTGTATTAGCATTATAGACTTTGTTGTTGAAAATTGCTCCTGAATCCTAAGGTTTTTTGCAGTTTCAGTGTTATTTGTGATAGTGAGTTCTTCAGGTTTTCGAGTGTCTGTCATAGTTATGTTCTGTAACAAAAACGTTAACCAACATCAGGGCGGGGGATATCGGAAAAAAGGGTTAATTAAGTCAATTCTGTGTCGTGCTTTTAAACGCCGCATTAACAATAAGACACTGTACAATATTAGCTTATAATTCGGATACTTGTATGATAATTTGGCTGGTTTTTCAAATTAAGCTTCCTCAGCTTGGCGGGTAAGTATTACTTTGCTTTAATATCCTTGATAGACAGCGACAATAAAATTTACAGACATAAAACAAAGCACATTAAAGTTTGTGTCTTTATTCAATTCTGGATTGCCATTCAGCTACATCGTTTTGATAAGTAAAATTTTAATCGTGGTTTGTCTCTAAAATGGGGAAGCTAAAGCTGGCCAGCCGCTACAATTACTGCCTGCCCCAGCGCCAATCCTCCATCGTTCATTGGATAGCGTTCCGACGATAGTACTGTTTTACCTTGCTGAACCAATTGTTATGTTAGTGATTCGAGCAGTAAGCGGTTTTGAAATACACCACTAACGCTTGGATTTCGGTCGCATTCAGTTGGGTGTAACAGGCTATAATATCGACATCACGACCCATAAGCGCAAATGGTTTGGCATAGCGGTGCTTGCGTTTTCTCAATTTGCTGACGGCATCAGCATCGGTTGCGTTACATGCCAGTTGAAAACCACCTAACCCTTTAATGGCTATGATATAACCTTGTCGAATTAGGCTGGCAGCCAAATTAAGCGGATCGTCGCTATCAAGTGTTTGACCCTTATGATCCTCCAGCCATAATTTTGGACCACAGTCTGGGCAGCAATTGGCTTGGGCGTGAAAGCGTCGATCGGCGGGATCTTCATATTCTGCCTGGCAGTGCGGGCACATCACAAATTCAGCCATACTGGTATAGCAGCGATCGTACGGCACTTGGCGAATAATAGATAGTCTGGGGCCGCAATGAGTGCAATTAGTGAACGGATAGCGATAGCGGCGGTTGTTGGGGTTTGAAATTTCGAGAAGGCAATCCGGGCAAGTAGCCGCGTCAGCGGCTATGGGTGTATTTGCATCACTATGCTGACTATCGATAATGCGAAATGCGTGGCTATGCGGCATTTCGTCCAGCGTTTGTACGTCTATGCTGTCTAATCAAGCCAGAGGCGGTAATTGTAGCGGTATTTGACGAATAAAAGCATCTAGGTCTGTCTCTGTGCCGAACGCATGAATCATCATCCCAAATCCATCATTCCAAACTTCCCCTGTCACAGAGTATTGCTTGGCGAGATGCCAAATTGCTGGCCGGAAACCGACCCCTTGCACAACCCCACGTATCCAAATCGCCTTATCGGGCATCAGCAAATGCGCGGCAACTGCTCGCCAACTGGCCAATCGACAATACGCCGTCCGCCGAAAGCCGTGGTCATTTGCACGAGTCTATGTTTATCTTCGATCACTACACCAATTTTCATGGCGTCTTGACCTAATGGATGTTGGCGCATAATTGCCAATAAACGGTCGGTAGCGGACGCTGAGCAAATGCATACCAGTTTACCTTCGTTGGCAACATAAAGAGGATCCAGTCCAAGTATTTCGCAAGCCGCTTTCACTTCCGGCTTCATTGGAATACTGGCTTCATCAATCAGCATGCCAACTCCAGATTGCTGAGCCAGTTCATTTAATGTAGTCGCCAAACCACCACGAGTTGGATCGCGCAAGCAATAGATATCGGCAGGCGCAGCGGCAACCATAACTTCAACCAGGGTATTCAGCGCGGCAGAATCAGAGACGATGCTGGTACCGAATTGCAGATTTTCGCGTCCGGCCATAATGGCGATGCCGTGATCACCAATCGAACCGTTAATGAGTATCGAGTAGCCAGGTCGCGCTCTATTACTTGAGATATTGACTCTTTCCGGCACTAATCCTATTCCAGTGGTAGTAATGAATACACCATCACCCTTGCCGCGTTCCACGACTTTAGTATCACCTGTTACAATAGGCGTGCCCGTAGTGTGGGAAGCAGTCGCCATGCTGATAACAATTCTTTCCAGATCTGCCAGTGGCAATCCTTCTTCAAGAATAAAGCCTGCCGCCAAATACAGCGGTTTCGCTCCAGACATAGCTACATCATTGACCGTGCCATATACCGCGAGCGAGCCTATATCCCCGCCCGGAAAAAACAGCGGCGAAATAACATGGCCGTCCGTGCTTATGACCAACCGCCCCGCCTTTGTAGTGAACATAGCCTGATCATTGCCTTGTCTTAACAAGTCGTTATCGAAATGTTTGATAAATAATTCGTCAATCAGCTGAGCCATTGCTCGACCGCCGCCGCCGTGACTTAGGTCGACATTGCCCGTGGATAGATCCAATTTAGAGGTATATGGTTTCATAGACATTGGTTAATGCTTTGTTTTACTGGTATGTTGAAGAAAGGCAATATTACTAATTGTTCTCTCTAAGCCGTCCATATGACCAATACGCAGCGCAAGCACCTTCCGACGATACCATACAGGAACCCATCGGATTTTCCGGGGTGCAGACTGTGCCTAGTAATTTGCAGTCCTTTGGCTTTTTAGCACCGCGCAAAATTGCTGGACATTCGCAACCCTTGACTTCGCTGGCCTGAATAGCGGGCATCTCGAAACGCCGTTCCGCATCGAAAGCGGCATATTCGGCTTTCAATTTCAAAGCACTATTGGGAATTAAACCCAATCCGCGCCATTCAAACTGAGGCCGCCGTTCAAAAACCTCATTAACCAAACCTTGCGCTTTTAGATTGCCATCGCGGGTTACCGCCCGGCTATATTCGTTTTCCACTTCATGTCGACCCTCGTTGATCTGGCGAATCAGCATCAACGCAGACTGCATTACATCCAGCGGTTCAAAGCCGGCGATAACGATCGGTTTAGCGTAATGATCGGCAAAAGTCTCGTAAGGCTTGCTGCCTATCACGGAGCTGACATGCGATGGCCCGAGGAAGGCGTCTATGGCAACTGGCTCAGGTGCATCTAGAATTGCCTGCATCGCCGATGGCGTCAGCACATGGTTGCAGAATACCGAAAAATTGGTCAATCCTTCAGCCTGGGCCACTTTTATCGCAACAGCCGATGCTGGCGTCGTGGTCTCGAATCCAATCGCGAAAAATACTACCTGTCGATGCGGATTGTCGCGGGCGATTTTCAACACGTCCTGAGTTGAGTAGACCATGCGAATATCACCGCCAGCAGCCTTGGCTTTCAGTAAATTGGTGCGACCAGTCGCTGGCACCCGCATCAGGTCGGCATAGGTGCAAAGAATAACGTCATGTCGTTCCACTAATTGAATTGCATTGTCGATGCGACCAATGGGCAACACGCAGACCGGACAACCAGGGCCATGGATAAATTCGACATTGCTTGGCATCAAGTCCTGTACACCGTAGCGAAAAATGGCATGGGTATGTCCTCCGCAAAACTCCATCAGCCGATAATGATGTTTGGGATCGACGGTTTGGGCGATAGTCTGAGCCAATAGCTTGGCCAGATCTTGCCTGCGAAACTCACTAATGTATTTCATGGCGTCGTCGTTAAACCTGCTTCGGCGAATAAAGCCAGTGTCTTAATGGCCTCGTCTTCGTTGATCTTATTCAGTGCATAGCCGACGTGAACTAGTACATAGTCTCCAACTTGAACGTCGTCAACCAGCGCTAGCGAGACTTCGACTTTGATATTATCAACGGACACGGTAGCCATTCCGGTATCGGCGTGGATAATCTGAATTTGGGCTGGAAGGGCTAGGCACATATTAGTATTCTCGTTTTGCAGCGGCTATTATTAATCATAAGCTATCCTTTGCAACTCCAACTCCACCCTCAACCATTTTAACCAATTCTCCATCCCCTCGCCGCTCTTAGCAGATAAGGATAACACTTTGATTTTTGGATTAACCTGTTTAGCATATTTGATACATTGCTCACTGTCGAAATCGAGATGCGGCAATAAATCGGTTTTATTCAAGATCATTAAATCTGCGGCATGGAACATATCTGGGTATTTGATTGGCTTATCTTCGCCTTCAGTGACCGAGAGGATCACCACTTTGTGTGCTTCACCCAAATCGAAGGCCGACGGACAGACCAAATTGCCGACATTTTCGATAAACAACAAACTGTGCAGTTGCGGATGCAAACTTTGTAAGGCATGACCAACCCTATGCGCATCCAGATGACAGCCTTTACCTGTATTGATTTGCAGTGCCTGGACACCAGTGGCGCGGATGCGGTCGGCATCGCGAGCGGTTTGCTGGTCGCCTTCGATCACCGCAATAGTTAATTCCTCTTTCAATCGGATGATGGTTTCGGTCAGTAGGGTGGTTTTGCCGGAACCAGGACTTGAGACTAAATTCAAGGCCAGTATACTGCGCTCGCTAAGATAGCGGCGGTTTTCGTCGGCATAGCGATTGTTCTTGGACAGGATATCTTGTTCTATTTGCACCATTCGTGCCTGAGTTAGCCCTGGCGCATGAGAATGCTCGGCAGCATGGGAATGACCATGACTATCGTGAGCATGCTCATGATCGTGTTGTTCTTCGTGCGAGTGGTTATGACCCTCGCCGCAGCCGCAGATGCCACACATTATTCTACCTCCAGTTCTTTAATTCGCATTTGATCACCACCGACTATTTGTAATTGATGACTGCCACAGTGCGGGCATTCGTCATAAAGCTGTTCCACGAATACCTCGCGCGCGCAGGGCATGCACCATGCTTGACCAGGAATATGGATAATTTCCAGTTTGGCTTGGTCGGCCACCGAGCCGTTGGTCACCACCTCGAAGCTGAAACGCATCGCATCAGGTTCGACGCCAGATAGTGCGCCGATTTCCAGCCACACGGTTTTAACTTTGTGGAACTGCTGCGCCTGCGCTTGTTGTTCTATAATTTGTAAAACACTCTCGCAGAGTGACATTTCATGCATGATGAATACCCAGGTAATATTTTCGACATTCTGATGCAAAGATGTGTACGCAGCCTATAACGTTAAGTTAAGCCATCCCATCAACGAGCATTAAATCGTAAGCAACACAGGGATCAACTGCATTAATCAGCCATTCAGCTTGCCGCTGTAAGCCATCCATATCAGCCGCATGCAAACTTGTTAACCCTTTAGCAACCACGCCATCAGGATGAAAATTCCACTCGGTCGGCGCGACGATACGGTAATCGTAAACCCTACCTTGGCAAAACTCCAGATTATGCATCAATAATCCACGTGCAGCCTGCACTTGCGCTAGTCCTATTCCTTCGAAGCCATAAGCCGATGATGCTGGCTCCATTGTCGATTCGCCGAATCTGCTGAGTTTCTGCACGTAAGCCGCCACTTCCTGCAAAAGGGCTACAAAGCGCACTAGCAAGCCATTGCCGTAACGACTTTGCAATTCGGCAATCAAAGGCCGCCAATTTTGCCGACCGAACGGCGTCGATTCGTAACATAGCCCTTGCCATTGCGGTGCAAGACAAAATGCCTGTAAATCTTGTTGTTGCAATTGCAAATGTAAACTTTGACAATCAAGCGTTGGTAAACAAGCTACCTCGTTGCTACCTACAGCCTGCAAGCCCAAAAGATACAAATTGCCTAGCATGTGTGCAGACAATGCTTTACTTTGCTGTAGCCATTCAATCAACTGCTCTTCACTGTTTTGCCTTTGAAACTTAAGCATGCCACCATCGAAAACAGCGTTATCAATCAGTGCGCTAACCTCGTTTATCAAAACACTCAGCCGTTTTCCATCAAAATCCAAGCGACTATCTAGGTTAAAGGCATTCCCCTCGCGGAATAAACAATGTTTGAACAAAGCATCGAATTTCAGTAGGGCCGCAACAGATTTTTTATCCTGCTGTTGACCGAATAACCCCGGCCAATCCAGCATTATCCGCCAAGCGTGTTCGCGCAAGGTTTCCAGTTGCACCAGCAGTTCACGTGCGGCATCTGCTTCAGGCTCGGCATCTAATCCCATCGCGGCGCGACAAGCCAGTAATGATGCATAGGCTTGAGTATTACCACACAGCGAAAACAACATTGGCAAGGTAGACAGCAGTTGCTCTGGCGTTTTACCTATCAAGACCCGTGCGGCATCAGGTCTAGTCGAGACTATCCGAGCGCCGTTCGCGTCACCGGCATGGTGAAACAACTCGATATGAATGGCGCCAGCGAGAGTCATTCAAGGTCCACCAAGATTGCCGCGCAACAAATCGCGGCGGCTGATCGCCCTTGGAGAGGGATTAGCCAACAAGTTTTGCAAGGCCGACTGCGCGGCGGTAAACGCGGCAGCTTGATTTTCAAACTCAAACATTGGTGAAAACAGAGAACACACGCCATAATTGCCCAACTGAGCCTCGTGGGCAACGGTAAATTCAAAGCTACCGTAGGGAAAAGCTCGCTCAAACTTACTGCCGGGCAACTGCGTGATGCCAGCGTTATCTGCTCCAGGCATGAGCAGCAGATTCATGAACCATGGCGTTATCAATATTCCTAGCCAATCTTGATTGACACGCATGAAGCCAACCGCCTGCACCCGCAGTACCGAATTTAACAGCGGCAAATCTTGCATGCGCGAGGTTAGGATGTAGTTAAAGGTCTGTTCAAGAACCAATCTGATATGTTCGCCATTTTGCCAAAGCATTCTCAGTCTTCCATCACCAAGAAATCCTGTTTAGGCGAACCGCATTGCGGACAAGTCCAGTGATCTGGTAAATTCGCAAACGCCGTGCCGGGTAACACTTGCCAAACTGGGTCACCTTCCGTTGGGTCGTACACATGCCAACAGATTTTGCATTCCAACTTTGCTTCAGCTGGCAAACGCGAGTCATCAACGCCATAAACACCTGCGAAGAACGCCTCGCTCATAGATAAACCTTCAATATTTCCTGCAAGCGTTGATAACTGTCGGTAATGTCTTCTGGGGAGGCACAAGCCACACTTGGCACATCGCTGACTTCCAATGTATTGAGAATTAAGGTGTCTTGCGAATTGAAATACTGTACCCACCAAACATTGCGCGTGCTGGTTGCTGTGATTCGGCAATTGCCGTAACCGCGCGACAAGATAGTTACCACTCCCATGCCCAGTCTTTGCTGCAAAAATGTCAAGTCCTGTTCGGTTTGTGGTAACAAGCTTAGGTTAATAATATGCGCCTCGTCTCCAGGTTGGTATTTTGTGATCTTAGCATTGAGTTCAGCCAGCAACGGCGGAGCGTTCATCACTCCGTCGGGCAATGCGCTCATATCGGTGTCTATTCGGGAGGAGGCATCGGCAAAAGCCAATTGGGCGACTTGGTGCGGAATAATGCCCACATCCAACGCATCGGATACGATCTGCTTGCCATTCAACTGCTGTAAGCGCCATACGCCAGCCAGCACCGATTCCTGAATGCGCAATTTCTGCACACTGCCACAAATCATGCTAACTTCGCCTTCGCCGAGTAATTCATCAACAAAGCGGCGGTTAGTTTGGTCCAGTGTAATTAGATCGATTGCAGGGCTATTTGCCGGGTAATCAGCCAGATTCTGTTCCAATTGCAGAAACGTGGTTTTAGCCTGCGCCAAATCCGCGGTGTGTAAGTCCGACGAAATCTGCGGCATTCGGTAAGTAATCATTTCTTCAGGCATCGCCAGATATTCCAGCTCGACGCCGTCTTCCTCGGCAGGTTGACTGCCTTGGCCAAAAATAGGGAGGGATATTGAAGTCATGGTTTGAGTATTTATGTATTTAGTATGTCTATCGGGTTTTTTGAATTGGGTTCGAGAAAAAACTCATTACTGGCAACGTAGGCTGAGTTACTCTATATTTCGCAATTATGTCTTTAGGTGAATCCAAGCTAAAAATTGGGTAATTACTCCTCTTAATACTCGGACACCCATTAGCTTAGTACTAGGTGGCAGTTTTTTATGCTCGGTTAGGTTACGATGCGTGTATAAGCCAGCAATGCTTATAAGTATTTCAAATAGCACATCTAACCAACCCTAAGTTGAGTAATTACAAAAATTTAAAACTAAGCAAATCCACCGCAAATCTTTTCCAGATCAAATTTCGGTGGCTGACTAGGCTCGGCAGACAAGATGCGGGCAAACTCCTGACCGTATTCTGCCCAATCCTTGATGCCGGTAATCATGCCCAGAAATTCGCCATCTCTTAGAAATACTAGCGATGGCCAACTGGTAAAGCGGAATCTGGCTTGCAATTCGCGCTCGATGGATTGGGCGATCAACGCGCCTTGCAGCTTGTCGGCAAACACTTTCAATAACTCCGGAAGAATTACCGCCACGTCATGGCTTTCCGGAAACATTATCGGATCATTGGCAAAGAACAGTACCACGTTGTGATGGCCGTGGACAAACAAATCGTAATTTTCGGCATTCAGTAGCGGCAAACCGTAACGGGTTTGTAGTTGTTCAAATAAGATTGGACTCATGTGCGTAAAAACTCCGGTAATTTGGGTTCGCGGTCAACCAAGTCGGCAAATAAATGATCTAGGTCGGTTTCACCTTGCATAGCCAAGCGCATAGCTTCCAGCGCATCAGTAATTTGTTGTGCTTTCTCGGAACTCATTACTTCCCGCGCCGCATCCAGAAACACCAGCAACCAAGTTCCTTGCGGTTGTTCGCCGACCAGCATCATGTCGATTTGGTGTAGTTCGCCGCGGTAAACGCAGAGGGCTGATTCACCACGCCGTTCGACCACTTGCATCGGTATTCCTATGCACATTAATATTTTCCTCGGTAATCAATATCAACTTGCAGACTAGGCCGGTCGTTTACTTGCGGCAGGCGGACTTCAAATGCATCCGATTGCAGGATGCGTTCGTCACCTACTCGGCAGGCCAACTCGGCAGGTGGGCGTTCTTGTTCGTAGCGTTGCATGTCTAAGGCTTGATCTGATAAATCAACCGCTTTTTCAAGTGCTTCTGCACGAATTTCGAATCCTTGCAGATAATTTAAGGCCATATCTATAGCTGGCTGAATTTGCGCTTTGACACTAGGTCTAAGGCTGCCACCATAATCATCTAACTCTTCCGGCTGAACACCAATCAGTAATAGATGTAGCGGATATTGACCCAGCATTTGTGCCGTAGCCAATACTTCCTGAAAGCCAGTTTGATGCAGGCTCATTTTTTTAGCACCGAGAAAACTGGGAACGTCATCATTTTCAACCCGCTTAAGGGTAGCCGGTGGCAGGCCGTAATCAACCGCATCAAATACCACCAATACCTGCGCTGCCTGCACATGCTCGACCAGATACATGCCTTGCGTACCGCCATCCAGCACGTTGACGTTATCTGGAAAGCGGTAGAATTTTTGTAGATGCTCAATCACCCTGACACCGAAACCTTCATCAGCCCAAAGTACATTGCCTATACCAAGCAATAAAATAGAAGGTGATGAAGTCACAAGAATAAATCCTCCCCATAGGTTCTTAACGCAATAAAGCAAATCGGTGGTGATTGATACGCTGTAGAGTAACCGTGTCCCTTTTTAGCTCGAAAGGTTTTTGTATGTTTCAATGTGCATCATCCACTGGTTTATCACTCTTGAAAGTGCGCCAGCCTGTGACTATCGTAGACAGCAGGCTTTGCCCGGACAATTTGTCTTCTCTCACTGCGACATAAATATGAATTAGCACGAAACACACTATTATCCACATCACCAAATGATGCCAGCTATGTAAGCTCTGGCTATCGCCAAACAACGGCAACACCCAACTGCTGAATAAAACATGAGCCCAACTGTTGGCACCAGCTCCCTCCCCGTATAATGCAAATCCCGTGATTATCATAAACAGTAATCCCCATACAAATACGAAATGCATGGATAGTATCGCTAATGGATTATGGCCAATGTAACGGCGTGGCTCTTTTACCAAAAAGGTATACCAGAGAATTTCGTGCCAGACACCCTGCCAGAAATGCGCATTCAACAACGGCGGCAAAAAAATTTGCCGTGCATGTTCGTTGCCGGCATAAGCCCAATAGGCACGAAACACCAAAGCAATGGCGATCAAATAGCCCGCGGCAAAATGACCGAAACGGATATAGCCCATTAAAAAGTGTTCGGAGGCTTCGCCAGTCACAGAGGCTAATGGTTCGGCGATCAAATAACCAGTCGTAATCAGGGCAACGATCAACAAAGCATTCAGGCTGTGCCAAACCCGGACAGGGATTTCGTAAACATAGACTGGCGACGGTGTGGACTCGCTCATAACACTCTCCGTTTTGATGTTCCTGAACGGCGATTCCACCTGTAGTACAAGACTATCGTAAGTGCCAATACCGCATTAGAACCCAGAAGATAGGGTAACCAGGCATGATAAGTGATTATCAAATGTTCCAGACTATGAGTCAGGCTATCCACTGTGGGATGTGAGTGAGCATCCGCCTTAGCAGATATTGCCAATAAACTGGCTAGTGTAAAATATTTGTTCATCTGTTTCTCCTTTGGGAGTTTTTCAACGCTAAATACCGATAAGGGTGAAAATTCGACAAGCTCAGGATTCAGCACAAACGGAATCAGTTATTTACTGTCGTCCTGAGCCTGTCGCAGCACGACTCCTTAACGGACTTTAACTTGGGTTAATTCCTTGCCGTCTATACTCATCACATGGGTCGAGCAGGCCAAACAAGGGTCAAAACTGTGCAGAGTACGCAGGATTTCCACCGGTTCTTCGGGGCGTTCAACCTTGGTGTTCATTAAGGCTGCTTCGAAGGCACCAATGTTGCCTTGCTCGTCGCGCGGCGAGCCGTTCCAGGTTGTTGGCACTACACATTGGTAATTGGCGATCTTGGTATTTTCGATTTTCAACCAGTGACCTAAGGCTCCTCGAGGTGCTTCGGTAAAACCAACGCCTTTGACGCTGCTAGGCCAGGTTTCTGGGTCCCAACGCTCGACGTTGGCTGTGGATAAATCGCCAGCTTTAACATTGGTAATCAACTTGTCCATGAAGTAGCGCATCTTGCCTGCTGCCCATTGCGCTTCCAGACCTCGAGCGGCGGTTCTGCCCAAGGTCGAGAACAAAGCAGTCACCGGTACATCCAATGTTTTTAGTACAAAGTTGATTTGCTCGGTGATTTCTTTGTTGCCTTGCGCATAACCGATAACATAACGCGCCAATGGCCCGACTTCCATCGCATGACCTTTCCAGCGTGGTGCTTTGATCCAGGAATATTTCGCGCCTTCATCCAGCTCCTGAATATTTGTGCGATTACCCTTAGTGTTAGAGCCTAGCTTGAAATTGGGTTCGGTAATGCCGTCCCAAGGATGTAACCCTGCCGACTCGTTGGGATATTTGTACCAGGAGTGCGGTATGAACTCCTTGATTTGCTCAGGATCAGTCAAATCCACTTCGTGAACTTTGTTCAAGTCGCCATTAATAATCGCGCCGCGTGGCATCAATAAGTTGCTGGCAGAGTAATCGTTGGCCTTGTCGGGAATGTCACCATAAGACAGTAGACTTAGGCCGGAAATGCCACCGCCATACATCCAACTTTTGTAGAAACTGGCAATCGCCAGTAAATCCGGGATGTAGACTTGATCGATGAAATCGATGGTGCGATCTATCAGTGACGACACCAGATTCAAACGCTCCATATTGATCGCAGCATTAGCACCAACCCCATCTATATTGATAGCGCATGGTACTCCACCCACCAACCAGTTTGGATGCGGGTCTTTACCTCCAAATATGGTGCGGATTTTCATAATGTCTTTTTGAAAATCTAAAGCTTCAAGATAATGGGTAACCGCCATCAAATCAGCTTCCGGCGGCAATAAATAAGCCGGATTGCTCCAGTAGCCATTCTTGAACGGTCCAAGTTGTCCGGATTCGACAAATTTTTTCAATCGATTTTGGGTGTCACGGAAATAGCCGGGTGAGGACTTGGGATTGTGTGGCGAAATCGATTGTTGCAAGACCGAAGTTGCAACAGGATCGGCTTTCAAGGCATTAACTGGGTTCACCCAATCTAGCGCATGCAGATGATAGAAATGTACCAAGTGATCCTGTGCCTGCAAGCTGAGCTGCATTAGGTTGCGTATTGAATTAGCATTTTCTGGAATTTTGATCTTCAGCGCGTTCTCGACAGCACGGACAGAGGTCAATGCGTGGGTACCCGTGCAGACACCACAGATGCGTTGCACGAATGCCCAAGCATCGCGCGGATCGCGGCCTTTCAATATCACTTCTAAGCCACGCCACATAGTACCGCTAGAAACCGCATTGCGGATAATGTTGTCTTGGTCGATATTGACTTCGCAACGCATATGGCCTTCGATACGAGTAACAGGATCGACCACCACACGGCGGCCAGTATCGTTTAAGTTAAAACCGTTGGGTGTATTTCTAACTGTCATTATTGTTCTGCTCCAGGTTGTTTATCACCGGATTGTTTGGCGCGATTCAGAGCGGTTAACCCGGCATGTGCGGCGATGCCGATACCCACTAAAGACGCAGCGGTACCACCAATCACATCGGCATTAGCTTCGATGCCGAACTGATTGATGTCGGTTAGACGGTCGTAGAAACTACCTTTATCCCAGAAACCGTCCTCGGAACATCCGATGCAGCCGTGACCGGATTGAATCGGAAATGAAGTACCTTCGTTCCACCGCACCGTCGAACAAGCGTTGTAAGTTGTAGGCCCTTTGCAGCCCATTTTGTATAAGCAATGGCCTTGGCGAGCAGCTTCGTCATCCCAATGTTCGACAAATTGACCTGCATCGAAATGCGGTCTTCTGTAGCATTTGTCGTGGATGCGCTGGCTGTAGAACATCTGCGGCCGACCTTGTTTGTCCAGCGTCGGCAGTTTGTCGAAAGTTAGTAGATAAGCCACCACCGCAGTCATTACCTCGGCAATTGGTGGACAACCGGGTACTTTAATGATGGGTTTTTTTGCCAATCCGGGGACTTTATGAACCGGTGTAGCACGAGTCGGATTGGGCTTTGCCGCCTGTACGCAACCCCAGGAAGCACACGAACCCCATGAGATAATGGCTTTGCAGCTTTCTGCAGCGTATTTTAGTTGTTCCACGAAGGGCTTACCGCCGATGATGCAGAACATGCCGTCTTCGGCCAGCGGTGGATTGCCTTCCACAGCCAGTATGTAATTGCCTTTGTATTTTTCGACGATCTCAGTAACGATAGCTTCTGCGTTATGCCCCGCTGCGGCCATGATGGTGTCGTCATAATCCAGAGACAGCATCGACAAGATCACATCTTTGGCCAGCGGATGGCCCGAGCGGATAAAGGATTCCGAACAGCAAGTGCATTCCAAACCATGCAACCATAACACTGGAATACGGGGTTTGGTCTCCATTGCGTGGGCGATTTTCGGTGCGAAAGCGGGTGAAAGTCCCAAGGATGCAGCAGTCAAGCTACAAAACTTCAGAAAACTGCGGCGAGTGATGCCTTGCCTGCGCATCACTTCGTAAAAGGTTTCGGTCATGGAAACTCCTGGTTTGTTGTATGGCTATTTGAAGAAAAACAGCTTGGCCCTATCTCTAGGGCATGATTAGTCTTCAAGACCACGCTACCGAAACAATCTTAGCTAATGTTTTTCTCAGTTGAACTGCACTTGGCGGTACAACTATTTAGTCAGATAGGTAAGCAGTCGTTGGAAGCGCTTAATTTCTATTTATTATTTATATTGCAGTAAACGGCACTTTTTCCACCAAACCTGCTCTAAAATTGGTAACAAAATCTATGCCTAAATAACAATCCCCCCAAAAACCTTTCTAATATCAATAAATTTAAGAAATGAAGATTTTTTTAAATTAATAGGCTGCTGTTGGTTTTTAAACAAAATCACATTAAAATTGTGGTTTTGTTTGAATATCGACATTTCATTGCGAGATAGTCAATTTCGATATGGGCAATTAGTCAGCGATTCTTGAGATAGGAGATAACAGGGTACTTAGTGAGGCAAAAGCAAGCTGAAATGGATTATTTACCCAGTAACTGACAGGAGTTGCCAGCATCGACCAGTAAGATTGATTATCGAATACGTCTCATCAATACCAAAAAAATTTAGTTCTAAAGGTTGGTTAGGAATCGATGGTAGATGGTCAGAATTTCTCGGATGTTGATACATACAGATTTGAGTGATGGCTAGGCAAGCTGGGGATTGCACTCAAGCAGAGATTTATCGATTTAATGCTCCCCTCGGCAAATCTTGACTCTACCGATCAACTTGAAGTCGATGTTATAACTTTTCGCAACAACTTAAACATATTGCCCTGCACACCACCCAGAAGACCAAGCCCACTGAAAATTATAGCCACCCAGCCAGCCAGTTACATCCAGCACTTCACCAATAAAATACAAGCCTGGCACTGTCAGGCTTTCCATGGTTTTAGACGATATGGCGCTACAATCAACACCGCCTACCGTTACTTCTGCGGTGCGGTAACCTTCGCTGCCATTTGGTTTTACTTGCCAGTTTTGCAAACTGTTAGTCACCTGTTGCAAATGTTTATCGGCACAATTTGCCATTGGTAAATCTAGCAACTCTTCGGAAAGTAGGGTTTGCAGCAGACGTTTGGGTAATAAGTCGCACAATACGGTTTGCAATTTTAATTTACTGCCCTGAGCGCGGCTTTGTTTTAATTCAGACAGTAAATCAATTGCGGGTAATAAGTTAATACTTAAACTGCTACCCGGTTGCCAGTAAGAGGATATTTGCAAAATGGCAGGTCCACTTAAACCTCTGTGGGTAAACAGCAAGTTTTCTTTAAAGCTTAGCTGTTGAAAGCTCACTTGGCTTGCAACAGCAATACCGCTTAAGGGGGCTAGTTGCTCTTTGTCGGAATCTTGCAGGGTTAGGGGTACTAAGCCTGCTCGTGTGGCTTTAACGGGAAGGTCAAATTGCGTGGCAATTTTGTAACCGAGTGGACTGCCACCCATTTTGGGAATGGATAAGCCACCACTGGCCACGACTAGAGATTGACAGTGAAACTGGCCTTTGCTGGTCTGTAAGGCAAAGCCGCCGCTAGTGCGCTCCAGTGCCTGTAATGTACATTCCAGCAGTATTGTTACACCATAATGCTTACATTCGTCCAATAGCATATTCAGTATATCTTTGGCGCTATCATCGCAAAACAATTGTCCGTGCAGTCGTTCGTGAAACGGTATGCGGTATTTTTCTACCATTGCCAAAAAATCCCATTGTGTAAAGCGGCTTAAGGCGGATATACAAAAATGCGGATTTGCAGATATAAAATTCCCTGCTTCAATCGTGTAATTAGTAAAGTTACAGCGTCCACCACCCGACATTAAGATTTTTTTACCGGCTTTGTTGGCATGGTCAATCACCAGCGTTTTGCGCCCACGCTTGGCGGATTCTATGGCGCACATTAAACCTGAAGCGCCTGCGCCAATAATAATTACTTCTGGATTTTGCATGAATAGTTCTTTGGTTTTAATTTATCAGTAGGGTGGGGTAAGTATTTAGTGACCCCAAAAAATAAAATCAAATTTGGTGTGCCTGATAAATTTCGTAGTCGACACTCTCAATTCCGCTGCGCTGCATCGAGGCTACATTGAACGGTAATTGAAATTTTACCTTAAACAAATCAGCAAGTTTAATATAACTCTTGAAAAACATTACAAAACGCAGTAAAAATCCATGTTTACACACCCTATTGCGTAGACCGTATCTTATTAAGCGGGCTACCCTGGCTTTATTATCTAAACCTTTTCTTCAGGCTACTATGGATACAAATTTCTGTTACTCATTCAACACTGGCGATGGTAAAAACAAAGTTCTACTAGGTGGTAAAGGTGCCAATCTATGTGAAATGACCCAGTTAGGATTGAATGTTCCTCCAGGATTTGTGATTACTACCAATACCTGTATTCAGTATTTGGAAAATAAACGCTTGCCAGATGGCTTAATGAACGAAGTGCGCAGCCAAATTGCCGATATAGAAGAACTGACAGGTAAAACTTTTGGCGGGAGTACTGATCCATTGTTGGTTTCGGTACGTTCTGGTTCGGCGATTTCTATGCCAGGTATGATGGATACCATACTCAATTTGGGTTTGAACAAGCAGACCTTGCTTGCATTGATTGAAGTCACAGACGATACCCGCTTTGCCTACGATGCGTATCGGCGTTTTATCCAGTTGTTTGGCAAAGTGGCGCTAGGTATTGAAGACGAAAAATTTGACGCGCATTTTCAGGCGGTTAAACGTAATGCCGGTATTAAGGCCGATGTAGCCTTGACCAGCGATCAATTGCAGGAAATCAGCGAGCTTTTTCTAAACGTTGTTTACGAAGAAACCGGTCGCCCCTTTCCTGAAGATGTCTACGAGCAATTGGAAATTGCTATACAGGCGGTATTTAACTCTTGGTTAGGTCGGCGCGCAATCGATTATCGTCAACAATTTCATATCACACCGGATATGGCTAATGGTACTGCCGTTAATATTGTGACGATGGTATTTGGCAATATGGGCGATGACTGCGCCACTGGTGTGGGTTTTACCCGTAATCCCGGTACAGGTGAAAACGAAATGTACGGCGAATATTTGGTTAACGCTCAAGGTGAAGATGTGGTCGCGGGTATTCGTACCCCAAAACCGGTACAGGCTATGGCTCAGGAAATGCCTGAACAGTATCAACAATTAAAAGAGCTGCGAAATAAACTGGAAGCACATTATCAGGAAGTACAGGATTATGAATACACTATAGAAAGGGGTGTGCTGTATTGTTTACAAACCAGAAATGGCAAAATGAATGCCGCTGCTATGGTGAAGTCTTCTATTGATATGGTGGCCGAAGGGCTGATCAACAAGGCTCAAGCATTACTGCGTATCCATCCTGAATCACTTGAACAGTTACTGCATCCTCAATTGGCCCCCCAACATAATCAGGCGGCCATTGCTCAAGGCTTGCCTGCGTCACCGGGGGCTGCTTGCGGCAAATGTGTATTCGACGCCGATACTGCTGTACGTTTAGCTAAAACCGGTGAGGAAATTATTCTGTTACGAGAAGAAACTAAGCCCGAAGATATTCATGGATTTTTTGCTGCGCAAGGCATTTTGACCAGTCGCGGCGGTAAAACCTCGCATGCGGCGGTGGTGGCGCGTGGTATGGGGAAAGCTTGTGTGGCAGGTGCTGAAGATATTAAAGTTGATGTGCGTGCGCGTTTGGCAATCGTGGGCGATATTCACATAAAAGAAGGCGATTTGATTACCATTGATGGCAGTACCGGGCATATTTATATGGGACGCATCCCGACCATTGCGCCAGTTTTTTCTGAATCGCTGAAAACCTTATTGTCATGGGCCGATAATGTGGCTCGTATACAGGTACATGCCAATGTCGACACCCCGGAAGCAGCACGTTTGGCAGTCAGTTACGGTGCAAAAGGCATAGGCTTATGTCGTACCGAACGTATGTTCAACGCCTCTGATCGTTTGCCGCTGGTTGTCGATATGATTCTGGCGCATAATACTGAAGAGCGTGAAGCGGCGTTGGCTAAATTGTTTCCCATCCAACGCGATGATTTTCAGCAGCTGTTCGAAGCCATGACCCCTCATCCAGTTACGGTAAGGCTGTTAGATCCGCCCATGCATGAATTTTTGCCTAACGAGCATCAATTGGTAGAAGAAATTGATGCGCTCAAACATTATCTTACCATTGTTAAAGGGCAGCGAGTGGTAATGGAAACACTGGCTAACCCCAGTGAATTGCCTCCGCCTTTCAGTCAACTCAATGAAGAAGTCATTTTGAGTGCCATTGCCAAAAAAGAAATGATGTTGGCCAAGGTTTTTGAGTTGTACGAAGTAAACCCCATGCTGGGACATCGCGGTGTACGTTTGGGGATGAGTTATCCGGAAATCTACAAAATGCAAATTCGTTCTATTCTGGAAGCGGCTGCGCGTTGTGTAAAACAGCGAATTTTGATTGAGCCGGAAATTATGGTGCCACAAGTCATTACCGCACAAGAGTTGAAAAAAGTGAAACAATGGGTAGACGAAATTCAACTTGAGGTAGAAGATCAATATAGACTGAAACTTAAATTCAAATTTGGCACCATGATAGAAACCGTAAGAGCCTGTACCCGTGCCGATCATCTGGCAGAAATTGCGCATTTCTTTTCTTTTGGTACCAACGATCTTACTCAGGCTACTTTTTCTTTCTCTCGAGAAGATGCAGAAAATAAATTTTTACCCTTATACGAAGATTCTGGCTTGCTACAAGACAATCCGTTTGAAACACTGGATATACTCGGTGTGGGTAAGTTAATGAAAATGGCTGTAGATTTTGGTCGAGCGCAACGTCCGGATATACGTATAGGCATCTGTGGTGAACACGGTGGGCATCCACGCTCTATCCGCTTTTGTCATGATATAGGCTTAAATTATGTGTCCTGTTCAGCGCCACGTATTCCGGTGGCGCGGTTGGCTGCGGCACATGCTAAATTGTTGGAAAACTAAAGTTTGAATAGTTGTTATACCGGGCTTGGCTGGCCCGGTTTGCGATTGCCGCGTAACTAGGCTTTAAAAAGACTCTGCGTTTACCAAAAAATGTACGCCAATGCTGGCGAAATAGCCCAGTAAAATCACCGGAAACCATTTCATATGGCTGTTAAAGGTGTACAGTCCTTTTGCTTGTCCCATTAAACCGATACCGGGAGCCGAGCCTATTGCCAGTAGGCTGCCGCCTACACCCAATGTCAGTGTTAACAGTAACCATTGTCCTGGTGGGATATTAGGGTCCATAGTTAATACCGCAAACATCAGGGTACCATTGTCAACAAAGGCTGAAGACAAGCCTATCAGAATGTTTGCAATAGTGGGGCTTAATTGACCGTATAGCACGTGAGAAATAGTGTCCAGATAGCCAATATAACCCAAGCCGCCTATGCCCATCATGGCCCCGTAGAAAAACAGTAGAGTATCCCACTCCAATCGCCCCACTTTTTCAAAAATATCGAGTTTACGCGTTTCGGATATTCCTAAATTGATATGGCTACTGCTGGAAAATAAATCCAGTTGCGCTTGATGACGCTCGCGGCTTTTTCCACTTTTTTGCAGGAAAAAATAAAAAAATTGTAATAATGATAAACCCGCCATCATGCCTGCGGCAGCGGGTAGGTGCAAAGTCATATCAAAAGCCACTGCCAGACTGATGGTTACACCGAACAGAAAAATAACACGTTTTGCTCCCCGTGGTAGATTAACCTTTTCTAATTCTATGGTAGGTCGGTCTTTTGGAATAGCAAAACTCATAGCAAGGGCGGGGATCAGAAAATTCACCCAGCAAGGGAGAAACAGTTTGAAAAATTCGGTAAACGATAAAATATGATGTTGCCAAACAAAGAGTGTAGATATGCCGCCCAGAGGACTGAAAGTACCCCCAGCATTAGTGGCGACAATAATATTGATACAGGCCAGTGATACAAAACGTGGGCTGTCTTTCCCCACTGCCACTGCCACTGCGCCCATGAGTAGTCCGGCGGTTAATCCGTTAATCACACTGGAAAGAAAAAATACCAGAATACCCGTTAGCCAGAATAGTTGCCGATAGCTTAAGTTTTTTCGTACCAGCCAGGTTTTTAGGGCATCAAAAACGCGCATATCTTCCATGGCGTTTAAATAAGTCATCGAGACCATGATAAATAGTAGTAACTCGATATAGCTTTGTAGATTACTTTTGAAAGCGGCTACTGCCAGTAGATCGTTTCCGGTTTGCTGATAAGCAAGCACAATAACAAACCAAACCAGAGCAGAGGCCAGTAACATAGGTTTGGATTTTCGCAATTCCGTTGCTTCTTCGAACATGGCGAAAATATAGGCAATGATCATGGCAACAACCGAGATATATCCAGCCCAATGGTTTGTTAAATCTAGCTGATGCAGTGTAGTTGTTACGGTTTCTCCTTCTGCAAATCCCAATGTGGGGATTAAAAACGCCAATATTCCCAGTAAATTCAATCCAAAACGCACTATTTTCTCCGTAAGACTATTCAAAATCTGTGACCAATCAATACACAGGCTAGAAAGCCCGCTATTGTAAACCAATACTACCATGTGAATGGATGGCTAATAGTAAAAACATGATATTTTGGCTAAATAAATTTTTTATAAAAATCGCTTCAACGATTTGAAAAAATGAGATTTTTTTATAAAAATGACAACTAAGTTAGTGATTATAACTTATGATTGTTTCTATATTAGAAATAGTCTGTTTCAAAAATAAAGCAATAACTTAACGAAATCTTTATTTCGTAATCTTTATCATCCAACTTTCATCGAACAGTGCTAGTCGATTTTTAACACCTCGTTTATGTCAAGCTAATTAGTGTCGGTTTGATATCGTTGATTAATGACAAGCGCGTAATAAACCATTAATTTATGATCGAAAGTGAGATCAAGTGAATATACTCAAACTTATCAAATGCCGTCATGTGGCCTTATTAGCAGTTTTGCTGCTGTTGCCTTCTTTAAGTTTTGCTGAGGAAGCTTTAGCAGTTCCTCAGTTAGATCTGAAAAATCATTTCGTTGGCTATTTTGCGATTGTCATTACCATTCTGGTTTATGCGGCGGCTATGACGGAAGATCTGCATCAACTGAGTAAAGCTAAGCCCATGGTATTAGGTTCGGCCTTAATTTGGTTTGCTATTTTTGTATACTATTATTTGCACTTTGGTCATGCAAAAAACGTTGCTGCCATCTTTCAGACTAATTTATCGGCATATGCAGAATTATTTCTGTTTATCACTGTATCCATGACTTTCTTAAATTCCATGACCGAGCGTGGTATTTTTGATGCATTAAGAATTGTTTTGGCTAACCGTGAATATAATTATAGGCAATTATTTTGGATTACCGGTCTTTTGGCTTTTGTACTGTCTTTAGTTATCAGTAGTTTAACTGTAGGCTTGTTGATGGGTTATATCATACTGGTCATCGGCAAAGAACAACCCAAATTTGTAGGTTTGGCTGGTTTAAATGCGGTAGTTGCGGCCAATGCGGGTGGCACCATGAGTCCTTTGGGTGGAATTTCTACTTTTTTTGTTTGGCAGCAAAATATGCTGCATTTCCATCAATTCTTTTATTTAACCCTGCCTTGTATCGTAAACTTTATCGTGCCTGCTTTTATTATGCAATTTTCAGTACCGAAACAACATCCCCGTTTTAGTAAAGAGACGCCGCAATTAAAACGCGGTAGTAAGCGGGTTATTTTTATCTTTATTCTTACTTTTTCTATCACCATTTTGTCGAATGTATTTCTGGATATGCCTGCCATAGCCGGTATGATGTTTGGCTTGGCGATCTTGCAATTCTTTAGTTATTATCTAACCAAATCCGAGAAACTTAGCCATTTCCTGATTCCGGAAACACATGAATGTAGTGATGCCAATAAAGGCTTTGATGTGTTTAAGTGTATTGCGGGGGTAGATTGGGATACTTTGCTATTCTTTTATGGCGCCATGATGATAGTCGGTGCCTTGAGTTTTATTGGGTATTTAGATGCTATGGCTAATTATTTGTTTACGCAAATCAGCCCAACATTAGCAAACATTATGATCGGTTTGGCTTCTTCGTCTATTGATAATGGTACGTTGATGTTTGCGGTATTAAATATGCACCCACCTTTTTCGATTGGGCAATGGTTGTTGTTAACACTGACATTGGGTGTGGGTGGAAGTTTATTAGCCATAGGTTCCGCGCCCGGCTTACATGTTTTGGGTTTAATGAAAGGCATAATGAAAGAAGGTGAGGGCTATACCTTTAGCCTGCATTTACGTTGGATGCCAGCTATATTACTAGGTTTTTTTGCCAGTATCGGTACTCTGTATTTAATCAATGGAGGTACCTTTTAAGTCATATCCGCATTATTTTGACTAACTGTTAAGTTTGTTATTCTCGGTGACGCAATTTTGAGGCTGACACACTACGTGTTTAATTTTGTTCTGGAATAGTGCATAAAGGCAATTAATTTTCCCGGTTATAAAGCAAAATGATTAAAACTGAGCCTCATGTGCAAGCGAAACCCTATGTCGGTTTGGCGTTGGGTATGGTAATACCGTTGTTATTAACCCTGGTTGATTGGCCTTTTCGACGAATGCTAACGCCCAGTAATATACTGTTAGTGTATTTATTAGGGGTGTTTTTTATAGCGCTACGCTTTGGGTTGTGGCCCTCAATTTGTGCCTCGTTGTTCAGTGCAGGGGCCTTTGCCTATTTTTTTGCGCCACCTATTTTTTCCTTTGCAATTGCCGATCAGGAAAATCTGGTGGGGTTGGCGGTTATGTTAATTGTCGGGGCTTTTACCAGTAAGCAAGCTGAAAATGTACGTACACAAGCATTAGTTGCTAAATATAGAGAGCGGCGTGCTTCTGCGCTCTATTATTTGAGCAAGGAATTAGCGGAAGCCCGCTTGGAGCATGAAATAATTGCTATTGGCGTTCGCCATATTTATGCCGAATTTAACACCCGTAACACCATTCTATTTCCTGGGCAACATGGGCGTGTTTGTTATCCGGTTAAGCCTGCATTTGCTATTTCTCTGCGCGGGGCAAATTTAGAGGTGGCAAGTTGGGTATTTCGGCACCAAAAAATAGCGGGTCATCATTCGGCACATTATCCAGATGCAGAGGCAATCTATTGGCCAATGAATGGTTCAGCGGGATGTGTTGGCGTGTTAGTGATGGAGCCTATCAGTAGGCAAAGGCTGTTTTTAGTGGAACAACATCAGCTTCTGGAAACCTTTGTTAATCAAGTTATACATACTCTAGAGCGTGCGCGTCTTGCTGAACAAGCTAAAGAGGCTACGCTAAAAATGCAATCTGAGACTTTGCGTAATTCCTTGTTGAGTAGTATTTCGCATGATTTGAGAACGCCGTTAGCTACTATTGTGGGTGCTGCCAGTACTTTGGCGGTTGATGAAGAGCGGTTAAGCATAGATAGTCGCCGAAACTTGGTACATGTTATTCATGAAGAAGCGCATCGTATGTCTGATTTGACTACCAAAATTCTGGAAATGGCCCGCCTTGAAGCTGGTGAAATACAGTTAAACCGACAATGGTATGAGCCGGAAGAACTAGTTGGCAGTGCTTTGCGTAGACTTGATAAAAAATTAAAACAACGTTTAATTAATGTGCAAATTGCAACCAGTCAGGCTTTAATTTTTGTGGATGCAGTGTTGTTACAACAAGTGATGGTTAACTTGCTAGACAATGCTGATAAATATTCGCCTGTTGATCAGGCAATTGATGTGAGTGTAAACACGGCAAGTTCTAGCGTGCTTATCAGTATCGCTGATCGAGGGCTGGGCATTCCTGTTGGGTTTGAACAAAGGATTTTTGACAAGTTTTTTCAAATTCATGCCGAAAGTGCGCAGAGTGGGGTTGGATTAGGTTTGTCAATTTGTCGTGCTATTGTCGAGGCGCATGGTGGAGAAATTTTAGTCATTAATCGCAGTGGCGGCGGTTCGGTATTCCAATTGCAGTTGCCGCTATTGGAATGTCCTCCCACTATTGATCCTGAAG
The DNA here is from genome assembly GCF_039904985.1 of Methylomonas sp. AM2-LC. Lineage (NCBI taxonomy): Bacteria > Pseudomonadati > Pseudomonadota > Gammaproteobacteria > Methylococcales > Methylococcaceae > Methylomonas > Methylomonas sp. AM2-LC. The sequence continues at coordinate 1,617,577 of NZ_CP157005.1, forward strand.
TATAGGAGCGTGATGTGAAAACCAATAAACCCTTAATTTTGTTGATTGAAGACGATCCTCCTTTCCGGCAATTATTGACCACTACGCTGGAAAATCAGGATTATTCCGTATTATCTAGTGAGACGGGGCGAGAGGGATTACATATTGCCCGGAATCAAGCGCCCCAACTTTCGATTCTGGATTTAGGTTTGCCGGATATAGATGGGCAGGAAGTGATACGTCGTTTACGTTTATGGTCGGAATTGCCGATCATTGTGCTTTCGGCGCGTAATCAGGAAAATGACATCACTCTGGCGCTGGATAACGGTGCTGATGACTATTTGACCAAGCCCTTTAATAATGGGGAATTGTTATCGCGAATAAAAGCGTTGCTTAGGCGGATATCGACAACGTCTGAGAGTGATCTGAAGTTATTTCAAGTGGGCGATTTAAAAGTTGAGTTGCACAAACGCAAGATTTTTGTAGATGCGAAAGAAGTGCACCTTACGCCTATCGAATTTAATTTATTGAGTATTTTGGTGCGCAATGCCGGTTTTGTGGTTACTCATCGGCAATTGCTGGAAAAAGTCTGGGGTGCCAGTTATATAGGTAATAGCCATTATTTACGCATTTACATGGGGCAATTACGCCATAAACTCGAATCCGATCCGGCACGTCCTCGTTATATATTGACTGAAGCGGGAGTAGGGTATCGATTAAATGATGAAGAGTCTTAGTTATCTGAGCGACTTAGCAAAATCTACCCTGTATTGCAGTAACACAGGGTAGATTTTTATTAATCAATGCGCACTATAATGAGATTCAATATAGCGTTCTACTAAGACTTGAAACTCTTCGGCAATGTGATCGCCTTTAAGTGTGACAGTTTTAACACCATCTTCAAAGACAGGAGCCACGGGTGTTTCGCCAGTACCTGGCAAACTAATGCCAATATTGGCGTTTTTGCTTTCGCCAGGTCCATTGACTACGCAGCCCATTACGGCCACTTCCATCGTTTCTACGCCTTTATATTTATCTCGCCACACGGGCATCTGGTCTCGCAAGTAACCTTGAATATCTTGAGCCAGTTTTTGGAAATAGTCACTGGTGGTGCGTCCACAGCCGGGGCAGGCAATTACCATGGGGGTAAAAGAACGGAAGCCCATGGTTTGCAATATTTCTTGTGCAACAATCACTTCTTTGGTGCGTGCTGCACCGGGTTCAGGCGTCAATGAAATGCGAATGGTGTCGCCTATACCTTGCTGCATTAATACGCCGAGTGCCGCGGAAGAGGCGACGATGCCTTTTGAGCCCATGCCAGCTTCGGTTAATCCCAAATGTAAGGCATACTCGCAACGGCTGGCCAAATCTTCATAGATGCTGATCAATTCCTGCACATTACTGATTTTACAGGACAGTATGATTTTATCTTTGCCCAAGCCCAATTCCTGTGCTTTAGCGGCGCTTTCTAATGCGGATAGGACAATCGCTTCACGGGTGACAGCTGCCAGAGGTTTAGGTGCGGCTAGCTCACGATTCTCATCCAGCAAGCGGGTTAATACGGCTTGATCAAGGCTGCCACCGTTTACACCGATACGAACTGGCTTATTGTATCGACAGGCAAATTCTATCATTTGCTGAAACTGGGGGTCGCGTGCCTTGCCTTTACCTACATTGCCGGGATTGATACGAAATTTTGCTAGAGCTTGAGCACATTCAGGATATTTTTCCAGTAATTTATGCCCGTTAAAGTGAAAATCACCGATAATAGGCACATTAAAGCCTTGTTGTTCTAGGCGATTAACGATTTCGGGTACAGCTTTAGCGGCTTCTTCGGTATTGACAGTAATTCTGACCAGTTCTGAGCCGGCAGTCGATAATTCCATAATCTGTTTGACACTGCCTGCAACATCAGTGGTATCGGTGTTGGTCATAGATTGAACGACGATCGGGGCGCCGCCGCCGACCTTGATGTTCCCAACCAAAACTTGTTGGGTCTGTTTTCTGAGGCTAATCGACATAATTATTAGTTGCTAATAGTCAAAGTTATCTGGAAAAATACCAAGTAAATCACTTAGGATTGCAAATTATACTCCTATAATAGTTTAACAGCGATACGCAAGAGCAAAATGTGCGCATAAATTACTTCTCTGACCTGCATCTTGAATTTGGTGAACAGATTTTGCCAGACACTGACGCGGATATTATTGTGGCAGCAGGCGATATTGGTGTGTTTAGTCAGGGGGTGGCATGGCTTAAAACTCTGCATAAACCCGTAATCTATGTGGCAGGAAATCACGAGTTTTACAGTGGTGAATACCAGCAGGTTTTAGCTACGTTACGTAGCGAGTGCGCTGGTAGCTTGATACATTTTCTGGAGAAAGAACAGTTTGTCTATCAGGGGGTGCGTTTTTTAGGATGTACGCTTTGGTCAGATCTATTTGTGGCCGGTGATGAAAATGCCGCCATTCTGGCTGAAAACTTGAATGATTTTCGCCAAATCACTTATTCAGGTGCGGCGTTTAATCCGGTTGACTTTACCGCCTTGCATCATGCTTCCAAAAGCTGGTTACACAGCCAGTTAAGTCTGCCATATGCAGGAAAAACCGTGGTGGTTACCCATCATGCACCCACCGAATGGAGTTGGATAGGGCGCTCCAACGCTTTAAGGAAACTGGCCTATTGTAACGATTTAAAAGCCTTGATTTATGAACACGAAATTGCGGTTTGGTTTCATGGGCATGTTCATAATCAAGGTGACTACCGAATTGCGGATGCCAGGATTTTGAGTAATACGCGGGGTTATAAAACCCGACGTATGGTGGCTGGGTTTGATATTAACAAAACAGTGGAGATTTGAAGTATAGAAAATCGTTTATTGGTGTGTGGTTATTTTTATCTAATGTTCACATTTATTAGTTATCCATATGTTGTGGATATGCATGTGCTTATTTTCCAGATACAGGAAATCCGTGCTTTTAATCGCATACAAGCTTGGATTTCCGATTGAGAAAGTAGGTATCTTGTGATTTAATATGAAAGTTTTATGTCTTGAACTGTCCTCTGGGTATTGTGGTTCTCAAGGGGCTTTTTCGTGAAATTTGTCTGGAGAGCAGGCGTATCAACTATGCAATTTACAATTAAGAAAGGTTTGGATTTGCCTATCACAGGTGGACCCGAACAAAAAATAACCGAAGGTAACAGCATTAAGTCGGTTGCACTCTTGGGTGCCGATTATGTTGGCCTGAAACCAAAAATGAATGTGGCAGAAGGAGATAAAGTCAAATTAGGGCAAGTCCTTTTTACCGACAAACAAAATCCGGGGGTTAATTTCACCGCGCCGGGTGCTGGTGTGGTCAAGGCAATTAATCGTGGTGATAAACGTGCTTTATTGTCAGTCGTTATTGAATTGCAAGGTAAACAACAAGAAACGTTTGCAAAATACAATGCTTCCGATCTGGCGGGTTTAACTCAGGAGCAGGTAAAAGAAAATCTGCTAAATTCTGGCTTATGGACAGCCTTTCAGACGCGTCCATATGGCAAAATACCTGCCGCTGATAGTGTACCCAGCTCAATTTTTGTAACAGCTATCGATACCCGTCCTTTGGCGGCAGATCCTGCTGTTATCATTAAAGAGAGAGAAACGGATTTTAATAATGGTTTAGCAGTTATTGCCAAATTGAGTGGTGGTAAAACTTATCTGTGTAAAGCCAGCGGTGCTGCAATCGGTAATAACCCTGTAGTGCAAGTAGCAGAATTTACTGGTCCTCATCCAGCGGGTCTGCCAAGTACACATATCCATTTGATCGATCCTGTTAATATCAAAAAATTCGTTTGGCATATTGACTATCAAGCCGTTATTGCCATTGGTGCTTTGTTTACAACAGGTCATTTGAATGTGGAGCGTGTGGTTTCACTGGCTGGACCTACCGTAAAAAATCCACGTTTGGTACGTACCTCTGTTGGCGCTAATCTGCTAGATTTAACGACAGGAGAGCTACAGGATGTGGATAATCGTGTGATTTCAGGTTCCGTTCTATACGGACATGAGGCCAGCGGTGCTTTAGCTTATTTGGGCGCTTATAGTTTACAGGTATCGGCCATCAAAGAAGGTCGTGAACGTGAACTGTTTGGCTGGATAGTACCGGGCAAAGATAAGTATTCTGCATTGAATGTCTATGTGTCGAGCAAAGATCGCAAAGATAATCGTTTGTTCCCATTAACCACCGATAAAAATGGTAGTAATCGAGCTATCGTGCCGGTAGGTATTTATGAAGCGGTTATGCCTTTGGATATTCTGGCAACTCCGCTGTTAAAAGCCATCGTTGTTGGCGATACGGATACTGCGCAAGCCTTGGGTTGTCTGGAATTAGACGAAGAAGATGTTTCATTGTTCACCTTCGTTGATCCAGGTAAGCACGATTTCGCACCTGTGCTCAGAGCTAATTTAAATAAAATCGAGAAGGAAGGGTAATCAATGTCGGCTAGAGACTTATTAGATAGCATAGAGCCGTATTTTACAAAAGGAGGCAAGTTCGAGAAGTATTACGGTCTTTACGAGATGGTCGATACTTTTATATACACGCCTGCTGATGTAACACGCGGAAAAACTCACGTTCGTGACGGCAACGACCTGAAACGTACCATGACTTTTGTGGTAATTGCCACAGCATTTTGTGTACTGATGGCTTGGTATAACACAGGTTATCAAGCCAATACAGCCATGAAAGGCATGGGTATTGAGGCAATTAACGGTTGGCGCAGTTACCCTATGGCCTTGTTTGGCTATAACCCTTACAACCCTTTCTCTTGCATTGTGCATGGTATGCTGTATTTCTTCCCGATCTACATCACTACTTTAGCGGTGGGTGGTGTTTGGGAAGTATTGTTTGCCACTGTGCGTAAGCACGAAGTAAACGAAGGCTTTTTGGTATCCTCCATGCTGTATACCCTGATTTTGCCTGCGGAAATGCCTTTATGGCAAGTTGCGTTGGGTATATCTTTTGGTATCGTGTTGGGTAAGGAAGTGTTTGGTGGTACGGGTAAAAACTTCCTCAATCCTGCCTTGACTGGTCGTGCCTTTCTGTTCTTTGCTTATCCAGCGTCCATTTCCGGCGATTCTGCCTGGGTAGCTGTTGATGGTTATAGTGGTGCAACAGCCTTGTCTTTGGCTTCGGTTAACGGTTTGGAAGGTATTCAAAACAGCTTTAGCTGGATACAAGCGTTTATTGGTTTTGTGCCTGGTTCCATGGGCGAAACATCAACGCTGGCCTGTTTACTGGGTGCGGCATTCCTGTTGTACACCCGAGTAGCTTCTTATCGGATTATGGGTGGCGTACTGCTGGGTATGATAGGCGGTGCAACATTATTAAATATCATTGGCAGCACGACTAATCCGATGTTTGCTATTCCTTGGTACTGGCATTTAGTGGTTGGTGGTTTTGCTTTTGGTACTGTATTTATGGCAACAGATCCAGTTTCTGCCGCCGTTACCGATTTGGGGCGCTGGATTTATGGCGGTATGATAGGCCTAATGATCATCATTATTCGGGTTATCAATCCTGCTTTTCCTGAAGGTGTGATGCTTGCAATTCTTTTTTCCAACATGTTTGCACCATTGATTGATTACTTTGTTGTTCAAGCAAATATTAGAAGAAGGATTAAACGCCATGCTTAATGCTGAGAAAAAAACTTGTAAATATAACGAACAGCTGTGTAAGTATTACGAGCAGTTCAAAGTCTACGCTAAACGCATTCTGGCTTTAAGCAACGATAGTCTGGAAAAAACCATTAATGTGGCTTTGGCTTTATGTCTTGTTTGTGCGGTATTGGTATCACTGGCAACAGTGGTTTTAAGACCCTTGCAAGCGCACAACAAAGCGTTGGATATGAAGCGTAATATTCTGGATGTTGCCGGTCTACTGGATGAGGGTACGGATATCGATCAGGCTTTCAAGGAAAGAATTGAAAGTAAGATTGTCGATCTAAAAACTGGCGAGTATGTGGATAATATTAATGTTGATGAGTTTGATCAGCGTAAAGCGGCAAAAGATCCTGCACAGAATGAAGCGATTCCAGTCGAAAAAGATTTGGCCAGTATTCGCTTTAAAGCTAAATACACCAAGATATACTTTGTAAAAAGTGGTGATAAACTGCAATCCATTATTTTACCAATTAATGGTTATGGCTTATGGTCCACTATGTATGGCTTTTTAGCTTTGGAACCAGACGCGCAAACCGTACAAAGTATCAATTTGTATGATCAGGCTGAAACTCCGGGCTTGGGTGGTGAAGTAGTTAATCCCAATTGGCGCGCCCTATGGAAAGGTAAAAAGGTCTATTCCGACAAAGGCGATGTCGCTTTAACCTTGGTTAAAGGTGGTGTTGATGAAAGTCGGCCTGATGCAGTGTATAAAGTTGACGGTTTAGCCGGTGCAACATTAACCAGTCGTGGTGTCAGCAATCTTATTCAGTATTGGATGGGTGCAGAAGGTTACGCCATGTATCTAAACAAAATTAGAACAAACGGTTAGAGGCAAAATCATGGATAAAGAAACTAAAAAAGTACTATTTGAACCCTTGGTCGATAATAACCCAATCACTTTGCAAGTGTTAGGGGTATGTTCTGCACTGGCGGTTACTTCGCAAATGTCCACCTCATTGATTATGGCTCTAGCTTTGACTTCGGTTACTGCTTGTTCAAGTGCCGCCATTAGCTTTGTGCGTGAACATACACCTAGTAGTATCCGTATTATTGTACAGATGATCATTATTGCTTCACTGGTTATTGTGGTCGATCAATTGTTACGTGCCTTTGCTTTTGATGTTAGTAAAAAGTTATCGGTATTTGTGGGATTGATTATCACCAACTGTATCGTCATGGGTCGGGCTGAAGCGTATGCGATGAAAAACCCACCTTGGCAGAGCTTTATTGATGGTATCGGCAATGGTTTGGGCTATAGTTTGATTCTGATTATGGTTGCATTTGTTCGGGAAACACTGGGTTCAGGTAAATTACTGGGTTTCGACGTATTACCGCTAGTCAAAGACGGTGGCTGGTACGTACCAAATGGCTTAATGCTGTTACCACCCAGTGCATTTTTTATCATTGGCCTGATTATCTGGGGGTTTCGTACCTGGAAACCAAAACAGGTTGAACATAACGAGTTTAAAATCTTGTCGATTGCTCACGGTGAAGGAGGGCATCACTAATGGAAGCCTATATCAGTCTATTTATTAAAGCGGTATTCATAGAAAATTTAGCCTTGTCGTTTTTCTTGGGTATGTGTACTTTTTTAGCGGTATCTAAGAAAATTTCCACTGCGATGGGTTTGGGTATTGCAGTTATGGTGGTACAAACCTTAACGGTACCCGCCAATAACTTTATTTACCAAACACTGTTGAAAGAAGATGCTTTGTCATGGATAGGTATTACCGGGGTTGACCTTAGCTTTTTAAGCTTGCTCAGCTGTATCGGTATGATTGCTGCTATCGTGCAAATTCTGGAAATGATACTGGATAAATTTTTTCCAGCGTTATATCAAGCTTTAGGTATTTTCTTGCCGTTGATTACAGTTAACTGCGCGATTCTGGCCGGTAGTTTGTTCATGATTGAACGTGACTACAACTTCAGTGAAAGTGTGGTGTATGGTATAGGCAGTGGTTTTGGCTGGGCTTTGGCAATTACAGTCATGGCTGGTGTGCGCGAGAAACTCAAATACAGTGATATTCCTGCTGCCTTACAAGGTTTGGGAATCACTTTTATTACCGCTGGCTTGATGTCTTTGGGCTTCATGGCTTTCTCTGGAATTCAATTATAAGGGTATCGTAATGCTGGAAATTGCATTAGGGGTTATTTTCTTCACGGTTATCGTGATAGCGCTGGTGTTTTTAATCATCGGTGCGAAAAGCAAATTGGTGGCCTCTGGAGATGCGGAAATTCTTATCAATAATGAAAAGAAGATCCATGTCCCGGTTGGTTCTAAATTATTAACGGCGCTGTCCGAAAATCAATTATTTGTATCATCGGCTTGCGGTGGTGGTGGTACTTGTGGGCAGTGTAAAGTCAAGGTACTGAGTGGTGGTGGCGATATTCTGCCTACCGAATTGTCCCACATCAGCAAACGTGAAGCCGCACATGGCGAACGTCTGGCTTGCCAGGTATCTGTCAAGCAAAACATGAATGTCGAAGTTGAAGACAGCGTGTTTGGGGTTAAAAAATGGGAGTGTACGGTTAAGTCTAACGACAACGTAGCCACTTTTATTAAGGAATTGGTACTGGAATTGCCAGCAGGTGAAGCCATTAACTACCGTGCGGGTGGTTATATCCAAATCGAATGTCCACCGCATGTTTCAAAATATGCTGATATGGATGTGGCGGATGAATACCGTCCAGATTGGGATAAATTCAATCTGTGGCGCTATGTGTCTGATGTTAAAGAGCCCACATTACGTGCTTATTCGATGGCTTCTTATCCAGAAGAAAAAGAAATTATGTTGAACGTGCGGATTGCTACTCCGCCACCCAATGCGCCTGAGGGAACAGCTCCGGGTATCATGTCATCATTTATTTTTAATCTGAAGCCTGGCGATAAAGTATTTGTTTCCGGTCCTTATGGCGAGTTTTACGCTAAAGAAACCGATAACGAAATGGTATTCGTCGGCGGTGGTGCGGGTATGGCACCTATGCGTTCACATATCTTTGATCAATTACGCAGGCTGAAATCTAAGCGTAAAATGACTTTCTGGTATGGTGCACGTAGCAAACGCGAAATGTTCTATGTAGAAGATTTTGATATGCTGGCTAAAGAAAACGATAACTTTGAATGGCATGTGGCCTTGTCTGATGCGTTACCAGAAGATAACTGGACTGGTTACACAGGTTTTATTCATAACGTGTTGTTTGAAGAATTCCTGAAAAACCATCCGTCACCTGAAGATTGTGAATACTACATGTGCGGACCTCCAATCATGAACTCTTCAGTGATTAATATGTTGCTGGCAAACGGTGTTGATCCAGAAAACATCTTCCTGGATGACTTCGGCGGCTAAGTTAAGTTAGTAGCTGATAAATGACGAGGAGCGATCTTAAGATTTCTCCTCGTTTTTTATTTTGGGCGATAGTTTGCTGATGAATTTTTATTGAATTAATCAGTCCAAACAAAAGACTCCTTTATAAAAAGGAGTATCAGGTCAGTTTTTAACCACCTATATAGAAAAGGAAAATACTATGGGCATTTTTCTAGCTACATTTTTAGTGATGATCATCGTGTTAACTGTCATGGCGGTTGGCGTAATATTTGGCAGACATGCCATTAAAGGCTCATGCGGTGGCACTGGTAATTGTATTTGCGAAACAAAGTGTGATAAACGCAAAAAACTGGACGCAGAACAAGCTGCATTGGCAGAAAATGTGGAGATGAATAGTCCGCACAAACATTTTCAGATAAAACAAGTGCCTGAAAATTGAGCGGTAATATTCAGGGTTTGTGATGTATTTGGCGCGCGCCAATCTATTGAAGGCGCTGATGCCTATATCTACCGTTTTCGCTTCCTAAATGTGGTCGATATTAGTGCGCTAAGCTGCAGCGTAATGCAGTACATGATTGAAGGCAGCAGTGTCGCAATACAGCTTCGCCTATTACGACCTATTCTAGATTGTTGCGCAAATCTATGTGGGTGTATTTATAGCGCCAGAAAATGGCTCAGGCATTTAAGCCTGCAATAAATCGTCAAGTTTTTTTTGTACTTCCAGAGCGTATAAATCATCATAGCCCCCCACATGGTGGTCACCGATATAGATTTGTGGTACGGTACGTCGTTTTGTTTTTTCCATCATTTCCTGACGTAAACCGGGCTGGCTATCAACATTGATTTCTTTATAACTTGCCCCTTTTCTATCAAATAGTTTTTTAGCCATGGTGCAATACGGGCAGAGTGCAGCAGTATAAATAATGATTTCCGGCATGGGGTAATGAATAATTGCAGATAAAGACTGCTATTCTAACGATATGGGTACGGATACTCAATACGTGACTTAATCAATGTTTTAATTAATAAAGTGCTGGCTTCTGCAAACGTAGGTCCGAAAGCAACAATACCATCCTCATGTCCTAACATGCTAAATAAGCCTACATCATTGAGTTGCCGACTAATAAATAAATTGGCAACTGCTTGGGCCATGTCTGTTGTACCATAAGCGATATTGGCATGCGTATAAGGTATTTTCAATGGCAAGGTGTTATGCCATAGCTCAGGGCTATGCACATGAATAACGGCTTGTATGTCAGCGTCTTGCTGATAAACTGAGGCGTGGGTAAGGGCTTCAGACGAGGGCGGATATAAGCCTCTGGAGTAAATACTGTTTGTGTCTGGTTCGGCTCTCTGTATCAGTACATAGTGTTCTGGGTTAAGTTCCGCTAACTGTCCAGTTTGCGATCCACTAATGACAAACTGATTACTACTGGGAACCAAGCGGCGACTAATATTGCCAAACCCGAGTCCGCCGTATTTATCGGTGCGTTGACCAATCAGTTTAAGTTGAAACAGTATGCTACGCCAGGCATTGATTTCCAGTAAATCAATTTCAGCCCCTAACGGGTGGTGTTGATGATGTAACTGATATTTGATAACACCTTCTTGTTCCTGCATGATGGTTTGGATACTCACATAATCTCTTAGATAAAGTATTTTATTATTAGTATGAAGCTTAACCTAGTCTTAACCTTTTTTATCCTGATACAACTGTTGTTTAATAGTATAAATATAAGCTATGCAGTCAATCAGAGCCCAACTGCTAAACTACTAACGCAAGCCGATTTACAACAACATATACAAGCCATTACTGACAAACAGAATTTGTCTGACGAGGTAAAAAAACGTATTTTGGCAATCTATGCAGACAGTGAGGATAATCTTAAAGAAGCAATATCACAAGAAGCGTTGGCCGAAACCTTTAAACAATCCCTGTCCAGCTCACCCCTGGAAAGTAAACGTTTGCAACGACAAATTACCGATGCGGATGAAAGTCTAAAAAACCGTAAGCAAGAAAAATTGGCTTTGTTTCCCACTGACGAATTGGAACAGCGCTTGATTATTGAGAAATCGCGTTTAAGCGATTTGGATGCGGAAATTAGTCGGATTGATGGATTGATTAACGAACATTTGAATCGCCCACAACTTATCCGTGAAAAAATTGCCGATATTAAAAATAAGCAAGCCAGTAATCAGCTGGAACAGCAAAACTTAAGTGTGCGAGGGTTGGAAAGTCTTCCAGAAAAGGAGGCTATACAAATCCGCCAGGATATGCGAGGCAGGTTGCTTAATGCAACCTTGAAAACCTTGGAAATGGAAAGCATCAGCGAACCTTTAACTTTGCAAGCTTTAAAAGATCGTAAAAGTTTACTGAATATACAGCGCGAACAATTGAGTATGTTGGTGGCCGAGCTGGATAATTTTTTGTTGGACAGACGCCAGTTGGAAATAGATAAACAACAGGCGGAATTGTTGCTGGCTGAAAAAGCAGCTGAAGGCAAGCATCCATTGATTCAGGCTGCGACCAAACAGAACATGGCTTACAGTCGTAATCTGCAGGATATTACCAAGAATATGGAGCAATTTTCCGCGCAGCGTAACGAATTGGATCAACGATTTAAGCAACTGGAAAAAGATTTCCAAACGGCTGAACAAAAAATTAATTTAGCCGGTTTAAGTCCTGCCTTGGGTAATTTGCTCCGCGAACAACGCCGCAATCTACCGCAACATAAGCAATACAATACCCTCAACGATAATGTGCAAAATGAAATTGCACAAGCTAGTCTGGAAGCTTTCAAGCTGGATGAGGTGAAAAAGAATCTGGCAGATGTCAGTCAGGAGCTGGCAACACGTATGGATGCAGAATTGCCGGCTGATACCAGTGATGTGGAAAAATTGAAAATACGTACTGAATTACGTATGTTGCTGAATGATCAAAAGGATTTAGTGTTGCGGCTAACCGGTGTGTATAGCGAGTATTCGCGAGTATTGGGCGATGTGGATTTCAGTTTACAACAAATGCTGACTATCGCAGATAAATACAGCGCTTATTTGGATCAGCGATTGTTATGGGTACCCAGTGCTCCAATTATTGATAAATTTTACTTAAAAGAAATTGCACGCTCTATGGTTTGGTTTGTTAAACCAACAAACTGGCTGCAAATAGTGGTCAGTCTTTGGCAGGGTGTTGGTAGCTATCCATTTGTGGCACTATTGGGTTTAGGCTTTGTCAGTATTCATTGGCGACTGAAAGATACGATTAAACAACGCTTGTTGTTGCTGTTACCTAAAAAAAGTACCAGTAGTCAGCATATCTTCAGTTTTTTCAATACGCTGTTAGCCCTAGCCTATGTCTTGATATTGTCTTTATCCGGCCCGTTACTGATGGTATGGATAGGTGCAATTTTGGCGGTTAGTGGCAGCAAAGATTTTTTTAGTCATGCCGTTTCTGTCGGTTTATTTTCTGCTGCGGTGTCCCTGACGGTGACTCAGTTTTTTTATGGATTATTCAAACCGGATGGTATTGCTGAAACTTTGTTTCACTGGGAGCATAGAACCAGCTATTTAGTGTTTAGCCAGTTTAAATGGGGGCGGTTTGTCTTAGTACCTTGTATCTTTATTGTGGCCATGACCACGGGTAACGACGTTTATTCAGATTATAGTTATGCTTTAGGTAGAACTGCATTAATTGTAATGATGCTGGCCTTTATGTATTTGTTTCATAATCTTACCCATCCCAAAAAAGGACTTGGAAAAGATTTTTACCAGTACGAACACACCTGGAGTAAAGCCTTACCCTATTTGGGATACTTTATCGCTGTCGCCATCCCGCTGATTATTATTGGTTTTGCTGTAGAGGGTTACTACCAGAGCGCTTTAGAGTTAGAACAAAAACTATTATTTACCCTGCGTTTGATGTTTCTCACCATATTGTTTCATGAGTTGGCTCAGCGTTGGCTGGCAGTGACTCAGCGGCAATTGGCTTTACAAAATGCCCGAGAACTTCGTAAACATATAGAACAGACTGCCAGCACCACAAATACTGCAGAAACAGCGTTTGTGCCTGAAGAAACACTGTTGGATATTTCTAAAATTAATCAGCAAAGTCATCAATTACTCACGACTGTGATCGTGTTGATGGTGTTGATTGGTTGTTGGATTATATGGAGCGAAATATTGCCTGCTTTTTCTGTATTCGACCGTATTCAATTATGGCAGCACAGTATGCTGGTAGATGGCAAAGAAACCCTGCAACCGATTACACTGACTAATCTATTAATTTCGCTGGCTTATGCTGGATTGGCTTTCGTATTTGTTGCTAATTTTCCTGCTTTGGTAGATTTGTTATCCATAGGCAAGTTTAAGATGACGCCGGGTAGTCGCTATGCCTTGATTCAATTAACCCGTTATTTTTTGATTAGCATTGCTTTTTTATCCATTGCTAATGAATTGGGTGGCAGTTGGTCGCAAGTACAGTGGCTGGTGGCGGCATTGAGTGTTGGTTTAGGTTTTGGTTTACAGGAAATCTTTGCCAATATGGTGTCTGGTATTATTATCCTGTTTGAGCGACCCATTAGAGTCGGTGATACCGTGACGGTAGGCGAAGTAACCGGACGTGTCAGTCGGATACAGATGCGTGCTACCCATATTATCGATTGGGATAGAAAAGAGTTAGTAGTGCCTAATAAAATCTTCATTACCGACCGTCTGGTTAACTGGACCTTGTCGGATACTGTCACGCGTCTGGTGGTATCGGTGGGTGTAGCTTATGGTTCTGATGTAGAGCAGGTGGATACCATTCTTAACGAGGCTATTGCCAAAACGCCATCGGTGTTAAAAGAGCCGGCACCTAATGTGGTTTTTACGGGACTGGGTGAGAACGCTCTGCTGTTTGATATCCATGTGTTTGTGCACGAATTAACCGAAAGAATTGCTGTAAAACACAGTTTGCATAAAAATATTTATGAAGCTTTACAGACTCATCATATAGAAATTCCGTATCCACAACGCGATGTTCATATTCGTTCATTTACTAATGTGACGTTGCCAGTTTAGAATAAATACGGGTAACTTTCAGTCAATTTATCAAGTTAAGACCGTTGGTAGGGGCGGTTGCAATCTGCCCTTACCAATATCGCTGTTCTGAGTATCAGGATCGATTTAACCAAGACCATGTCTTAGTAAAATGCGCATAAAGTCTTGGCAAACATTTCTAGTGCTTATTCCAACGCTAGAATAAACTGCCATTGTTCGGCATTCACCGGCATAATCGATAAGCGATTTCCCCTGCGTAACAAAGCCAGTTCTGCTAATTCGGTTTTTAATTTTAATTCTCGCAGACTGATGGTACGAGATAATTTACGCACGAATTTTACATCCACCATATACCAGCTGGGTTTATCTGGGTGGCTTTTAGGATCAAAATGTTTATTATCAGGATCAAAAGCGGTGTGATCAGGATAACCCTCTCTAACAATCTGGGCAATGCCGACGATGCCCGGTTCGTCGCAATTGGAATGATAAAAAAATACCTGATCGCCGGTTTTCATTTCATCACGCAGCATATTACGCGCCTGATAATTACGCACACCATCCCAGGGTTCTGTTTGTTGTGGGCGCTGGAATAAATCATCAATACCAAACGCGTCCGGTTCAGATTTCATCAGCCAATATTGCATAAGTGCTCCAGTGTGTGTTTGAGATGCTTAAGACTTGTGGGGTTAATTTAAAAATGATTAAAACTCGCTAAACACTTTTCCAATTTACTTGAAATTTCGGGTCGGCAAATTAATTTCCAATGGAATTATGATACTTTAAATTCAGCAAGGTTTTAAGCTTGGATGGTTCGCAATTCGAAAGTGCTATGTCAGATGAGATTTCTACGCTTAGCAATTCCTAAAGCTAATTGATTTTAAATTATAAAAAATATGCTGGATAGTCATTATATTTTTAGCTTTATTAAAAATCAGGCAAATTAAGTTGCTGTTACCTGCTGTTTAAAACCCATAAATGCGACTTCCCTCTCAGCTTGGGTTTCCCAAGATCACTACTATGATCTGCAATTCTGGCAATGCTAATGTTGCTTAGCCTGTTTTTTTGGTAAGTCGGTTAATCTAATTTTAATCAATGGCTAACCAATCTTTAATCGATACGACATAAAGAGTTAATGTTTTATATCCATAATTTTGCTGTGGCTATCTGACCGTTTCTACAGGAACTGAGGAGAGCGCACTCTGGTGACATGTTGGCAGAAATGGAAAGCGTTCCAACTTGTAAAATCGCCTTTTTGCATCGTTTATGGGAATGAAAAAAAGTTGTTATTCCGCAGATTTACATTTATGGAGAGCTTAATTTATGAGAAAAATCAATAAATCGCAACACAGTAGGTTTACAGTGCCAAAACACCCTTTATATCGATTGGATGTTAATCCGTTGCCAGTTGATTTCAAGAGCCAATTCGCGCATGAAGTCATTGCCGATGTTTTCCTGCACGGAAAATTAATGGCCTTGACGCTGGGGTTTGTTTTTTCAATTACGGCGTTGGCTACTCAATCAGCCAGTGCAGCCGTGTCGACGGGTGCTGCAGGCGAATGGTTGCAGGATGGTGGTGGACCGCAGGGTATACGCTATAGCGAATTGGGATACGGTTCTAACGAAATCAATAAGGATAACGTTTCGTCCATCAAGCAAAAATATGTCTTGGCAACTTATCGCAATGGTAGCAGCATGGGAGCGCCTCTTTACGTGGCTAGCGAGAGAATGATATATGCGTTGACAGGCTCTCCAAATGTGCTTTTGGCCTGGGATGTATCCAGCTTGCCAGCGGGTTCGACTTCGCCTATTCCGCCTACTTGGAGTTCCACTGCGATTGCCGCTGCACCCAGTTCCATTTCCAAGGGATTGCCTACCAGTAGTAACCAATCAGGTGCCAACTGTTGTGGTGGTACAAATCGTGGTATGGCCTATGCAAAAGCAACCATCAACAAGGTTTTGACAGGGTTAATTGTTTACAACTTGCTTGACGGACACACGGTGGCTGTCAACGCACATACTGGCGCTTTGGTATGGAAAACAACCATTACCAATACTGGTCTGGGTGTTACAACCAGCGGTCAACCCGTGGTTACGGGTGATAACGGGCAGGTGATACTCGGTACTTCGAGTGGTGAGATGGGTACTCGTGGCTATGTAGTGGCCTTGGATCTTGCTACCGGAAAGCCCATTTGGAATAACTGTGGACCAACGACTACGGATGGCAAGTGTTATACGACGGGCCCTGATGCGGATGTTGGGATAGTTTCTGGAACACAATACCCGTTCCCAAATAAAGATAAAGGAAAGGATCTGGGTAAAACCAGTTGGCCAGCGACAACTCAAAATGTGCCTGGCTATTTGTTGGGTGGCAGTTCGGTTTGGTCCTACCTGACATATGATCCTGAAAACGACTATGTTCTGTATGGAACCAGTCAGCCGGGTGTTTGGAATCCCGAGTTGCGTCCGGGCGATAATAAGTGGGGCGCTTCGATTTTTGCTCGCAAGGTGAGTAATTCGGTTGCCAACGGCAACGGATTTAAAGCGGGTGAAGTGGCTTGGGTTTATCAAGTGACTCAACACGATAACTGGGATTTTGATGCCATTGCGGAAATTCTGCCTGTCAATCTTAATACGGCAGTCACTTCGCCGACTGATGCGTCAAAAAGCGCTTCTAGCGTAGCGGTTCAATTTAACAAGAATGGATTTGTCTATACCTTTGATCGTAAAACCGGCACGCTAATATCGGCAGACCAGTTTAAGGATCAGAACTGGGCAGGGGGCGGAATCGATACCACTTCTAATCCGAATACACCGAGTACTGCAACCAAGCTTAATACGGCTGGTTTACCCCTTCTAGCCGATGGAACACCGGCAACGTCAGCTACTGGACCCAACAATACAATTATTCCTGGAACAAATCCAAAGTACAACCACACTGATCAATGGGGCGCAACGGTCTGTCCGTCACCCTTGGGTGCTCATGGTTGGGAGCCAAGTTCATATTCGCCTAAGGTCTATGGCGCGAGTAGCGCTGGACTCTTTTTTGTGCCGACTTTCAATTTCTGCGCTTCTCTGGCAGTTACCAAGGCACAGTTTATTTCGGGTGCTCCCTACATGGGTATGGATATGTCCCTGACTTTACAGCCAGGTGCAACAGGGCAGGGTACTTTGATGGCCTGGGATCTCTATAACCATAAGCCTGCATGGAAAGTGGATGAAACTTATCCGCTGTATGGTGGAATCCTGTCTACGGCTGGCGATATTGTCTTTTACACGACATTGGATAAGAGTTTGAAAGCCGTCAATGCTGAAAACGGCGCTGCTTTGTTCAAGGCTAATCTCGAGTGTAGTTCTGTGGGTAATCCGATGACCTTTATTGATGGCGGAAAACAGTTTGTGGCTATCTATAGCGGTATCGCAAAAAGTACAGGGTTAATGGGTACTGACAAGGGCGCTTGTAGCGATACAGCGACTAAAGGTGGTCTTATTTATATCTATGGTCTGTAATGATGGACTGTGGAATGCCGAATGTTAAATACCAAAATGAAGCATAGCAAGTCTCTAATCATGGTTTCTCTGCTGGCGCTGGTGCTAAGCAAAAATACCCAAGCAGAGGGTGTCCTTAAAGTTTGCGCCGAACCTAATAACCTTCCATTTTCTAATGACAAGGGAGAAGGATTTGAAAACAAGATTGCGGAGTTGTTGGCAAAGGATCTCAATCGGTCTGTGGTTTATACCTGGCAGCGTCAGGGTGAGGGCTTTATTCGTCAGACTCTGGGTTCTGGTGCATGCGATGTCGTTATTGGCGTTCCTGCCCAGCTTGAGGGTGTAAAGACGACTACCCCTTACTATTGCTCTATTTACGCCATTGTGACTAGAAAGAAAAGCCACTTGAATATTCACAGCTATGCCGATCCTGCCTGGAAAAAATTGAAAATCGGTCTGCATAGTGTGGGTAGTGATGGTTCGAATTCGCCGCCAGCGCATGCTCTAGGTCTGCATGATCTAGGGAGTCAGGTGGTGGGCTATACGATGTGGGGAACGGATGACGAATCACCTCAAGGTGATGTGGTGAAAGCGGTTGCAGATGGATCTATCGACATCGCCATTGTCTGGGGGCCTTTTGCGGGTTACTTTGCTAAACCTTTTGGTAGTCAGTTGATAGTAAGACCCGCGCCGGTAGAGCCAGCGCTTCCTAATCAGCCTTTCGCCTGGGATATTGCTGCGGCAGTTCGAAGCGACGATGAAGCCTTGCTAGTCAGCCTGGATGACAGTTTGCGTCGTCAGTCAGCTAAGATCCAAGGTATTCTCAAGAACTTCGGTGTTCCAATTATCAAGTTAGACCCAGTCACTGTTAAGCCACAAGCTTTACAGTCAACACAGTAAAAAAATTTAATTCTGAGGATTTTGATCATGAAATATAAAACCAGTTTTTCATGCCTCTTTGCGGGCATCCTGGCCTTCGGGTATGCGGGGATGGCAAGTGCCGAAACCGACAACGAAACTGATACAAGTACAACGACAACCACGCAAGCTCAGACATTGTCTTTCAGTCCTGGCTCTGCTGATATTGTTGTGGGAGGAACCTTGTTGGTAAAAGCGACTTCTACCTCTGGCCTCAATGTCGTGCTCTCGCAAGACGCATCCACAACGAAATACTGTTCGTTCAATCAGAAAACCGGATTTGTCACCGGTTTGGCTATAGGTAATTGCAAGATTAATGCTACTCAGAAAGGGAATTCTAGTTACGCTTTTGCCAAGGCGGTTCTAGTCATACCGGTCAATCTAAAACTGACGCAGACCATCAATTTCGGTAGCGCACCCAAAATTGTTTTGGGTGGTAGCGGGGTTGTGACGGCGAGAGCCAGTTCTGGGTTGCCAGTCGTTCTGACAACAAAGACGCCAGCAATCTGTTCTGTCAGTGGCAATACTGTGAAAGACTTAAAAGCTGGTTTATGTACGATTGCTGCAGATCAAGCCGGGAATACCCACTATGCATCAGCCCCAGAGGTGACCCAAAGTTTTAATATATCTCAGCATGTTGCTGGCGGTGGTAACGGTAATGAAGGGGGTGATGGTGGAAATAATAGCGGCGGCGGTAATGGTAATACTGCGGGTGGCACCAAGCTCCCTGTTACGGCCCCTTTCAATTGCAGCACTCTGGCATCAAGCGGAAACGCAGCAGATGATGGACGTCGTGCCTATATGCGCCTAAATTGTGTATCTTGCCACGGACAGGATGCTTCGGGGGGTATGGGGCCGGATATTAGGGATGGCGGAGGTGATGTTGCTGAGGCTGTGAATGGCGAAGGAGCCATGCCCTCATTTGCGGGTTTTCTGTGTCCTAACGATGTTGTGGATCTTGAGGCTTACCTAGGCAGCCTATCCAAAACGCAAAAGCATCTTGACTGGGATGTTCAGTTTGAAAAGATTGTGGACGGATCAACTGCAGCTAAACCGAGTAATGTGGTACCAGGCCCTTAATCATCTGAAATCAAAGTAAGTAGGAGATAAGTATTGAAAAATAATGACGTAGAGATACTGTTCAATAGCTTTAATCAATTTTAAAGAGGTAAATGATATGAAATGGGAAGTACCTAGCTACAACGATTTGCGTTTCGGATTTGAAGTAACGATGTATATTTTTAACCGTTAATTATCGAGTAGTAAAAATAGGGGGCTCACTACTGAATAAGAGTGGTGAGCCCTTTTTTATTTGGCGCAGTAACTTTATGCAACAAATATTAAGTGGGTGAATAAAGTATTTACAGAAAGTTTTGCAGAATGAAGCGCATTTATTCGCATTGATGTGTCTTATTGTTTGGGCAAATTCTATAAAACCGTTACTTTGTTTTTTACTGAACAGTAATTTTGCCAGATTTGGGGGGAATGGGTATTTACCCCGTGTATTTGCACCCTAACTTTACGTTTGTGGGCAGCCTAACTGGATATTCCTTTTTTTATCAATGGGTAATAGGCTAGTTTAGCAATTGTTCTAACATATCCATATTTCAGTACTATTACACGATTGTTTCTTAATAAGAAACAACTCATCCACGAAATTGGGTATTGTAAATAAATAAATCAGAGGTATAGTGTAACTGTCTTCATTGAATTGACTGTAATCAGTCTGGGAGCAAAAATGAACAAAACGAACAATTTGTACAGAGACATTGCAACGGGTTTATTTTTTACCACGGGCGTCTTCGGCTTTATGTCTGGCGAGTTCATCATCTCCACATTGTTGTTTGGGGCCGCCACTATTTTTAGTAATATCGATTTTAACGGCTCTTTTAAAGCTTAACGTTTTACCGCTATTCGGTCAAGTTACCTGCCTTGCATTTTTTTGGGGTTAAATGTTTTGATTGGATAGTTCCAGTTTTATTGTGTTACCTCGTTGAAAAGAAACAGTCCTCCTCAAGCTCTGTTTAACTCTATACCCTTCCCTTATTAAGGTGAAGGGTTTTTTTTGCCTAAGCATTTTTGTTTATGCTACTAAAGCCCTTTATACCTCTATTCTACTGACAATTCATAGCAAGTTTAATGGTAAAATTACTATTTTTACTGTTACCGTCCGCCACTATGAATGCCACAGCAGCGCTTTACGAATCGAATATACCGCATTTAAAACTTTTAGCGCGCGGCAAAGTGCGCGATATGTATGAAATAGACGATCAGCATCTGCTAATAGTGACTACCGATCGTATGTCAGCCTTTGATGTTATTCTCCCAGATCCAATTCCAGGTAAAGGGCGTGTTTTAACTCAGGTTTCCAATTTTTGGTTTGAAAAAATGCAGGATATTATTCCTAATCATCTCTGTAACTCACCAACCTTAGCCGATGTTGTACCCGATAGCGCGATTCGTCAACCTCTGGAAGGGCGCTCTATTGTGGTTAAACGCTTGAAACCGTTGCCAGTGGAAGCTATTGTGCGAGGTTATCTGATTGGTTCTGGCTGGAAAGATTATCAAAAAACCGGGGAAGTATGTGGTATCCGTTTGCCTGCTGGTTTGCAACAAGCCCAGCAATTGCCCGAGCCTATTTATACGCCTTCCAGTAAGGCAGAAGCAGGTGTGCATGACGAAAATATTAGTTTTGCGGATAGCGTAGCGCTGATGGGGCAGGATATTGCCGAAAAAGTTCGTGTAACCAGTTTAAAAATTTATAGTGCGGCTGCCGAATATGCACGCCAGCGCGGTATTATTATTGCCGATACTAAATTTGAATTTGGTTTGGATGCTCATGACGAGTTATATTTGATTGACGAAGCGTTAACACCAGACTCCTCACGTTTTTGGCCTGTCGAACAGTATCAAGTGGGTATCAGCCCACCCAGTTTTGATAAACAATATTTGCGCGATTACCTAGAAACTTTGGATTGGAATAAAACTGCGCCCGGCCCCAAATTACCAGCAGAAGTAAGTGCTAAATGTGGGGAAAAATATCAGGAAGCGCAGTTTAAATTGCTGGGAGCCTAACAACCCTAGATCATGCAGTAAAAAAGCCAATATTTTAAAAAATTATTGCCTAACACCAGACCAACTTACTTCGTTATGAAAACTGACATCCAGTTGTGCTGGTGATTTAGTTCTGTCCAGAACAAAGGGAGAGTCACCTTTGGCTTGTATAATGGAATTCATCGCTTTGGTTAGCGGTACTTCAATGACAGGTAATCTGCCGTAACTAGAGGTAACTTGCACCAGATTCTTTCCGATTCGGGTAACGGTTAATGTAACGCCGGATTGGGAAGAGCCTTGGGAATCAGAGATAACATCACCAAAGTAAACGCCTTCCGCTACATCGGCTAAATCCGGTTTTCTTTGGGGCTGGTTATCGGCTGCCAGGGCAGAGTGAGACAGGTACAGACCTAAACCCAACAAGGCAATTTGACTCAGAAATTTTCTTTTGTGCATATTAATTCTCCTTAAGAGGGTTGAGCGTGGTTAAAATAAAAAAAGTTATTTAATCATAAATTTATAATTTGTCGGTCAAATTTTTTACCAGCGATTTAAACTTCGGTATATGTGCGCTATCCATGCCAATTGCGCCAACACCCAAAACATAAACGCCTTTACGTACTTCGATCTTGGTTACCGCTAAGGGGTTGTTGCTGCCGGGTTTAAGCCAGGCTTCATCGCCTATCCCGTTCACATCATTGGCTTGCTGCGCAATAGCAGGGTCAGGTTTGCCGTTGGCCATTTTATCCACATCACCCAGAATTTGATTCAAACCACCGGATAATTTGACACTGGTTTGGTAGTACTCCTGAGCTTCGATGACGGTATCCGCTGTTAGCAGAGTGGTGGTAAGGGTAATAAAGGCCGCAGAATTACCCATGCCGGTATAAGTGCACTCATTAGGCTCTGCCGTTTGCAGGTTAACTGGTTGATTATATGCCGATTGCACCATTTCAGCCGTTATTAATTCGCAAAGATTGGTAAAAGCCTGTGGTTTTTTTGGTGTTTCATTTTGGTTGTCACAGGCTGTCGTCAACGCTGCAAAAATCAGGCAAAGGTAAAACTTATGATATCTCACTGCTTTAAATATCGACATAAGCATTATTTGTGCTGAGCGTCTGAAATCATTTTAACCCGGTCGCATATATGCATTTTGGTAATGGAATTTTCCTCGATTTTTTCGGATTTAATGATGTTGCTGCAATTTTTTATAGCTTGTGAAATAGGCGTGTTAGTTTCCTCGGTAGTAAATTTGTCCTGTAAGGCCTTGGCTTCGTCACGTTTGCCAGCATTGCAAAGCACCGTAGCGTCCGCCATCATTTTTTTACCCTGATCCGCCAACGCATCCATTTGTTTTGGGTCGATTTTGTTCATGCACTCACCCATTTCCTTCAGCTTTTGCAGCTGCGAGTTTTGTGCTAGCGCCACACTAGGTAAATAGAATAAGCCTGCCAGTAACAGTGTAAGTGTTTTCATGTTTTTACCTATATTAAATTGATTGTGTAGTCACTATAAAACGATACCTGATTAGCCATATGCCTCGCAGCAAAATCCAGCTTGGTTTTTCACTTAAAGTTTAGCAGCTAGTTGTTACAGATGAAAGGGGGGGCGGTGTTGCTAAAGCTTATAGGTAATCAGGAAACAATTAGCTATTTCAAATTGGTATTCAGAATAGTACGTTGAATTCTGTTGCAGTAACTGCCGATATCAACTTCAATCAGTAAGTGTTTGCGCCCTGCTGGTACGATTTTTTCTTGGACAACTGGCATTCTTATTTGATTTTGGATTAGGGCGGAATATGGGCTTAAATGGGTTTTGTTGGGAATGCTTAGAATATAAAAAACCCCGCTAAGCCAGATAACTTGCGGGGTTTTGGATCAGTGTGAGCCTGTTTGAAACAGGATTAACTGTTATAAGCTGTAATACATTTCCAGCTCAACCGGATGAGTGCTCATACGCAGACGTGTAACGTCTTCTTTTTTCAGAGCAATATAACCATCAATAACATCATCGGTAAATACGCCGCCTTTGGTTAAGAACTCACGATCTTTATCCAAAGCATCCAGCGCTTCGTCAAATGAGAAAGCAACTTGTGGGATGGCTTTTTCTTCTTCTGGTGGCAAGTCATATAAGTCTTTATCCATTGCTTCACCGGGGTGAATTTTGTTTTGGATACCATCAAGACCGGCCATTAACATGGCGCTGAATGCCAGATAAGGATTAGCGGTTGAATCAGGGAAACGTACTTCGATACGACGACCTTTAGGATTGGTGACGTAAGGAATACGGATAGATGCAGAACGGTTACGCGCTGAATAAGCCAGCATTACCGGTGCTTCAAAACCTGGTACTAAACGTTTGTAGCTGTTGGTTGAGGCGTTGGTAATCGCGTTAAGGGCTTTAGCGTGTTTAATGATACCGCCAATGTAATACAGGGCGATTTCAGATAGGCCGCCATACAGGTTGCCAGTAAACAGGTTAACGCCGCCTTTAGCTAATGATTGGTGAACGTGCATACCGCTGCCGTTGTCACCGACCAATGGTTTTGGCATAAAAGTAGCTGTTTTGCCATAAGCGTGTGCAATGTTGGCAATGACGTATTTCAAGCCAAGAACTTCGTCAGCTTTTTTTACCAGTGTGTTGAAGCGTACGCCAATTTCACATTGGCCCGCAGTGGCTACTTCGTGGTGATGTACTTCTACGGTTTGACCAATTTCTTCCAGTACCAAGCACATGGCAGAACGAATATCCTGAAATGAGTCGACTGGTGGTACGGGGAAATAGCCGCCTTTAATACCTGGGCGGTGGCCGGTGTTGCCGTTGTCATAGGTTTTGGCAGAGTTCCAGCCAGCTTCTTCGGAATCGATTTGATAAGAACAGCCACCCATGCTGCTGTTCCAGCGTACATCATCAAATATAAAAAATTCATTTTCGGGGCCAAAGAATGCAGTATCGGCGATGCCGGTAGATTGCATATAGGCTTCCGCACGTTTTGCAATGGAACGTGGGTCACGGCTATAGCCTTGCATGTCTTTAGGTTCGATGATGTCGCAACGCAAAATCAGGGTTTTGTCATCAAAGAAGGGATCCAGAACCGCTGTGCTTGGGTCTGGCATCAGAATCATGTCGGATTCGTTGATGTGTTTCCAACCTGCGATAGAAGAACCATCGAACATGTTACCTTCTTCGAAAGTATCAGCATCTATGGTGTGCGCAGGAAAAGTAACGTGTTGTTCTTTGCCACGGGTATCGCAAAAACGGAAATCAACAAATTTTACGTCGTTTTCCTGAATCATTTTTAGTACATTATCTACTAGTGACATCGGCCAAAGTCTCCTACAAAAATATTATTATGGTTATGGGTTAAAACAGTATTAACAATAGCATTTTTTGCCGTCAAGAGCTACAAAAAATCAAGCTCCCAAAGCCGGGGGGCGATGGGAGCTTGAATAAGTAGTTTTACAGCTGAAAAGATTAGAAGGTGACAACCGCGTCAGCCGTAAACAAGACTTGAGTATGTTGAAAACCACCAGCAAAAGCAGGTGTGTTTGCATAATCAAAGCGAACGTTTGGACGCAGATTTAACCACTTGATAGGTTTGTAAGTCATGCCCGCTGTTAGCTCGTAATAGCCACTACCCTGGCTGTAACCACCTGCTGATGGTAGATCATAAGCGACAAACGCTGTGCTGTTACATGCATAGTTATAGGGGCTGGCACTAGATCCAGAGCCATATGTGTTTGCCCCTGCACCGCAGCGACCTGGACCATTTACTCGGAAACCATTGTTGTCACGGAACCATTCTGCACGAATACCTGCGCCTAGTTTGTCAGTTACATCATAAAGCAAATAGGAGTTTATGCCATACCATTCGGCATTTTGAAGATTACTACTCGCTCCATTGTTGACAGCAATATTTCCATTGCCAGTGATCACATTATTTGCAAAACCATGGTCATGTTGCAAGATAAGGTGCAATTTGTCAGTAATATTATGTTTACCTACGATACTGTATAAGCCCCAGAAGCTGCTATTGTTATCTGCTTGGGGACCTGCTGTTGCTGTTACATTTAATGATGTACCTGTGTCGTCGCTTGTCCAAGTGCCGCCACCGAGGAATGACCAGGTTGACATGTTGCGATTAAAGTTGCCATCCCAGCCACCAGTTGCGCTGCCTGTAACGGCACCGCCAATTGCGCTCCAATTTGGATTAAATGTATAACTGCCCAATACCCCAGTGTGCGTGAAAGGCTCGCCATATTGCATGGTATAGGGTTTGGTGACGAAGAAATTGTCTGGTGACGTTACTACTTCATAGCCGACAGGTGTGTAAAAATGACCGATTTTAACGCCAAGACCTTCACCCATAGGTAGGTTGAATTCTGCATAGGCGTTTGGCAAGGCTAAACCATAAAATCTATCGCCAGTTAGTTTTAGATCCCAGTCTCCTCGTGGAGCTGGTATTCCAGAGTGTGGGTTGAAAGATGGATTGCCATATGCCTGAGTGAATATAGAGTCGCTACCAAACATAACATCGAAACGACCACCCCAATCGAAAGCATCGCCGCTGGCGGTAATCGATTTTTGTAAGAAAGCATTCAGCTGATTTAGTTGCAATTCAGAGGTGCGATCCTGAAAAGTTACTGGGCCATTAAAGCCGTCGTGGCGAGCATTATCATTAGCGCTGATACTGGTTTCCAGCCAACCACCCATTTTCAGGTTATTGTTTTTAAAAAAATTCAATTCATTAATATTATAACCACTGGCTTCCATCAGGCCGGAAGCATTTTTCCAGTCGCCATCTGCGCAAGCGGAGGTGGCTGTGAAAAGTAACAGTCCTGCAGCACAGGCGCTGTTCAGCTGTTTGGATGATACCGATTTTCGTTTCATGGTGATTTTCCTCTTGTTGTATAAACTACTGAAAAACTTAAAGCATTATTCAGGCCAACTTTAATTTATTAATAATCAATAAGATAGCATGTGCTTATGGGGTGTGTTTTGCTTCATGATGGTGCATATTTGTGTTGGCGCACCAAGTCAATGCATGATTTATTGGTGTTTTAGTAGAAAAAAACGACAAAATGTCAGCCAAAAGAGACAGAATATATTTTTTTAACATAAAGTCAATTGTTTGAAATCGATAGTAGTCAATACATTTATTGTATTGAGAAATAATTGATAATGGAATTTTTTTTACAGTTAGAATTATTTTTAATATTATGATTAGTAATCAATGCATTGAAAATAATTATTAGCGTATCCGACTGAATATAATTAGTGTTGCATCTAAGTTGACTGGTTTTGTTTTTATTGCACCAATATTAGGCGGTATTTGGTTTTTTTGGCGTTCCGGGAATTTAAGCCCCGATTTGGGTAGTTTTTAGGCGTAACTCAAGTGAGTGATATAGTCTAAATGTTTGTTTGTGGTGCGCGATGTTTTTTTATGCACCATATTTGTGCAAATGCATGAAGTTTTACAGTGAAATGAAATTATTAGTCAATTAAATCATTATCTTAATTCATGGCATAAATCATGCTTGACTGATTTCGGGATTTTATTAACTCAAGCAGTGAGGTATTCAATTATGAAATTAATAACAGCGGTGGTTAAGCCTTTTAAGCTGGATGATGTAAGGGAAGCATTATCCGAAATAGGCGTGTCCGGCGTTACAGTTACTGAAGTAAAAGGTTTCGGGCGCCAAAAAGGGCATACCGAACTGTATCGTGGTGCAGAATACGTGGTTGATTTTTTGCCCAAGGCAAAAGTGGAAGTCGCCGTAGCCGATAGTTTACTTGAACAGGCTGTAGAAGCGATTGTTAAAGTCGCAAATACCGGCAAGATTGGTGATGGCAAAATCTTTGTTACCGATCTGGAACAGGTAGTCAGAATCAGAACCGGTGAATCCGGCGAAGAAGCGCTTTAATATTAGGAGAAACATATGAAACGATTGTTAACTATCTCGGCTTTAATGGCATTGGCTGTTTATTCCGGCGTTTGTTCTGCAGAAGATGTAGCTGCACCCACTATTAATAAAGGTGATACTGCTTGGGTAATGATCTCAACAGTATTGGTTATATTAATGGTAATTCCTGGATTGGCTTTATTTTATGGCGGTATGGTAAGAGCCAAAAATATGCTGTCTATTTTGATGCAAGTGTTTGTTATTTTTGCTTTAACCTCAATTTTATGGGCTGTCTATGGTTACAGTATTGCCTTTACAGAAGGTAATGCGTTTTATGGTGGCTTAAGTAAGTTATTCCTAAAAGGAGTAACACCTGACTCAATGGCTGCAACCTTTAGTAAAGGTGTTGCCATCCCTGAGTATGCTTATATCGCATTCCAGTTAACTTTTTCCGCGATTACACCTGCATTAATAATTGGTGCTTTTGCTGAGCGGGTTAAATTTTCTGCCATCCTGGTATTTACCATTATATGGTTTACATTTTCTTATTTGCCCATTGCGCATATGGTTTGGTATTGGACTGGTCCTGATGCTTATACCGATGCTGCTGCTGCCGAGAAAGCGACAGCCACTGCTGGTTTTATTTTTCAGAAAGGCGCATTGGACTTTGCGGGTGGTACCGTTGTACATATCAACGCCGGTATTGCTGGTTTAGTTGGCTGCTTGGTTGTGGGCAAACGTATTGGCTTTAAAAAAGAGTCTTTTGCGCCACATAGCGTTACTATGAGTATGATTGGTGCTTCTTTATTGTGGGTAGGCTGGTTTGGCTTTAACGTAGGATCCAATTTGGAAGCTAATGGTTTGGCAACATTAGTGTTCGTAAACACCTTGTTAGCAACTGCTGCAGCCACCTTGTCTTGGGTTGCTGCTGAATGGGTGGCGCGTGGCAAACCGAGTATGTTAGGTGGTGCTTCTGGTGCCGTAGCTGGTCTGGTTGCCATCACCCCTGCTTGTGGATGGGCTGGCCCTATGGGCTCCATTTTTCTGGGGCTGGCTGTCG
The DNA here is from genome assembly GCF_039904985.1 of Methylomonas sp. AM2-LC. Lineage (NCBI taxonomy): Bacteria > Pseudomonadati > Pseudomonadota > Gammaproteobacteria > Methylococcales > Methylococcaceae > Methylomonas > Methylomonas sp. AM2-LC. The sequence goes on from NZ_CP157005.1 coordinate 1,646,044, forward strand.
GTGTGATTTGTTTCTGGTCTGTCAGCAGTTTGAAAAACCTGCTGGGTTATGATGATTCACTGGATGCGTTTGGTGTACACTGTGTAGGTGGTATCTTTGGCGCATTAGGTACTGCAGTGGTTGCCAACCCTGCGTTTGGCGGTACTGGCGTTTGGGACTATGTCGCTAATGCTGTAGCTGAATATAATTTTTCTGCACAATTAACCAGTCAAGTCTGGGGTGTGGGTATTTCTCTGGTCTGGTCGTCTGTGGTCTCCTTTATAGCTTTTAAACTGATTGATATCACTATCGGCTTGAGAGTGACAGAAATGGTTGAACGTGAAGGTCTCGATCTTAACGAACACGGCGAATCAGCTTATCATTCATAAGCTGTTTCATTAGGCCTGAATTAGCAGCGGGTTCGTTGGAAGACGCCCCGCTGTTTTTATTTATTACTACATTAGTTGTGCGTTTTAAGTAATAATTCTTTATTATTATAAGATGACTACGACACAATTATCATTATTTAGAGGACTACATGAAATTAATCACAGCGATTATCAAACCATTTAAATTGGATGATGTGCGGGAAGCACTATCAGAAATTGGCGTTGCCGGTGTAACTGCTACCGAAGTTAAGGGATTTGGCAGACAAAAAGGCCATACCGAGCTTTATAGAGGAGCTGAGTACGTGGTGGATTTTCTGCCTAAAGTTAAGTTGGAAATAGCGGTAACTGATGACATTGTTAATCAGGCCGTCGAAACTATCGTTAAAGCAGCAAATACTGGAAAAATTGGGGATGGTAAAATTTTTATTACCAATCTGGATCAAGTCATACGTATTAGAACTGGAGAGGTTGGCCCAGAAGCAATTTAATCTTTTATTTCGATCCATTTCGAGAGCGATTGATTAAAATCGCCGATGCCTGCGGCGTTCCCGTTGGCATCGGCGATTTTGTTGTTTTAGCTGTCAGATAATGGACGCAACATTCAGTATATGGATTTAAGTATGAAAATAATAATAATGATGGGTTTGTTATTAATGCCCACAATAAGCTCAGCACAAGAAATTAATCAGGCTAACACTGCGTGGGTATTAACCGCTACAGCTCTGGTGTTATTTATGACCCTGCCTGGGTTATCGTTATTTTATGCCGGTTTGGTAAGAAGTAAAAACGTACTATCTGTCATGATGCAATGTTTTGCTATTACATGTCTGGTTTCCTTGTTATGGTTGGCTGGTGTATATAGTTTTATTTTTGCCGATGGTGGAGAGTTACAAAATCTTATTGGCGGAGCCAGTAAAGCTTTTCTGCCCGGTATGGGTACCGGTGCTTTGATTGGTGATATTCCTGAATCTGTGTTTTTTATGTTTCAGATGACGTTTGCCATTATTACCCCAGCCTTAATTGTTGGTGCATTTGCTGAGCGCATGAAATTTTCGGCGATGCTTTGGTTTAGCGGTTTATGGCTGATTATCGTGTATATGCCTATTTGTCATTGGATCTGGGGAAATGGTTGGCTGGCGCAACTTGGGGTAAAGGATTTTGCTGGTGGTATTGTCATACATGTTAATGCGGGAGTTGCCGCACTGGTTTCCGCCTTGGTATTGGGTTCCCGTAACGGTTTTCCTACCACGCAAATGGCTCCACATAATATGACCATGGTCGTTACCGGAGCGGGTATGTTGTGGTTTGGATGGTTTGGTTTTAATGGTGGTAGTGCTCTTAAAGCTGATGGCTCGGCGGGTTTGGCCATTGCTGTAACGCATATCGCTGCCGCAGCGGGTTCATTGACATGGATGGCCATAGAGTGGGTGCGATTTGGCAAACCCAGCGTGTTAGGTATTGTGACTGGTATGGTGGCAGGTCTAGGTACTATTACACCTGCATCGGGTTATGTTGGGCCTTTGGGGGGCTTGGTTATTGGGTTAATTGCGGGCGCTGCCTGCTTTTGTGCCACCCAATACATAAAACGCGTTTTAAAAATTGACGATACTTTGGATGTGTTTCCTGTACATGGCGTAGGTGGAGCAATCGGCTCGGTATTGACCGGCGTGTTTGCTGCAGAAAGTCTGGGCGGTTTGGGGCTTAATGGTGTATCCATATTTCAACAGGTGGAAATACAGTTACTAGGGGTACTGGTTACGGTAGTTTGGAGTGGTTTGTTTAGTTACCTGATTCTAAAAGCACTGGATAAATTTATAGGCTTACGTGTGAGTGCCGATGAAGAAGTACAGGGTCTGGACATTGCTCTGCATGAGGAAACCGGATATTACAACTTATAATAATATACTCTCGGCCCATTAAATTTGGCGTTGGGGTGTTCCCTCAGAGGACGCCGTAAATACATCCGTGCAGGTTTGACGCCAGCTCCATGCTGGCGACACCTCTGCCGAAATTTGAAGTGTTATGATCATAATTGCTGATTCAAGAAAAAACTATGCCTATTACTCTGAATGAACTTGAAAAAATAGTACGTGCCGCCGGTCAGGTGGCAATGACTTATTTCGGGGATTTAAACACACTGGCCATCAATAAAAAAAGTGCTCGTGATTTAGTCACTGACGCTGATGTAGCTGTAGAGCAATATTTGAAGTCTGCGTTGGCTGATCAGTGTCCCGAATATGGTTTTTGGGGTGAGGAAAGCGGACAAAGTGCCAACCAGATTAACCGCTGGATCGTCGATCCAATTGATGGTACACATTCGTTTTCGAAAGGCCAGTATTTCTGGAGTATCAGTGTAGCGTTGGAGATTGCCGGTAATTTGCAGCTAGGAGTGGTGTATGCGCCAGCCCTGGATGACTATTACGCGGCAGAAGCAGGCCAGGGTAGTTGGAAAAATGGTCGCCCCATTCATGTTTCAACAGAAACCGAATTGGCTAATAGCATGATTTCTACTGGTTTTGCCTGCTTACGCTCTTATTTGCAAGAAAACAATTTACAGCGCTTTTGTCGTATTGCGCAACTGACCACCGGGCAACGGCGCTTCGGTTCCGCCGCGTTGGATTTATGTTTGGTAGCCGATGGTCAGGTTGATGCGTTTTGGGAGCAGGAGCTTAATTTGTATGATGTGGCTGCCGGGGCTTTGATAGCGCGAGAAGCGGGCGGCAGTATTACCGATTTTACTGGTCAGGAAGGTGTGTTTCCTAAACAAATTTTGGCTACTAACGGTAAGATATTGGCTGAGTTATTGCCATTAATGTGATAAGCATCAGAAAGTTCGTTCGTCCTTAGTCTGTTTAGGGATGAGTGAACTTTCTTGTTTGCTAACTGCTTCTGATTTAGGATGCGTAGGATGGTAGGTAACAAACTGTATCTTACGCGATTCAAGCAATATTAACGATTTACCATGATGCGTGTTCCGCACCCTGTTATACGCGTGTTTGCGATTGATGATCAATTAGGTTTGCTGAATCATTCCGGGCCGTTAACCAATTTATCTACAGTTACCTGCATGCTCAATGGATACAGAGCGGGGCCGAATTGTGTAAAAACTGCGACATCAGCGGCGTCACGACCATAGGCAATGGTTACCCTGCCACCTACTGGTTGCGCTTGGGTGGGATCAAAACTATACCAGCGACCACCTACATAGGCTTCAAACCAAGCATGGAAATCCATGGGTTTTAGGCCATATAAATAACCCACGACCATGCGTGCGGGAATGCACAAGCCTCTGCATAAAGCGATGCCTAGGTGCGCCAGCTCTCGGCACACGCCTTCTTGTTGTTGATTCACTTCAACAGCGGACAACTGGAAATGCATAGAATCAGGGTTGAAACGAATATTACTGCGTATCCATTCGTTAATGGCGGCAACCTGATCGTAACCTGGGTTTACTCCATTTACGATTTGTTGACCAAGGTCTATAAATCTATCCGATTCACAATAACGGGTTGGTAACAAGTACGTCAACACATGGTCGGGCAAATGTTGTACATCAACATAAGGTGCGCCTGGACAAACATCCAGATTATCTGCAGTTAGAATATCTGCCGAGGTACGGATGCTAAATTCACCGGGTTGGGCTATCAGTCTTTGGCAGAGGTTGCCATAACTATCCGTATATTCGAGTGGCAGCACACTGGGATTAAAAGTGTATGATTCTCTTGCTACCCATTGCTGATCACCACTACGTGGTCTCAGCATTAGAATAAATGGCGTTGGAACTGAAACATCAAAGTTTATAGTACATCCAGTGCGGAGCCACACAGTTATATTCCTTTTGTAGTTAAAATCAGTGGTTTGTAGTTACTTAATAGCAATTAATAGAGCTAATTCGCCATGGCAGTGGCAATAATATGCGCGGGAACATGTTCGCAATCCAGCAACCCCAGATAGCCATCGACCGCTGCTACGACTAGTGTTCTGTTAAAAACATGGACTACGTGGCCCGGAGGGAAATGATGTACTTCCGGCCAGCCGACTGCTCTTTTCACCACAAACCAGTTATTGTTGAGATTCGCCATACTTTCTGTGCTGCCATAAGCGCGAATATGGCGTAAAACCTGTTCGACAGGTTGATTAAAATTAATACATCTATCTTGAAAGCTGATTTTTTGCCAATAGTGACCTGCAGCTTGTGGCTGGGCTTGTTCCCATAGTGGCACAAAGTCTCTAGCCACCCGGCTAGCCAAGGTTTTGGCAGCCATTTGAATTTTCAAATCCATACTTTCGTGACATTCATCCGCTTGTAACGGAAAGTGTTCGGAAGCCAGAATATCACCCTGGTCAATTTCTGATGAAACTTGATGGCAAGTAATCCCCCATGTGGGGCGGTTTTCTAAAATAGCGCGACATGCAGGGTAGGGGCCGCGTCCATCTGGGAGTGGTGACGAATGAAAATTGACCGCATAGCGTAAATAGGGTCGCCAATCGTGTATTTTCCAATCATAGCTGGCGACGATTAATGCTTCACAACCCTGGCTCTGCAAGTCCGCCAAGTCTCGGATACTCATGCGCGATAACTGAATTGCAGCCTGTTGTTGCTGGGCGAAATTAATCACAGCCTGCTGATTGGAAAGCGGATGGCTCATGGGGACGGTAAATAGTTTCAACGGTTCCCAGCCAGCGCTGACAAACGCTTCAAACACCCCAAGAAAACGATCTGTAGCAGTTATGGCAAATTTCATGAATTATTTAGAGTATTTCCTTGGTCACTAACCAATTGTTGTATGTGCTACCAAACTCAAACTAAGCCTGATAGCTTCTTCACATCTGTCTGCGTAAAGCAGAAAGGTGGCTGATGTGAATGGCACTTGCTTAAGTGTGTATTATTTAAATCAAAGTATTACGAAAAACTTGTAACTGGCGTTGAGTTAGTTCCACAGAGCGTAACCCAACAATCGATGCAGTACACTATTGGTAAGCAGATATGTTGCGTTACGGCTTACGCCTACCTAAACCTACGATCTGAGGTCGGCAAAACTTAACAAAACCCTATAATATGCCGACATTCTCAGCATATTAGGGCGTTGTTTTTATGTCAGTTTAGTGGCAGGTCACTGCTTTGTGAATGACTAATACGCATAGCATGACTGGTTAAAGTCGGTTTAGGATTTAGCAATATTGTGTATTGCTTCCGCCACGATATCCATTAATTCGTTATCGTGGGTTTGGCTATATTCGATAATTTGCCGATGCATGCGTGGTTCCCAGAAATTTCTGATATGTTGTTCCACGCCTTTAATAGCCATATCCCGATCCGGTTCGGATCTGAAAAAAGCGCCGATATTATTGGCCATTTTAACTAAATTGCTGTTATCCATGATTTATGTAGCTGAGTCTTGATAATGTTGTAAACGTTGCGGGTGGGTATAAATAACATGATTTTCATTTCTGGTAAAACCCACTAAAGTTAATCCGCATTCTGTAGCAAGCTGGATTGCCAGAGCTGTGGGGGCAGAAATGGCAGCCAGTAATGTAATACCGACACTGGCTGCTTTTTGAACCATTTCATAACTTGCACGGCTGGTAACCAATAACCAGCCCGCTTCAAAATTGCAGGGTGTTTTAGCGAGTCCCCCGATTAATTTATCCAGTGCATTATGGCGGCCCACATCTTCACGTACCATTATAACCCCACGTTCGGGGTCTAGCCAGCCTGCCGCATGAACCGCACCCGTTAGCTGATTCAGAGTCTGTTGTTTATGCATCGCAGCCATCGCTGTACTTAAGTGTGTTGCGTCAAGTAATAATCCCTTGCCAACAGGTTTTGGTGTGCGAATGGCTTGCTCTAATGTGCTGGCACCGCATAAGCCACAACCAGTGCGTCCGGTCATATTTCGGCCTTTACCAGGTAACTTTTCAAAACGTAGTTCTGGTATGGTTATTCTAACTTCTACACCTTTTGAGCGTTGTACCACCCTGACAGTTTGCAATTCAGCAGGGTGTTGAATAATGCCTTCTGTTAAACTGAAACCTAATGCAAAATCTTCCAAATTTAGCGGAGTAGTTAACATCACTACATGGGGTTGGTTATTGTAGACCAATACCACCGGCACTTCTTCGGCTACACAATCTTCTTTTTGGCTATGAGTTGAGCCACGCCAGTAATCGAAAGTTGCTTTTCGATAACTGCTCCAGCCCAACTCACCAAACTCGTCCATAGGTAGTTTTAGACCTTTTCTACAGCTGGAATACGGTTTTCCAATAAAGACAGCTGATTATCGCTAAAGTGTTGATATTCTTTTTGCCATTCTGACGGTTGCGCTACTTTAGCAACATGGACAGCAGTCACTTTATATTCGGGGCAGTTAGTTGCCCAGTCAGAGTTGTCAGTGGTAATGACGTTGGCACCTGAATGCGGGAAGTGGAAAGTGGTATAAACGACACCTGGTTGCATGCGCTCAGTAATTAAGGCATGCATCACTGTTTCACCCGCACGGCTTTTTACGCCAACCCAGTCGCCATCAGCAATGCCCAATACTTCGGCATCATGCGGATGAATTTCCAGTCTGTCTTCACCATGCCAAGCCACATTTTCCGTACGACGGGTTTGTGCGCCAACATTGTATTGCGACAAAATTCTACCCGTGGTCAAAATCAAAGGATATTTACTATTGGTACGCTCTGTTGTTGGGATGTATTCCGTCAACAGGAAGCGGCCTTTGCCACGCACAAATTCCTCGGTATGCATGATGGGCGTACCGTCAGGTGCGTCATCGTTACAGGGCCATTGAATACTACCCATTTCCGTGATTTTTTCATAAGTAACACCCGCAAATTGAGGTGTCAGACGGGCTATTTCCGCCATGATTTCTGAAGGATGACTATAGTTCATTGGATAACCTAGTGCATTAGATAAATCCTGTGTCACTTCCCAATCTTCTTTGCCAGCCAGCGGAGTCATTACCTTTCTGACTGGTGAAATACGGCGTTCAGCATTGGTGAATGTACCATTTTTTTCCAGAAACGAAGAACCTGGCAAAAATACATGTGCAAATTTAGCAGTTTCATTCAGGAATATATCCTGAACAACCAGACATTCCAGTTCCCGTAAGGCATGATGCACATGGTGGATATCTGGGTCTGATTGGGCGATGTCTTCACCTTGCACATACAAACCTTTAAAGCTGCCATCTATGGCGGCGGCAAACATGTTAGGGATGCGTAAGCCGGGTTCAGACTGAAGTGGTACTCCCCAAGCCGCTTCGAATTGATGGCGAGTATTGGTATCGGAAACATGACGGTAGCCAACAAATTCATGCGGGAAAGAACCCATGTCGCAAGAGCCTTGCACATTGTTCTGTCCACGCAGTGGATTGACGCCCACGCCCTCACGACCGATATTACCGGTAGCCATAGCCAGATTGGCAATACCGATAACGGTGGTTGAACCTTGGCTGTGTTCGGTAACTCCCAAGCCATAATAAATTGCACCATTTGCCGCATTAGCAAACAAACGTGCCGCACCACGCATGGATTCTGGATCTACACCTGTGATTTCTGCCATGGCTTCCGGTGAATTTTGCGGTAGCGATACAAAGGTTTTCCATTTTTGGTAAGACTCTACGTCACAGCGCTCTAATGCGAACGCCTCATCAGCCAAACCTTCGGTAACAATGACATGTGCTAAAGCAGTGACCACAGCAACATTAGTGCCGGGACGTAATTTCAAATGATAATCTGCTTTGATATGTGGACTATTGCTGACCAGATCAATGCTACGTGGATCAACTACGATTAGTTTTGCGCCTTGACGTAAACGACGTTTCATCAACGAGCCGAATACTGGATGACCATCAGTTGGGTTGGCTCCAATCACAAAAATCACATCAGACTTCATTACTGAGTCAAAGGTTTGGGTGCCCGAAGATTCACCAAAGGTGGTTTTTAAACCATAGCCAGTCGGTGAGTGACAAACCCTGGCGCAGGTATCAACATTATTATTACCAAAGCCAGCGCGGATCAGTTTTTGTACCAGATAGGTTTCTTCATTCGTGCAGCGAGATGAAGTAATACCGCCGATAGAATCACGACCGTATTTTGCCTGAATGCCTTTCAAACGATTCGCGGCGTGTAGTATCGCTTCTTCCCAGCTGACCACTTGCCAGGGATCACTGATTTTTTCCCGAATCATAGGAGTGGTAATACGATCTTTATGTGTGGCGTAACCAAAGGCAAAACGGCCTTTTACACAAGAGTGTCCATGATTTGCATAGCCGTTTTTATCCGGAACCATACGAATCAGTTGTTCACCTTTCATTTCGGCACGGAATGAACAGCCTACCCCGCAATAAGCGCAAGTGGTAATGGTGCTATGTTCTGGCTGACCATGATCAATCACTGATTTTTCCATCAGAGTGGCGGTCGGACAAGCTTGCACACAAGCTCCACAAGACACACATTCCGATTCCATGAATGGTTGATTTTGTCCTGGCGATACTTTGGATTCAAAACCACGACCATCCAAGGTGAGGGCGAAAGTACCTTGCACTTCTTCACACGCTCTTACACAGCGCGAACAGACAATACATTTTGCAGGATCAAAACTGAAATAGGGGTTGCTGGTATCTTTTTCTGAATCCAGGTGGTTATGACCCTCATAACCATAACGTACTTCGCGTAGACCGACTGCGCCCACGGTGTCTTGCAATTCGCAATCGCCATTCGCTGCACAAGTCAGGCAGTCGAGTGGATGATCGGAGATATACAGTTCTGCTATGCCTCGGCGAATATTGGCAAGTTTTTCGTTCTGGGTGCAGACTTTCATGCCTTCGGCAACTGGTGTGGTACACGAAGCAGGATAGCCTCGTGCGCCATCAATTTGTACCAGACACATACGACAGGAGCCGAAAGCATCCAGGTGATCGGTGGCGCATAACTTGGGGATGCTGATACCGGCTTCTGCGGCTGCTCGCATAACCGAAGTTCCAGCTTTAACGGTGATTTTTTGCCCGTCGATATTCAGGCTAACGGTTTCCTGAGATGCACTGGCGGGGGTTCCGTAATCTATTTCATTATTGGCTGACATAAGCTATCTCCAGGTAATTGATTAAGGTTTGGCAGGGGAAAGGCCAAAATCTTCAGGAAAATGATTCAGCGCGCTTAACACAGGAAAAGGTGTCATGCCGCCCATCGCACACAGAGAACCGAAAGTCATGGTGTCGCATAAATCCCGCAACAACACCGTGTTTTTGTCTTTTTGAATGCCAGCAACAATCCGGTCGATGACTTCCACGCCACGCGTTGATCCAATCCGGCAAGGTGTGCACTTGCCACAAGATTCTTCAACACAAAATTCCATGGCATATCGTGCCATTTCTGCCATATCAACAGTATCGTCATGTACCACAAGTCCACCGTGGCCTAATACCGAAGAAATGGCGGCAAACGCTTCATAGTCCAGTGGAGTATCAAATTGTCCTGGATGCATATAAGCGCCAAGTGGACCACCCACCTGCACCGCACGAATGGGTCGGCCACTGGCTGTGCCACCACCATATTCATACAGTAATTCACGTAAGGTCATGCCGAACGCTACTTCAAATAAACCGGGATGCTTGATATTGCCAGCCAGTTGTAAGGGCAGAGTGCCGCGTGATCGTCCCATGCCGTAATCGCGGTAATAGTCACCGCCTTTGTCCAGTATGATAGGAACCGAGGCCAGCGAGATGACATTGTTTACGATGGTTGGCTTACCAAATAAACCGACAATGGCCGGAAGCGGGGGTTTGAATCGCACTAGTCCGCGTTTGCCTTCCAAGCTTTCCAGCAGCGAAGTTTCTTCACCGCAGATATAAGCACCCGCACCACGCCGTACTTCCAAATGGAAGGTTTTCCCGCTATTTTGAATATTTTCGCCTAAATAACCGTGTTGCTTAGCGGCTTCAATGGCTTGATTAAGGGCAATACCTGCATGGGGGTATTCTACTCGCAAATAAATATAGCCTTGGGTGGCGCCCACTGCCAAGCCGGCGATTGTCATGCCTTCTATCAGCACAAATGGATCACCTTCCATAATCATACGGTCAGAAAATGTGCCGGAATCACCTTCGTCAGCATTACAGACGATGTATTTTTGATCGGCTGGTGCATTCATCACGGTATTCCATTTAATACCGGTCGGAAACGCAGCACCACCCCGTCCACGTAAGCCGGAGTCGCTGACATGTTTGACGATTTCTGCTGGTTGCATGACTAACGCATTTTTTAGGCCACGATAACCGTCGTGAGCCAAATAATCGTCCAGACTAACCGGATCAGTTAAGCCAACACGTGCAAATGTCAGGCGGTTTTGATTTTTAAAATAGGCTAATTCTTCAATATTACCCAGATACAAAGCGTGTTGTTTACCTTGTACTAATCCGCTGTCTAAAAGCGAGCCCACATCTTCTGGTTGTACTGGTCCATAAGCCACGCGTCCGGTAGGGGTTTCTACTTCCAGTAAAGGCTCTAGCCAAAATAGGCCGCGAGAACCATTACGTACAATTTCAATATCCAGATTTTTGGCGGCAGCTTGTTGTTTTACCGCATTAACCACCTGTTCAGCACCTAATGATATTGCAGTTGAGTCACGGGAAATAAATAGGCGGGTCATTATTCGGCACCTTGGTGTGTGGCTAATAGTTGATCGAATTTTTCGGGACTGACGCGTCCATAAACATCATTGTCGATAGTGATGGATGGCGAGCAAGCACAGTTTCCCAAGCAATAGACAGCTTCTAAAGAGAATTGGCCGTCTGCAGTGGTTTCGTGATAATCAATTCCTAATGTTTGTTTGGCATGATTTTCCAGTGCTTTGCTACCCATAGATTGGCAGGATTCTGCACGACAAATATGGATGGTATGCTGACCAGGAGGGGTTTCACGGAAATAATGGTAGAAAGTGATTACGCCATGTACTTCGGCTTTTGAAAGGTGCAGTGTACTGGCAATATCTGCTACAGCTTCCGTAGGAATGTAACCCAGATTATCCTGTATAGCGTGCAGAATCGGTAACAGATTTCCGGGCATGGATACATGGGCATCCAGTATCGCCAATACGGTGGGTTTTTGATCTTGATAGTCGTGCATCATCAGCTCTGTATAAAATGACGAAAAATTTAGGTAAATTCAGTAAAAAAACAATCATCGTTTACGTAAAAAATGTGCGTGCAACGATAGGCTATTTAACGGGGTTTTAGTAACGATTACCTTGGTTATTTACCTATATCAATAACGATAGGTGTTACTTCCGTTTGCTCTTAGCCTCAATTGAGTTTTAACTATGTAATCTGTTATTTAATCACGAACAAACAGCGCTTTGCAATGATAACTAACAGCTGTATGCCGCAAAATCTCTAGGGTTAATCAGAGAGTTACTGTTTTGATTACTAAAGGCGCACTAAGTTCGAAATTAAAATAACAGGAGTGATCCTATTTTAAATGAAAATCGTTTTCATTAAATAATTTTTTGATTAGTGAGATCTTTTAGGCAAAATTGCGGATATTTATTCGTTTGTTGTAGCCTACCAGTCTTTTGTGGGGTTGTGATCAAAAGCCATTAAAATTGCTAATAAACACAAAAGTTTCTATTAGTCACCCACAATAATATCGGTCAATAAAATTCGCTGAGCATCCAGGCGTAACGACAGTGTTTTGCAAAGTAAGTCCGTATCAAAATCGTGATAACGTTCTGAGGTGACAATCCGGCCGCAATCCCCTGTGCTTTCCAGAGCAATTAGCTGGAAAAAATAAGGTCGCCAAGACCAGTTAAAGCCAATTTTGCGCGGGTCAGTAAACCAGTGGTTTTCGGTAAAATTAAAGTTGGGGGAAATTTGTTTACCCTCATTGTCACACAGATAAAACCGTACAATGTTGCTTTCGCTGAAATTCCATTTCGCTAGCTCATTTAGGTTAAAATCGGCCTGTAAGGTATCTTTAAGTTTATAGATGAAAGATTTAATAGCATTTATAGCTTCAATATTTTTTTGTACCTTGCTGACGGTATTTCTAAAATATTTATTGCGTAATGAACCGATATGTTGTTCATAAAGATTAGGTGCTTTAAATTCTGCTGCCGCGGGAGAGAATAGGTAACCTTGCATAAATTGTGCGCCACAATTTAGACCAAATAAAAATTCGTTGTCCGATTCCACGCCTTCACAAATGATCTGACAACCGGTACGTTTGCCCAGTCGGGTAAGCATGTGCACAATATCGCTGGCAATACCACCTTTGCTGGCTTTTTTAAACAACTGCATATCAATTTTAATGATATCAGGATGGATGGCCAGAACCCGTTCCAGTTGGGATGAGCCAGAGCCAAAGTCGTCTAAAGCGACTCGCAAACCTTGTTGCCGATAACGTTTGACAATTTCACGCAGTTTATTGATGTCTGCATGTGCTTCAGTAATTTCCAGAATAATGCGTTGCCGGTCTATATTCAGTTCGTCCAGCATCTTTAATGTTGGTAAGGCATTTAATTGTCTGAGATTGTTGATCCAGGCTGCAGAAATATTAATGGCTAAATAGGTGCTGTTATCAATTTCAGAAAATTTTTGCAGTGCCAGTCGGCGTAATTTGCGATCGAGCTCTAAACGTTGTTTGGTGTCCAGTTTGGGGGAGGCAAATAAATGACCCGCTGATACAACTCTGCCTTGTTTATCATATTGTCTAGCTAAAGCTTCATATCCGATGATGCGACCACTGGCAACACTGACTATAGGTTGGAAATACGGGAATAATTCAAATTTTTCATCCATACCGATTCGATTCTCTTAGGGCGGGTTGACAGAAATGCTCAAATAGCTGAGGAGAGTTAGGCAAGTGAGTCTGTCCAGTCAGGTTGAAACGCATACTTCTAACTTTTACTTAATATTAGCAGTTTACCGCTAGCATGTTAGCTTGGGAAGGCAAGTTCCCTATATTCTGCAAACCGACTAGTTTAGCGTAAACAGCCTGTTTTCGATAGTCGCATAGATAGAGTGGATTCAAAAGTGAAGTACAACACTTCGATATTAATGAATTACAGTTGAGAGTTGTGGGCTGTTTAACGCATTTCTAATACACAGTTAAAGGGTCCCGTCTTCTAAGACCCTTTATTGGTCGCGTGTTAAGGGGATTAGTGCCATCAATTTAAGATAATCTGCGAAAGTAAACCAAAGCCTAAAAGCCGGAGGTATGCTGATACAGTGCAAATTGGCAGTGAGCTTAATAATTAAACGCGGCAACCTCTATATCCACCAGATAACTTTGTTTTCTAGCTAAATACTCTTCCACAAATACTCGCATAGGCTCAGCTTCATAATCGCGCAGCCCGCTGACTGTCAATTTTTTAAAGCCAGTACCCACTACCTTGGTACCCGACTTAATTTGAAAGTGTAAAAAAGCCGTGGCACGTTTACCATTTACTTCCATGGTGGGATCCAGCATTTCCAGGCTAGGTTGTTCGAAATCAACCGTTTGTAAGTTAAGTGTCATGCTTTCATAGATAACCAGTGGTCTATCAATATTGAACATGACATTTTCTTTGGCAAGCAAGGGCACTAGCACATAGGGAAAATTTTGACCTGAAAACGCCACATAATCACGAATCAGGGTTTCAATCAAGGCCTGGCTACGGGTAAGTTGTCCAGAACGGGTTATCTGTAAATAAGTTTTACCTTGCTGGTCAGTCACATCAATGTGTTCAGCATCTGTAGTGGGAAAATTTAATAAAACCGCATGACCAACCATACCGGAAAAAATAAAATGCATGTTTTGACTAAGGCCGTATTTTTCCAAAACCAACGAAAATAGCAGGTCTCCAGGCACACAAAAGCGTTTATTATCAACGTCATGTAAGGGGTTGAAATCATGCGCAACTTCTTTGGCAAATATACTGGCTTGTTCGGCAGTTATACAAACACAGTTGTCCTGAACATCGTAATATTCTTTTAGAAACATATTTTTTATTCTTATTTTTTAATAACGTAAAATAGAAGGGTCGCAAGTAACAGACCATGCATCAATTCCGCCTTGTAAATTATAAAGCTGACTAAAGCCAGCTTGCTCAAGAAATAGGCAAGCCTGCAGACTACGTACCCCGTGATGACAAATTACCACAATGGCTTGTTCCTTGGGTAAAGAATCGCTGCTCTGTGGCAAAGTACCCAAAGGCATTAATATACTGTCTTGAATATGGGCATAAGCATACTCATGTGGCTCTCGCACATCCAGCAGTAGCAAGGGTTGGTTTTCGGTCAAACTAAGTTGTAGTTGTTGTGGTGACCATTGGTTTATCGACATATAAAACGTTCCAATCTGGTTATAGCGGTTGTCATTCTAGGGATAGATGCGGTATACGCAAACCGAATATGTTTTTCGGGTTGATTGTAGCCAAAATCTTTGCCGGGTGTAACAGCCACGCCTTCAACTTCCAATAAATCTTTGGCAAATTGAAAGCTATCGTTGGTAAAAGCACTGCAATCGGCATACACATAAAAAGCGCCTTCGGGTTTACAGGGTATTCTAAACCCCAAACGCAATAAATTTTCGTATAAAAAATCTCTACGTAATTTTAATTCATCACGGCGGCTAAACAATTCCTGCAAATTTTCGCTGGAAAACGCTGCTAAAGCAGCATATTGAGAATGTGTCGGAGTGGCTATAAAAATATTTTGCGCTAATTTTTCTGCAACATTGATAAAGGCTTCTGGTACCACTAGCCAGCCAATGCGCCAGCCTGTCATGCCAAAAAATTTGGAAAAACTATTGATAACAAAAGCGTCATCGCTATATGCCAGCGCAGTTTGCGCTTGATCCCCATATACTAGGCCATGATAGATTTCATCTGAATAAAAACAGCCACCCAAAGTGTCAACCTGTTGTATAGCCGTTTGCAACCCGGCATTTCCAATCAGTGTGCCAGTAGGATTGGACGGTGATGCAATCAACACACCTTTGGTGCTTTTGCGCCAATGTTTGTTGATTAATTCAGCATTCAGTTGATAATCCGTATCAGCCCCCACTGGCACAAATTGCGTTTCTGCATCAAAAAGGCGGACAAAATTATCGTTGCAAGGGTAGCACGGGTCGGCCATTAATACACTGTTTCCTGGATTCAGGCTGATGCCAAAAGCCAGTAGAAAAGCGCCAGATGCGCCCGGAGTAACGATTACGCGGCGTGGGTCTAGGTTGACAGCGTATTGTTGTTGATAAAATTTGGCAATAGCCGTGCGTAATGTGGGTAGACCTGCCGCAGCAGTATATTTAATTTCTCCCGTGTTCAGGCAGTCTTTTCCTGCCGCCAAAACCGCGCTGGGTGTGGTGAAGTCGGGTTCACCAATTTCCATATGAATAATATCACGCCCCTGTTGTTCCAATTGTTGGGCGCGTTGCAGTAACTCCATGACATAAAAGGGAGTTATGCCTTGCATTCTATGTGCAATATGTGGATGCATAGCTGAAAGTGGTTATTGAAAACCGAGTCATAATAACAAACTTCTTGCTTGTCCCTCGGCATTCTGTTAAAAAGCCCCGTTTTTTAAAGTTGACCAGGAGTCAAGGGATGAATAGTTCCACGTCAGAATATATCTTCAAACCTTACGTCGAAAAGGAAGGTGAAGAATACATGAATGAAGCGCAATTACAGCACTTCATAAACATACTCAATAAATGGAAATCTGAATTAATGCAGGAAGTGGATCGTACGGTGCATCACATGCAAGATGAAGCCGCTAACTTTCCAGATCCAAATGACAGAGCCACGCAGGAGTCTGAGTTTAGCCTGGAATTGCGTACCCGTGATCGTGAACGTAGACTGATCAAGAAAATTGATGAATCGCTTAGAGACATTGAATCTGGCGATTACGGTTATTGCGAAACCTGTGGTATTGAAATTGGTATTCGTCGTTTAGAAGCGCGTCCTACTGCAACCTTATGCATAGACTGTAAAACCCTGGATGAAATCAGGGAAAAACAATTGGGCTAATCCTGACTGATTGCGTCTTACCCTATATCGGTCGGTTTGCTCCATCGCCTACCGGTCCGCTGCATCTAGGGTCGTTGTATACTGCGCTAGCCAGCTATCTGGATGCCCGTTGGCATAACGGTTACTGGCTGCTACGCATTGATGATCTGGATACACCACGCAACAGGCCAGGAGCTGTTTCAGCCATACTGGCCTGTTTAGAGGCTTTTGGCTTGTATTGGGATGGTGAAATCTATTATCAAAGCCAACATATTCAGGCATATGATGATGCCCTTGCCGTATTACAAGCTCAAAAACAAATCTATGGCTGTGTGTGCAGTCGTAAAATACTTGATCAATATCCGGGTGTTTATCCTGGTTTTTGCCGCGATGCACCACCTTGTGCGCGCCAACAGGCGCTACGAGTTAAAACCCAGTCGCATTTGATAGCATTTACAGATGCATTACAAGGCCCAATTGCTGAAAATTTAGCTATTCAGCACGGTGATTTTGTCGTTAAGCGTAAGGATGACATTGTTGCTTACCAATTAGCAGTCGTGGTGGATGATCATGCTCAACGGATTAATCATGTGGTACGCGGTTTTGATTTACTGAGCTCAACCCCTAAGCAATGGTTTCTGCAAAATTTGTTAAACTATCATCATCCAGAATACATGCATGTGCCAGTTATTGTTGATACCCACGGTCAAAAACTTAGCAAGCAAAGCTATGCAACTGCTATAAATTTTCTAAATCCTGGTCCTGTTTTATGGCGATTATTGGCATTACTGGGTCAAAATCCACCCGTCCAGTTGGATCAAGCAAGTGTTGCGGAACTACTGGAGTGGGCTGTCGAACATTGGCAACCCCAAAATTTAAAAAAAATAAGTGCAATTCAGGACACAATTGAGTAACTTAATTCAAAACTATAGTTAAGGACAAGCCCATGGCAGATCATCACCTTTATCCCGTTAAACCTGAAATTGCCAAAACCGCGCACATTAATGCCGAAAGCTATCAGCGTCTTTACCAACAATCTATCAATGAACCTGAAGTGTTTTGGGCAGAACAGGCAAAGGTTTTTCTGGATTGGCAACAGCCTTGGCAGCAGGTTAGGCAATACGACTATCCAAAAGGCGAAATACAATGGTTTAGTGGCGGGAAACTGAATGTCAGTGTCAATTGCCTGGACAGACATTTGGCCGAGCGTGGCGAGCAAACTGCCATTATTTGGGAGGGCGATGATCCAGCCCATCATCAGCATATTAGCTACAGAGAATTACATCTTCAGGTTTGTAAATTTGCAAATGTACTTAAAAGCTACGGTGTAAAAAAAGGCGATAGGGTGTGTATCTATCTGCCCATGATTAGCGAAGCGGCGGTGGTGATCTTAGCCTGTGCTCGTATTGGTGCGGTACATTCCATTGTGTTTGGCGGTTTTTCCGCTGATGCGTTGCGTGATCGGATACTTGATGCCGACTGCCAGCATTTAGTCTGTGCTGACGAAAGTTATCGTGGTGGCAAACTGGTGCATTCTAAATTGAATGTCGATAAAGCTGCCCAGCAATGTCCTAATTTACACACTGTTATCGTTATAAAACATACCGGACACAACATACCTTGGGTTGAGGGAAGAGACGTTTGTTACCATACTGCCATGCAACAGGCAGATGCTGAATGTCCTGCGGAAATGATGGATGCTGAAGATCCACTGTTTATTCTTTACACCTCCGGTTCTACCGGTATGCCCAAAGGTGTGTTACACACTACCGGTGGATATTTACTGTTTGCCGCCATGACGCATAAATACATTTTTGATTACCAAGATGGTGATATTTATTGGTGTACGGCTGATATAGGCTGGGTAACCGGTCATTCTTATGTGTTATACGGTCCGTTGTGTAATGGTGCCACCACGCTGATGTTTGAAGGGGTGCCGACTTTTCCTGCTGCCGATCGATTCTGGCAAGTGATAGACAAGCATCAAGTCAATATTTTTTATACGGCCCCTACCGCCATCCGCGCCTTAATGGCGCAAGGTGATGATTTTGTAACCCGTACCAGTCGCAGTTCTTTACGTATTTTAGGTAGTGTAGGCGAACCCATTAATCCAGAGGCATGGGAATGGTATTACCATGTGGTGGGCGAAGCCCGCTGCCCAATTGTCGATACTTGGTGGCAAACCGAAACCGGCGGTATTTTGATTACACCATTACCCGGTGCTACTGACTTAAAACCAGGCTCTGCCACACTGCCGTTCTTTGGTGTACAACCAGCGATATTAGATGCAGATGGTCAGGTGTTGGAAGGAGAAGCCGAAGGCATACTGGTAATGTGCGCGCCCTGGCCAGGGCAAGCCAGAACCGTTTATGGGGACCACGCGCGCTTTGTCGATACCTATTTTGCCAGATTTCCCGGCTATTACTTGGCTGGAGATGGAGCGCGTCGCGACGCCGATGGCTATTACTGGATTACTGGGCGTATTGATGATGTATTAAACGTATCCGGTCACCGTTTAGGCACTGCTGAAATTGAAAGCGCCCTTGTCATGCATGAGCTGGTTGCAGAAGCTGCGGTGGTAGGTTTTCCACATCCAATCAAAGGGCAGGGCATCTATGCTTATGTGACCTTGAATGTGGGGGTTGAAGGTAGTGATGTGCTTAAAAAAGCCTTGGCAAACTTGGTGAAAGAAGAAGTGAGTGCCATTGCCTTACCCGATATTATCCAATGGGCTCCGGGTTTACCTAAAACCCGTTCCGGTAAAATCATGCGACGTATTTTACGCAAAATTGCTGCGAATGAATTTGAAAATCTGGGTGATATTTCCACATTGGCTGATCCCGGTGTGGTTGAGGAGATTATCGCTCACCGCCTGCATTTATAGGTTGTGTTAATCAAGCTGGCATATGCGGGGGTAGTTTTAATCTGGACTACTACGCCATTGGCGATTAAATGGACTGGCGAAGGCATAAACTATGTACTGGGAGCTACCGCCCGCATGAGTATCGGCTGTTTGTGCCTGTTGTTGGTCATGTTGCTGATTCGTCAGCCCCTGGTGTTTCATCGTAAGGCCAGACAGACCTATTTGGCCGCTTCTGCACATCTATATCTAGGTTTGCTGGTCACTTACTGGTCGGCACAATATTTGCCCTCTGGTTGGATGTCGGTCATCTTTGGTCTAAATCCGTTTTTAACTGCCATTCTGGCTGCAATTTTTCTGAAAGAAGCGAGTCTGGGCTGGCGAAAAGTGTCGTCATATCTGCTGGGTGTCGCCGGATTGGTGGTGATGTTTATGTCAGCACTGGATTTAAGCCAACAGGCTTTGTTGGGTATGCTGGGCGTTTTGCTGGCTACTTTCCTGCAAGGTGGTAGTGCGGTTTGGGTAAAGCGTATCAATGCAGGCTTAAGTCCATTACAACTATTAACAGGCGGATTATTCTATTCTCTACCCATGTATGTCTTAACCTGGTATGTGCTGACCGATGCGCAACTGCCCGCCGTTATCCCTTCTGATAAAACCCTGTATGCCATTTTATATCTGGGTATTATTGCCACTACGCTAGGTTTTACCTGGTACTACTACATCCTAAAACATTTACCTGCCACTCAGGTTGCCATGTTAAGCCTGATGACGCCTTTATTATCCTTGTTGTTGGGTCATACCATTAATCACGAACCACTCAGTTTGAAAGTAGCCTTGGGAACTGGATTAATTTTGACTGCACTGCTGTTGAATCAATTGGCAGAACGGCGGCAAAAAACCATATAGAGTACATAAATTATTCATATTAGTGCAGTAAACTGACTCAATTTGCATAAGTGTATTGGATGCGCCTCACGAGCATTCGGTACTTCTTGTAACTTTATGATAGTTAAAAGATATTACGCTTCTAGCTGCATTTAATCATAAAACCTAATTACCACGTAACCACATCTGGAGTAAAAATTTATGTCTACATTATTTAGCCCGCTAAAACTAGGGGCATTGACTGTTCCAAATCGAATTTTTATGGCACCGCTAACCCGTTGCCGTGCAGATGCCGAACATAATCCCACCCCGTTAATGGCCGAATATTATGCACAACGTGCTAGTGCTGGATTAATCATTGCTGAGGCCACTATGGCTATGCAAGGCAACTCGTCATTCTGGATGGTGCCGGGTATCTACTCTGAGGTACAAATAGAAGGCTGGCGGCTAACTACCGATGCAGTACATGCAGCAGGCGGTAAAATTTTTCTGCAAATCTGGCACGGTGGTCGTGCTTGTCATCCTTTGCTGAATAACGGTGCGCAACCTGTCGCCCCTAGTGCTTTGAGAATTGAAAATGATGAAGTGCATACCCCAGAGGGTAAAAAACCTTATGTGGTCCCGCGCGAACTGGCAGATGAAGAATTGCCCGGCATCGTAGCAGGTTTTAAACAAGCAGCAATAAATGCAAAAGCTGCGGGTTTTGATGGTGTGGAAGTTCATGGTGCCAACGGTTATCTACTAGATGAATTTTTACGCGACGGTGCTAATACACGCAATGGCCCTTATGGTGGCAGCATCGAAAATCGGGCGCGCTTGCTGTTGGAAGTGATCACCGCAGTCAGCGAAGTGTGGGGTGCTGATAAAGTGGGTGTGCGTATTTCGCCATTAAATAGCTATAACTTCATGATAGATAGCGACCCAGTCGCATTGTCCACTTGGTTGGCAGAGCGCTTAAATGCGTTTAATCTGGCTTATCTGCATGTCATGCGCGGCGACTTTTTTAGCATGCAAACTGGCGATGTAATGACACCCATACGAGCACATTACCATGGTGTGTTGGTTGCCAATATGGGTTATAGTCCAGAAGAGGCAGAACAAGCCATAGCCGATGGTAAAGTGGATGCAGTGGCTTTCGGTAACAGCTTTCTGGCCAATCCTGATTTGCCTGCCCGTATCAAGGCAGGGGCGGCGTTGAATCAGCCTGATCCGGCCAAATATTATTCGCCGGGGGCTGAGGGGTATACGGATTATCCTGTGTTGATGCCGTAAACAGTTTACACAAAATTAATACGATTTCATCGCACATTCTATTTGTGGTCAGTTCGTTCTACACATGAATCCAATGTGCGATTTGACGTGTTTCTAATTACTAATAGTGGTTGGTAGGGTATTTATGCGCTAGCATCTATAATTCTTACGCAATGTTTAAGGTATTGTTTTAATTTTAAGTTTTTTCTAGGTTTATGGATTAGATTAAGAAACTAGGCAACTAATTCTGTGTGTTATATAATCATGTTTGGTGAAGCAGGGAACCTTTTCGGATTTTTCTAGAATACAACCAATGATAAAAAGCCAGCATTACATAGCTCATGTTCGTACATCGGATATGAAACAACAAACAGTTGCTACGCATTTGCAAGAAGTGGCTGAAATTACCAAAAAACTGGCCCAAAAAATCAATATACCTGAAGCAGGTGAATTGATTGGTTTATTGCATGATTTGGGTAAATATAGCTCGGTTTTCCAAAACTACATTCAATCGGGTACCGGATTACTTAATCCCGATATTGACTCGGATTACGTTAATGCAGTTGCCCTAAAAGGTAAAATAGATCACTCGACTGCGGGTGCTCAGTGGGTATGGGAAGAACTGAGCAAATTTGGCAAAAATGGCGAAGGTAGATTATGCGGACAAATACTAGCTATTTGTATTGCCTCTCATCACAGTGGATTAATTGACTGTCTGACGCCAGATGGTGTGAATAGTTTTAATGTGCGTATCAATAAAAACGATGACCGAACGCATCTAGCTGAATGTAAACAAAATGCTGATACCTCTATTCTGGAACAAGCTAGGCAATTGGCTGATAAACCTTTGTTATTAGCTATGCTGAAACAGCTTAGACTGATCACTAACAATGAGACGCACGAAACTGTTAAATGCTTTTATATAGGATTTTTGACGCGTTTTTTGTTCAGTTGCCTGATTGATGCAGATCGTATCAATAGTGCTGATTTCGAAAATTTAAACAATGCTAGTTTTCGAAATAAAGATGTATCTTGGGATATTGCTATTCAGCGGATCGAGTGTTTTTTAGCCGAACAGCAGACAATAAATAATAATGATACGCAAATTAATGCAATGCGGCGGAGAATCTCTGATACTTGCAAAAATAGAGCTAAAGATAATCAAGGTATTTACACTCTGACGGTACCTACGGGAGGAGGTAAAACCTATGCTAGTCTCCGTTACGCTTTGCATCATGCAAAGGCCCATCAATTAGAGCGGATTATTTATATAATTCCTTACACCTCGATCATTGAACAAAATGCAGAAGCTATACGGAAAGTTATTGAGCAAGAGGGAGATTGTCCTTGGGTACTTGAACATCATTCTAATTTAGAGCCAGAAAACCAAACTTGGCATAGTAAATTAGCAGCTGAAAATTGGGATGCACCAATAATTTTGACCACAATGGTACAGTTTTTAGAAACATTGTTTAGCGGTGGTACAAGAGGTGTGCGTCGTTTACATCAGCTTGCGAATAGCGTCATCATTTTTGATGAGATACAGACCTTGCCGATTAACTGCACTCATTTGTTTTGTAATGCTCTTAATTTTTTAACGACTCATACTAAAACCACGGCGGTTTTGTGTACAGCTACCCAGCCATTACTTGATCAATTAAAGTCACCGGATAAAGGGCAATTGGTTATTCCCAAAGAAAACCATCTTATTGATGATGTCGGACTATTATTTGATCAGTTAAAGCGTGTTGAAATTAGCAATAAAATCAAATCTGAAGGTTGGTCGGAAGAAGAAATTGCCGAACTAGCAATTAGCGAACTAAATAGCAAAGGTAATTGCTTAGTGGTGGTGAATACTAAAGCTTGGGCTCAAGCATTGTATGTAAGGTGTTCAGAAGCTGTCGAACAAGATGCTTTGTTTCATTTAAGCACTAATCAATGTTCCGCCCATAGAAGCGAATTGTTTCAACGCATGCGGATAAGATTGGTTAATGGTCAACCAGTGTTATGTTTCAGTACACAATTGATTGAGGCGGGCGTCGATATTGATTTTTCTAGTGTGATACGTTTTTTAGCCGGATTGGATTCTATCGCTCAAGCCGCTGGTCGCTGCAATAGAAATGGTCGCTTAGCTACCGCTACTGTTCATGTGGTTAACCCTGCACTGGAAACTATTAACCAACTCGTAGATATTAAAATCGGAAAAGAAAAAAGCACACGCGTTTTCAGCGAAGTCAAAGATAAAGCATTGTTAGATCCTGAAAATATGGCGTTGTATTTTAGCTATTACTTCTATGATAGGAGTAACGAAATGTGCTATCCCTTGAATGAAAAACAGATAGGTAGTACAGACACGTTGCTCAACTTGCTCAGTGAAAATAATCTTAATATTGGGAACTCTGCTTCTTTGTATTTAAAACAATCTTTTATGACGGCAGGCAATGTCTTTAAAGCTATAGATGCACCGACTCAAGCTGTGATTGTTCCTTACCAACAAGGTGAAAAGCTAATTGTCGAACTCTGTGGAATTGCTAGAGAATTTGATGCTGCCAGTTATTATGCTTGTTTAAAACAAGCGCAAAAGTTTAGCGTTAACGTGTTTCCAAATGTATGGAAAAAGTTGTTGGAACAAAATGCTGTATTCGAAATTCATCAAGGTGCGGATGTTTATTATCTTGAAAAAAACTATTATAGCAAAGCATTTGGATTGTCCACTGAGGCAGTTGGTAAAGCAGAAGTAATCATTTTATAAAGGAAAATCATGATAAAAAATAGTATCAGTTTTCGATTATGGGGCAAGTATGCATTATTTACCGATCCTATTACAAAAGTGGGAGGTGAAAAATGTTCGTATCAGTTGCCAACTTATGAAGCAATTAAAGGTGTACTCAAATCTATTTACTGGAAGCCTACACTGATTTGGTATGTCGATAAAGTTAGAGTTATAAAACCACTTCGTACCCAAACCAAAGGTACTAAGCCGTTAGTATGGAATGGTGGTAATAGTTTGGCAATTTATACTTTTTTACGGGATGTAGAATATCAGGTTCAAGCTCATTTTGAATGGAATCAACATCGTCCAGAATTAGTATCCGACAGAATTGATGGCAAACATTTCAGTATCTTTAATCGCACCTTAGAAAAAGGTGGTAGACAAGATATTTTTTTAGGAACGCGTGATTGTCAAGGATATGTAGAACCTTGCGAGTTTGGTTCAGGACAGGGGGCTTACGATAATCTTGATGAATTGGCTTTTGGATTGATGTTTCATAGTTTTGCCTATCCTGACGAAACAGGCAAAGACGAATTACATAGTCATTTTTGGCAGGCTAAACTCAGAAAAGGTATTTTAGAGTTTCCACGTCCTGAAATCTGTACAGTCAATCGTTTAGTTCGTCCTATGACGGCTAAACAATTTGGGATTGGAGAGAACTTATTGGCAGTTGCTGATGAAGAGGCGTCAATATGAGCTGGATGGAGAAGCTTTATCAAACCTATGAAGCAGGTGTTTTACTTGATTTACCTCAAGAGCAATTGCCAATGCCAACCAGTCATACGCTTCAGAATGCGCATATCAATATAGTTATTGATATAGATGGTAATTTTAAACGGGCATGTGTTCTAGAAAAATCGCAGATTATTTTGCCTGCAACTGAGAGTTCTGCCAGTAGAAGCAGTGGTGAAGCACCACATCCCTTAGCTGACAAATTGCAATATGTTGCCAAGGATTATGAAGAGTTTGGTGGCAAGAAAAAGGCGTATTTTGATGGATATAAAAAGCAGTTACAGGGGTGGTGTTCATCGGAGTACGCACATCAAAAAGTGAAAGCTATATTTAAATATATCAGCCAAGGTAATGTTATTCGAGATTTAATTGCTAATAATATTGTCATTGTGGACGCCGATAATATTCTTTTAACAAAATGGGATGGTGATAATGGCGATATACCTGCCTTATTTAAGGTGTTGCCAAAAGAAAAAGGCTTTTTAGATCAAGGTTCTGCTTTGGTATGTTGGTCGGTAGAAAAATATTCAGACCCTAATGCAGATACTTGGAAAGATATTTCAATCCAATTGAGCTGGATTTCCTACGATACATTAGATGCGAATAAAATGGAAATATGTTTTATCACTGGATATGAACAATCGATCTCAACCAATCATCCAGCTAAAATACGCCATTCTGGAGACAAAGCTAAACTAATATCATCCAATGATGCTAGTGGATATACTTATCGCGGTAGATTTTTTGATGATATGCAAGCCTGTGTAATCGGTTTTGACGTTTCTCAAAAAGCCCATAATGCTTTACGTTGGCTAATTACCCGACAGGGATTTAGAAATGGCGATCAAGCCTTCGTGTCTTGGGCTGTTTCCGGTAAGCCGATACCTGATCCCTTAGTCGATACATGGGCATTTCTTGAAAGCCCTGAGCTTGATGAAGACGAAAATAGTAGCGACTTGCCTGAAGCAGGTCTAGATCACGCAATTAATTTAGGACAGTCGTTTGCACTAAAGCTTAAAAACTATATGGCTGGTTATGCAGCTAAATTAAAACCGAATGAGCAAATTATTATCATGGGTATTGATTCGGCAACACCGGGGCGGATGGGTGTCATCTATTACCGCGAGTTATTTAGTCATGACTTTATTAGGCGGCTAGAAGACTGGCATTACCAATTTTCTTGGCCACAGCGCCATACAAAAGAAATAGTCAATGTTGCAGGCAAAAAGCATAAAACCAACGTCATTTGGCCGATTAGTTCGCCTGTACCTGCAGCCATTGCCAAAGCAGCTTATGGTGAAAATGTCACTGACAATTTAAAGAAAAAAGTCATTGAACGACTGATACCTTGCATTATTGATAGTCAGCCATTTCCTTTGGATCTGGTGAATAGTTGTGTTCGTAAAGCAACCAATCGAGTTGGCTATGCGAGTGATGCCCAGTGGTTATGGGAAAAAAATTTAGGTATAGCCTGTGCACTTTATAAAGGCTATCACATGCGACACCCTAATGTAACTGAACGGAGAGAATACGCTATGGCAATAGAAGAAACTTACCAATCTCGTGATTACCTCTATGGGCGGTTGTTAGCAATCGCAGAACGCATAGAGGAGGTAGCATTGAGTTTAGGTGGTGAAAATCGTTCTACGACTGCTGCACGATTAATGCAACGTTTTGCTGATCGGCCTTTTGAAACTTGGCGGACGATTGAATTAGCGTTACAACCCTATATGCAGCGTTTGCGTGTATCAAGAGCTGGATTTTTAACCAATCAATTGAAAGAAATGGATGCCATTCTAACGCTGTTTAAACACGATGACTTTAGTCGTAAAGAAATGTTATCAGGCGAGTTTTTATTAGGTTATCACTGTCAGCGTCAAAAACTAAGAAGTAAAACCGAAACCGAATCCACAGACCAAACACCATTACAAGGAGATACCGAATGAGTGTATTAAGCCACAAAATAGATTTTGCGATTATCTTCAGCGTTAACAATGCTAACCCTAATGGTGATCCACTCAATGGCAATCGTCCCCGTACTGATTATGACGGTTTTGGAGAAATTACCGATGTTTGTTTAAAACGTAAAATTCGTGATCGATTACAAACAGCGGGTTATCCCATTTTTGTACAATCTGACGAGAAAAAAACGGATGGAATGATCAGTCTTAAAGCAAGAGCAGAAGCGGATGCGCCGATAGGACTTGGAAAAGATGCGTTTAATCCAAAGAAAAACACCAAGGAACAAACCTCTAAAAAAGTATGTGATCAATGGTTGGATGTCCGAGCTTTTGGTCAAGTATTCGCATTTGGTAAAGAGGCTGATGCTGCTGGCGTTTCTATTGCCATTAGAGGCCCTGTAACCATTCAATCGGCGTTTAGTATTGAGCCTGTCAGCATTACTAGCACCCAGATTACCAAAAGCGTAAACAGCGAGGGTGATGGTACAAAAAAAGGTTCTGATACCATGGGTATGAAACATCGAGTGGATAACGCGATTTATGTTACTCATGGTGCTATCACACCTCAACTGGCTGATAAGACAGGTTTCAGTGATAACGATGCCGAATTAATCAAAACTGTTTTGCCGAAATTATTTGAAGGTGACGCCTCTTCAGCAAGACCAGAAGGATCAATGGCTGTTCTTAAAGTCATATGGTGGAAACATAATTCTAAAGCTGGGCAATATTCTTCTGCTAAGGTACACGCATCATTAGTAGTACATGCTGACGGTAGTTACAATATCGCTGAACTAAAAGATTTGTCTCCAGAGATAATTGATGGGTTTTAACACACTAGTATTAGCATCATAGATGTGATGTTGACATAAATTAAAAAGATGAAATCTAGGGCTACAACATGATCACTAAGGCCCTAGATTTGTCAAGCTCTATTGCACGAATCCGGTAATGAAAACGATGCAAAACTTGGAACCGATTTACTTGTCACGTTTGCAACATTATCTATATTGCTCTCGCCAATTTGCATTAATTGAGTTGGAAGACGTTTGGATCGAAAACCAATTTACCGCAGAAGGACAGGTATTGCATCAGCGAGTAAATCTAGCGGATCAACAAAAGCGGGGTGACGTGCGTACCGTATGGGCATTGCGTTTATCCAATATAGAATTTGGTATTGAAGGTGTTGCCGATGTAGTGGAATATCATCGTCAAGAAGCAGGTATAGAAATACCGTATCCAATTGAATACAAACGCGGTAAGCCTAAAACGCATCGCGCTGATGAAGTGCAGCTTTGTGCTCAGGCACTTTGTCTGGAAGAAATGCATGGAGTTGATGTGACTGATGGTGCACTTTTCTATGGTGAGGTACGAAGGAGACACCCCGTGCATTTTGATGCTGAATTGCGTAACTTGACGATAGAAATAATTTTGGCATGTAGAGCTATTGTGCAATCAAAAGTTACGCCAAAAGCATTTTACGAAGCAAAAAAATGCAATGGATGTTCGTTAATCGACCAGTGCCATCCAGAACGTTTTAGGAAGTCTGCTTCTAGTTGGTTGGCAGCACAATTAAAAAAGGATTAAACATGCGCCCATTACGAAATGTTATTTATGTTCAAACGCAAAACTCATGGCTACATAAAGATAACGAAAACCTCGTTTTAAAAGTGGATAAAGAAACCATAGCACGAATACCCATTCATAAATTACAAGGTTTAGTTTGTTTTGGGCAGGTGTCTGTTTCTCCATATCTTATGGCGCATTGTGCGGAAAATGGCGTAACAATTACTTTTTTAAATATGTTCGGCAAATTTTTGGCACGGGTAGAAGGTCCAGTCAGTGGGAATGTATTGTTACGCCGGACACAGCATTTAGCTGGGAATAGTTCGGAAAGTAGCGTCAATATCGCCCAAGTTATGTTAACAGGTAAGTTGTATAACCAACGCTATGTAATAAGAAGATACTTACGTGATCATGGCGAAACTATTACTGATAAGAAGGTACTTTTCGATTTGCAAACTGCTGAAAAACGGTTGTCGCGGTGTTTAACACAAATTACAGACTGTACAACTATAGATACCTTAATGGGGCGGGAAGGAGAGGCTGCACAAGTGTATTTTGGAGTATTTAATCATTTAATCCGACAAAAAGATTTCGAGTTCGATATTCGAAGACGTAGACCACCTTCAGATCCAGTAAATGCGTTGCTATCATTTTGTTACACTTTACTTATTCATGATTGCCGCTCTGCACTCGAAACTACAGGACTTGATCCTGCCAGCGGTTTTTTACATCAATTGCGAAGTGGAAGACCCTCGTTAGCGTTAGATATTGCAGAAGAGTTTAGGCCATTGATTGATCGATTTGTATTGACTTTGATTAACAAGCGTCAGTTGGTTGTTAAAGATTTTGAAACATGGCCAAATGGTTCGCTAACGCTAAAAGATGAACCCCGTAAAACACTGTTAGCCGCTTGGCAAGATCGTAAGCAAGATACTATATTACATCCTTGGTTTGAAGAAACAGTACCAATTGGAATACTCCCTTGGCTACAATCTCAAATTCTAGCGCGTTTTTTACGGGGTGATTGTGATAGCTATGTACCGTTTCTATGGAAATAATTTAGGTATTAAACATGATGGTTTTAGTGACTTATGATGTCAGCTTTAAAAGCGAAAACGGACCGAAACGTTTGCGAAGAATAGCCAAATTATGTCTAGTTTATGGACAGAGAGTGCAATACTCAGTATTTGAAATTGAAGTTGACATAGCACAATGGACAAAACTAAAAAATGATTTAATTTCCACAATGGATGATGAATTTGATAGCTTAAGGTTTTATTACTTAGGAAGTAATTGGAAACGAAAAGTTGAGCATATAGGGGCTAAAACAGTATTGGATTTAAACGGTTTGTTACTATTGTAATGCGAAACACAAGTTAACATAAAATAGAAGAAATTCGCGTTAGCTATAAGATATTGAATTAAAACAATTTATATTTTTTTGATAAATTATTTATAATACTCTAAGTAGATGTTTTTATTGATTCGCATTTTATTGGTATTTCGATTAATATAATCAATGATTTAAGCATATGCTGTCGCGCCCCGCGTGGGCGCGTGGATTGAAACTTTAACGGTCATTTTAACCAAACGCATGCCATGTCGCGCCCCGCGTGGGCGCGTGGATTGAAACCCGAAGTTCAGGAACCTACACTTAGTCACTGGGTCGCGCCCCGCGTGGGCGCGTGGATTGAAACACCTTGGGCCGATGCACCCCTATCGCCTGTAAGTCGCGCCCCGCGTGGGCGCGTGGATTGAAACGCTGCGGTTTTCGAAGGCAACATAGTAGGCGTGTCGCGCCCCGCGTGGGCGCGTGGATTGAAACATCCTTAAACGATTGATCAGTTAATGATACATGTCGCGCCCCGCGTGGGCGCGTGGATTGAAACTGCACCTATGCAAAATGTTTTAGGTGGTGCTGGTCGCGCCCCGCGTGGGCGCGTGGATTGAAACAAATAATTTTATTTTATCATTTATTTGAACAATGTCGCGCCCCGCGTGGGCGCGTGGATTGAAACAGCCCAAATCTCTTCTGAAACCTTTTTGGCCAGTCGCGCCCCGCGTGGGCGCGTGGATTGAAACTGAGCAAGTCAGGCGCGATATTGTATCTGGGAGTCGCGCCCCGCGTGGGCGCGTGGATTGAAACACGGATTAATCTATTTGTCAACACAATTTAATGTCGCGCCCCGCGTGGGCGCGTGGATTGAAACATCGACCCTTTGCCAATACCGCATTTAAACCAAGTCGCGCCCCGCGTGGGCGCGTGGATTGAAACTAGCAGTTTTGCAATATCCGCGATTGTAAAAGGTCGCGCCCCGCGTGGGCGCGTGGATTGAAACATATATCCCAGCTAATTATGCTAAACCAAGTCGTCGCGCCCCGCGTGGGCGCGTGGATTGAAACACCATCCCTGGTACACCCCAAGGAAAATGACGACGTCGCGCCCCGCGTGGGCGCGTGGATTGAAACGTGATGTACGCGTTCCCGTGGACAACTGACCGCGTCGCGCCCCGCGTGGGCGCGTGGATTGAAACCCGTCTCTGGGATAAATGCCCTTGGGACTGGAGTCGCGCCCCGCGTGGGCGCGTGGATTGAAACTGCTATTAATGTGGCTGAAAGACACGCCTATGGTCGCGCCCCGCGTGGGCGCGTGGATTGAAACAGGATCGCCTGCTCACCCAAATGGGCAAACGCGTCGCGCCCCGCGTGGGCGCGTGGATTGAAACCGCCTAACGATCTAACCATCCAGATTAAATCATGTCGCGCCCCGCGTGGGCGCGTGGATTGAAACTAGACGATACGAACATCTTATTAATGACATCAGGTCGCGCCCCGCGTGGGCGCGTGGATTGAAACAATGACGTATGCCGAGCAAGCAAATTTCTTCGAGTCGCGCCCCGCGTGGGCGCGTGGATTGAAACTCCAGGATGAACAACACGGCACTCATGTGAAAGTCGCGCCCCGCGTGGGCGCGTGGATTGAAACTTTTCCTGAACGTATAATTTCAGGGTTTACGCGTCGCGCCCCGCGTGGGCGCGTGGATTGAAACGTATATTCCAGCCAATTACGCCAAACCATCACGTCGCGCCCCGCGTGGGCGCGTGGATTGAAACAATTAATGCATCAAGATCAAAATCAGTATGATGTCGCGCCCCGCGTGGGCGCGTGGATTGAAACCACAGGTTGCTGCAGCTTTTATGCTTAACGTGGTCGCGCCCCGCGTGGGCGCGTGGATTGAAACCCAATACACAGACTGATACGGCATATTTTTAGCGTCGCGCCCCGCGTGGGCGCGTGGATTGAAACGCTGGATATTAATAAGCGGAAAGCATGCTGATTGTCGCGCCCCGCGTGGGCGCGTGGATTGAAACTAAAATGGGATATCTTGGTCGAAATCATCAGAGTCGCGCCCCGCGTGGGCGCGTGGATTGAAACCTATGTGACGCGCTGTTACTCCGCCAACAGCCGTCGCGCCCCGCGTGGGCGCGTGGATTGAAACATACACCACTGTCTTTTTAATCTGACCTTTTAGGTCGCGCCCCGCGTGGGCGCGTGGATTGAAACTTAGCGACTGAGACTCTAATCCTGTTGCCTTTGTCGCGCCCCGCGTGGGCGCGTGGATTGAAACTGTACTTCGCGCAAACAGACACATCTTGTCTCGTCGCGCCCCGCGTGGGCGCGTGGATTGAAACGTGTGTGATTATTGCCAGGAATACAAAAAACATGTCGCGCCCCGCGTGGGCGCGTGGATTGAAACAGTACGTTGTAAACGCGAATCGGGAGACGTAAGTCGCGCCCCGCGTGGGCGCGTGGATTGAAACGTAAGTTGCATAGTAAGACGCAACGCGTAAACGTGTCGCGCCCCGCGTGGGCGCGTGGATTGAAACTGATTCGTCCGATGAATTTGATTTTGAGAAAGGTCGCGCCCCGCGTGGGCGCGTGGATTGAAACACAGTCAGTTCGATTAAATGCGCATTTCTTAATGTCGCGCCCCGCGTGGGCGCGTGGATTGAAACAGAGCGATGGAAAGACAAGCAAACTGGCGAAAAGTCGCGCCCCGCGTGGGCGCGTGGATTGAAACTCGGAACCCGCCGAGTCGGAAAGTTATGAATTGTCGCGCCCCGCGTGGGCGCGTGGATTGAAACATCACCTAGGCGCTCTAAAAACTCACACGCCCAGTCGCGCCCCGCGTGGGCGCGTGGATTGAAACAGCGTCAAAATGTTTTTCAGCGCATTTTTTACAGTCGCGCCCCGCGTGGGCGCGTGGATTGAAACATGCAATACTGATCGCCATGCATGTAAAATCAGGTCGCGCCCCGCGTGGGCGCGTGGATTGAAACCAAGGCCTTTAGCGAATGTATTTACCATGAGCGTCGCGCCCCGCGTGGGCGCGTGGATTGAAACTTACCGATCTGTGCAGCAAAATGTCCTTTTACGTCGCGCCCCGCGTGGGCGCGTGGATTGAAACCTGTTAGTGGGTAAATTTTCTGCGCCCCAAAAGTCGCGCCCCGCGTGGGCGCGTGGATTGAAACAGCAAGTCGCCGCCAACAGCACCGACGATATCGTCGCGCCCCGCGTGGGCGCGTGGATTGAAACGAGCGACGGAGCCTCGATACTGCGTTGGTATGCGTCGCGCCCCGCGTGGGCGCGTGGATTGAAACTAAAAAAGCGAGCAACTGATGCGGGTCGTTACCGTCGCGCCCCGCGTGGGCGCGTGGATTGAAACATAAAAAGTTGAAAATCAGTGTAATCAAGACTGTCGCGCCCCGCGTGGGCGCGTGGATTGAAACTGTTCTCTCCGCCGGTATCGGCGGTCTATCATGTCGCGCCCCGCGTGGGCGCGTGGATTGAAACGTCGCCCTCGGGCGCTCTTGCTGCTCCCGCTCGTCGCGCCCCGCGTGGGCGCGTGGATTGAAACAAACTGTTGCCAACAGTATTATTAACGTATAAGTCGCGCCCCGCGTGGGCGCGTGGATTGAAACAACTGTTGCCAACAGTATTATTAACGTATAAAGTCGCGCCCCGCGTGGGCGCGTGGATTGAAACAACGATAAAAGTGCTATTAAGAGTCGGCAGAGGTCGCGCCCCGCGTGGGCGCGTGGATTGAAACACCCGCACTGGTTGTAGCAAACGATGGGAAAGGTCGCGCCCCGCGTGGGGTGTGGCTTGAAACCAGAGTTTTTGATCAGGTGTAATCAAAATCTAATATCTTTTTAATGGGTGTCTTTAAGCTCATGCTAATTTCTATATTTTGATAAAATGGGGAAAATTAGCGACTATAAATGGTACGGAATAACTGTTCCTTCCGGATGTCAGTGAACTGTAACCTGCATATATTCTTGATCAATGTGACTAAGAATCGTTATTAGCCTATCAATGGTATATCGATCTAGTTTTTCTTGCATTTCGAGAAAAATCAGCTGCGGCATTACCTGTTATGTCTTCAACTTTTCGTGCTGTATATGCTCGGTTCTCTAATACGCCAATAATCTCTGCGGACAGTAGCGTTTTCAATTGTTCACTACTGCGTTGGGATGGTTGAAGTCAGCAAAGCTATAACTACTGCTGTGGATCAATTCAAACGGTACATCATTCATCTCAACATTTCCTTTAGTCATTTTATACGCACATGTTTAAGTTCTTTCATCTTGTGGTGTTTGGAAGCCTTGGTCTCATTAAAATGCTAGAATAACTTTAGCTATTATTAAGTTAATCATTGTTTTGCCGGGGCCAATATATGCAACAAACAGTCATTATCGATTGTCCGCCAGAAATACTACTTGGGCTACATTTAGATGCAGAATGCTTTGCCGATTATATAAAAAAACAAGCGGCTATCAATTTGTTTAAAGAAGGCAAGCTTTCCTCTGGTTCGGCAGCAGCATGGTTAGGTATTGGTCGCGTGGCTTTTTTACATATTGCTTTTTCTGCGGGCGCCACGTTACTAGAAGATACCTCGGATGACTTCGCGCGTGAAACCGCATTACTATGATTGTATTTTCGAATACAACCCCGGTCATAGCGTTGAGCAGTATTAACTGCTTGCATTTATTGCCAAGATTATTCGTGAAATTTATCTGGTCACAGAAGTTATTGATGAGTGTACTGTGGTCCCATTTTTGTACCGAAACTTCATGATTTAGACTGGATAAAACCCGTGAAATCAAGTCCAATTAAGCATACAAGTATTTTATTGGAGCTGGATAAAGGCGAAAAGCATACATTGGATATGGCTTGTCAATATCAAGCGGATTGGGTAATCATTGATGAAAAAATCGGTCGAAATATGGCTGAATATTTGGGATTAAATGTAACGGGTACACTAGGTATTCTGCTTAAAGCAAAACAGCAAGGTTTGATTATATCATTTTTGGATAATGTCAAAGCCATGCAAGCTCAAGGAATATACTATCAAGAGTCTTTGATACGGAAACTTGCAAAATCAGTAGAAGAAGGATGAATTCAAATAGTATTGTACGTGATGGTGTAGTGCATATCGTTAAAGATGGATTCCAGCAATCTTGCATGCAAATTCCATCATTTGATCAAACACAAATCACTTTCCGCAGCAGAATAAATTAATAATACGCTTTAACCATCCTCTGCAACCAGCTCATTTTCAAACCGATAATTAATCTTTAAGCAGTGATCCAGCCATTTATCCAGAAAATAATTTAGCCGCCATTTATAGTCGCGGATTTCACGCAGGTAGGCGGGGGTTTTATAGACGTGTTCAACGGCTGGATGTTCGTGATCGCGGATTACTTCCGCCAGTTGTGCATCCAGATAAATGCGTATTTTTACTCCAGGCTCAATTAACTCTGATAAGTTATGGCTAAAGCAATGATTTAATTCAATAGTCAGGGTATAGGGGTTGCGTTCCAGTACATACAGATACAAGGCTGGTTTGTTCTGGGTATGGCCGATGGCTATTTTGTCGAACGAGCGTAAATTCGGTATCAGGGTAAACAGCTTCTGATAATTGGATTCACAGATTTTTTCCAGACATAAAGAGGTATTTATGGGCCGGAACTGACTCATTTTAATCTTCCCGGTAACAGGCGCAAGCGCTGGCAGTTTCCCAAAGTACTACCTGATCTACATTAAAACCTTGCTGCTTAACATGCTGATAGATCATTTTGCTGAGTACTTCAGCTGTTGGGTGTTCGTCTATGGCTAAAAACTGTTCGTTTTGGGCAAGCAGTGCGGGGATGATGGGGTCGTCCTTGTGTAGCAGAAAGTTATGGTCCAGTATTTTATTAATAAAACCATCTACGCACTCTTTGACATCGGCAAAATCGCACACCATACCTTGCTCGTTCAGCGTTTCTTGTTTGATGGAAATGCTGGCTTTAACACTGTGTCCATGCAGATTGCGGCATTTGCCGGGATGATTCATCAACCGGTGGCCGTAACAGAAATAGACTTCTTTTGTAATGATGAACATGGATGCGTTTGATTCGATGCTGGATTTAATTAAGAGGTTAGGCGGTAAGTAACTTTTTATGTACAGGGTAAGTTAAAAATTGGGTAACGATTCAGAGTAAAGGTAAACTTTTATAGAATGTACCCGCGTTAGGAGGTAACTCTACAGCCTAGCTAACCCACCCTGCGCTGGGTATTTATAAAAAATTATAACGTATATTATTTTACATTATAGGTCTTTTGGACTGTAAAGCTGTAATGTGGATGCTGGCTCACAAAATAAGCATTCCATCAATTAAGCAGGGTAATTAATGCTGGGTTAATTGTCGCTGCAAAGTTATGCAAGCAGTCATCACATGCATTACAATTCTCATTATATTTACCGAACGAGAATCAGGACATGACCGAACACAAAGCAACTGATGCAAGCAAGAAAGTAAAAACTATTGCAGCTGTTATTTATTTGCTGGTATTGGTTTTTTTAGTGGGTGGATCCTATCTTAATCAACAGTCTCAAGCCCAAGCAACGGCAACTGATAAGGCTGTTGCGCAACAATAAATTGCTTTTTTTGACAATTATTTGCCAAAATCTCAGCGCTTGAAATTGACAATGGTCTGTAACACCAGTACCTTAGCGCATTTTTGTTAGAAGTTGTTTAAAAGTCCGCCTTGGTCCATTAGGGCAGGTGCTAAGTATGTCAGATGAAAATGGTCTGCCTAATTTCTTATCGCTACTGCTCAGCTAGCCCAAGTTTTTAACCTGTTCTACTTATTACTTAAAACCGACACAAGAGCCTAATGGAAGAATTTCACCGTATCAGTCGTCTGCCTCCTTATGTTTTCAATATTGTTAACGAGTTAAAAGCCAAAGCCCGAGCGGATGGTGAGGATATTATTGATTTTGGCATGGGTAATCCCGATCAGCCGACACCGCCACATATCGTGCAAAAAATGGTGGAGGTTGCCGAGCGTGGAGATACTCATCGTTACTCTGTTTCCAAGGGGATACCACGTTTACGTAAAGCCATCTGTAGTTGGTATAAAAATCGCTTTGACGTTGATCTGGACTTTAATACCGAAGCCATTGTCACTATAGGTTCCAAAGAAGGCTTGTCGCATTTGGCGTTGGCAACCCTGGGTCCTGGCGATGTGGTGCTGGTGCCAAATCCTGCCTATCCTATTCATCCTTACGGGGTGGTGATTGCGGGTGCAGATTTACGCCACGTGCCCATGACGCCGGGTACCGATTTCTTTCAGGAATTGAATAATGCCATCGCCGAATGCTGGCCCAAACCCAAAATGCTGATTCTTAATTTTCCTGGCAATCCCACCAGCCAATGTGTGGAACTGGATTTTTTCGAAAAAGTAGTCGCAGTTTGTAAAGAACAAAATATTTGGATTGTGCACGATATTGCCTACGCGGACATCGTTTTTGATGGTTATGTAGCACCCTCTATTCTGCAAGTGCCGGGTGCCAAAGACATTGCTGTTGAATTTTTCTCCTTATCCAAAAGCTATAATATGCCCGGTTGGCGGGTAGGTTTTATGTGCGGTAATCCCACCTTGGTTTCTGCACTGACACGCATTAAGTCTTATATGGATTACGGTACTTTTACACCCATTCAAGTAGCGGCCATTACTGCGCTGGAAGGCCCACAAGATTGCGTTAAAGAAATTTGCGAAATGTATCGAGTGCGCCGCGATGTGTTGTGTGATGGCTTAAATGCCATGGGTTGGGCAGTGGAAAAACCCAAAGCCACTATGTTTGTCTGGGCGCCTATTCCAGAAGCTTATCGAGAGATGGGTTCTATTGAGTTTGCCAAAAAATTGATTATTGATGCCAAGGTAGCGGTATCGCCGGGTATCGGTTTTGGAAAGCTGGGTGATGATCATATACGCTTCAGTTTAATTGAAAACGAACACAGAACCCGGCAAGCCTTGCGCAGCATCCGTAATATGCTGAAGAAAGACAACGTAGTATAATGCCTGAATTTGGGTTTATTGCTAGGAGTCGGGTTTGAAACCGGTAAAAATAGGCATTTTGGGATTAGGGACCGTCGGCGGTGGTACAGTTAATGTACTAAAAAGAAATGCCGAGGAAATTGCGCG
The DNA here is from genome assembly GCF_039904985.1 of Methylomonas sp. AM2-LC. Classification (NCBI taxonomy): domain Bacteria; kingdom Pseudomonadati; phylum Pseudomonadota; class Gammaproteobacteria; order Methylococcales; family Methylococcaceae; genus Methylomonas; species Methylomonas sp. AM2-LC. The sequence continues at coordinate 1,683,962 of NZ_CP157005.1, forward strand.
CAGGGCAGGACGAGAAATTGTCATTTGTTGCGCCTCTGCACGTGATCTACAACGGCAACGTATTTGTGATACTCAGGGCATCATACTAACTACCGATCCGTTCGAGATTGTCAACGATCCAGACATTGATGTTGTAGTCGAATTGATGGGTGGGTATGATCCAGCCAAACAGTTGGTATTGACTGCAATCGCTAATGGTAAGCATGTTGTTACAGCCAATAAAGCCCTGATTGCCCTACACGGTAACGAAATCTTTGCCGAAGCCAGCAAAAAAGGGGTGATGGTATTGTTTGAAGCGGCTGTGGCAGGGGGTATTCCCATTATCAAAGCCATCCGCGAGGGTTTAAGCGGTAATCAGATTAAATGGCTGGCTGGCATTATCAATGGTACTGGCAATTTTATTTTGACCGAAATGCGCGACAAAGGCCGCGATTTTGCCGATGTACTGGCTGAGGCGCAGGCTTTGGGCTATGCAGAGGCCGATCCTACTTTTGATGTCGAAGGTATAGATGCGGGACACAAACTGACCATACTGGCCTCCATTGCTTTTGGTATCCCTTTGCAGTTCGATAAAGTATTCACCGAAGGCATTACCCAAATTACCCGTGCCGATGTGGAATATGCAGAAGCTTTGGGTTATCGCATCAAACATCTGGGTATTGCTCGCAAAACAGCACAGGGCATAGAATTACGCGTACACCCTACCTTAATACCAAAACGCCGCCTAATTGCCAATGTGGATGGTGTGATGAATGCGGTTCTGGTGTGTGGTGATGCTGTCGGGCCTACTTTGTATTATGGTGCCGGTGCGGGTGCAGAGCCAACCGCATCTGCTGTGGTTGCCGATCTGGTCGATGTGGTTAGAGCCATGACCAGTGACCCAGAAAACCGCGTACCGCATCTGGCTTTTCAGTCCGATGCAATAGTCGATATTCCGCTGCTGCCTGCCGATGCTATTCAAACAGCCTATTATTTGCGCCTAACTGCGGAAGATAAACCAGGGGTATTGGCCGATGTTACCCGCATATTGGCAACGCATCATATTAGTATAGAAGCCTTAATTCAGAAAGAACCGCTACCCGGTGAGTCTTCTGTACCCATTATTATGTTAACGCAGCTCACGCTGGAAAAAGAAATGAATGCCGCCATCACTGAAATTGAGGCGTTAAGCACCGTGACTGGCAAAATTAATCGCATACGCCTGGAAACCTTAGGATAAAACATGGCAACACAAACACGTTATACCGGATTAATTGAACGTTATCGAGACCGTTTGCCGGTAGCGGCCAATACCCGTCTGATCAGCCTTTGTGAAGGGCGGACACCACTGATTCAATTACAAAATATTCCGCGCCTGATCGGTAAAGATGTGGATATTTATGTCAAGTTTGAAGGTTTAAATCCTACCGGTTCCTTTAAAGATCGCGGTATGACCATGGCGGTTACCAAAGCGGTGGAAGCAGGTAGTCAAGCCATTATCTGTGCTTCTACGGGCAACACCTCTGCTTCTGCTGCTGCCTATGCAGTACGTGCAGGCATAAAAGCCTTTGTGTTAATTCCTGATGGCAAAATTGCGTTGGGTAAACTGGCACAAACCTTAATGTACGGTGCTCAGATTATTCAAATTAATGGTAATTTTGATGCCGGTATGCAACTGGTTAAGCAAGTGGCTGACCACGCGCCAGTGACTATTGTTAATTCCATTAACCCATTCCGTATTGATGGTCAAAAAACCGCTGCTTTCGAAATTGTCGATGAGTTGGGCGATGCGCCAGATTACCACTGTTTACCAGTAGGCAATGCAGGTAATATTACCGCTTATTGGAAAGGCTATACAGAATATGCTACCGATTCTGCGACGCATAAAGCGGTGACGCAAAAACTACCTATTATGTGTGGTTATCAAGCAAGTGGTGCAGCGCCGTTTGTTCAAGGTAAAATGATAGAGAATCCAGAAACTGTTGCTACCGCCATTCGGATTGGTAGCCCGCAGTCCTGGGATTTCGCCTGGAATGCACAGAAAGAATCAAAAGGTTGGTTTGATGCTTGTACAGATACAGAAATTTTGCATGCGCAAAAAATGCTGTCGCAATATGAAGGTATCTTCTGCGAACCCGCTTCCGCTACTTCGTTAGCAGGTTTGTTAAAAGATCTGGCGTCCGGCAAAATTCCAGAAGGTAGTCGTATTGTTTGCACACTGACGGGTAATGGTATCAAAGATGCCGATATTGCTATTGCGCAATGTAAAGATTCGCATCCGGTGACCATTGATGCCAGTTTAGATGCAGTGAAAAAAGCCATATTGGACTCTTTGTGAGCGTAAAATTATGCAGTTTTAGCCGGCTAATGCCGGCTTTTTTATGAGAGATAGATCCAGTAATTCCAGTTATGGCTGTTAATCTGTATTTGCAAGGCGTTAAAAAACAGATAGTGCCGCGACCCGTTTCCGCCAAGTCGCATCTGCTAGAAATGAGTCCGGTATTGCAGCGTATTTTCAACAGTCGCGGCGTACAAAACCCCGAGGATTTGGAACGCAGTTTACAAAACCTACCGTCTCCCTGGCTATTGGGGGGTATGCAGTCCATGGTTGAACATCTGGTTATTGCTATCAAAACCCAAAAAGCCATCACTATAGTGGCAGACTTTGATGCCGATGGTGCTACCAGTTGTGCAGTAGCTATGCGCGGTTTGGCTATGTTAGGCGCACAAAACCTGAATTTTGTAGTACCCAACCGCTTTACCTATGGTTATGGATTGACGCCTGAAATTGTGGAACTGGTTAAGCAGCAAAATGCCGATATTATTCTCACCGTAGATAACGGTATCTCCAGTTTGGAGGGAGTGCAAGCCGCTAAACAAGCCGGTATGCAAGTCTTGATTACCGATCATCATTTACCTGGGGCCGATTTGCCTGCCGCTGATGCCATTGTTAATCCAAATTTAGTGGATGATAAATTTCCCAGTCGCCATATAGCTGGGGTTGGGGTTATGTTTTATGTATTAATGGCCTTGCGTATTCGACTCCGAGAACTGCACTGGTTTGAAAAAAATAAACAGCTAGAACCTAATCTTGCACAGCTATTGGATTTTGTGGCTTTGGGTACTGTGGCCGATGTCGTGGCATTGGATCAGGTTAACCGTATCTTGGTACATCAAGGATTGCTCCGCATTCGTGCCGGGCAATGCCATATTGGCCTGAAATTGTTGACAGAGATTGCAGGGCGTTCCTTATCGCGTTTATATGCCAGCGATTTGGGATTTGCTTTGGCTCCCAGGCTAAATGCAGCCGGACGTATGGATGATATGTCTTTGGGTATTCAATGCCTTTTAACGGATGACCCTGCGACTGCGCGGCATATTGCCCAACAACTGGATACTCTGAATCAAGATAGAAAAGAAGTTGAAGGGCAGATGAAAAACGAAGCCATGCTGTTGTTGGCTGATATGCAGCGTATCGACGAGAAACACAGCTTGGCTGGGATTTGTATGTACGATGCTAGCTGGCATCAAGGTGTAATTGGTATATTGGCCGCTCGTATCAAAGACCGCTTGCACCGCCCCGTTATTGCTTTTGCGCCAGCAGAATCGGGAGAAATTAAGGGGTCTGCACGTTCTATCAATGGTGTGCATATTCGTGATGTGCTGAGTGATATTGCTGCTGCCCATCCGCACATTTTGAGTAAATTCGGCGGTCATGCCATGGCGGCTGGACTAAGTATCAAATTATCTGACTATCCACATTTTGCACTGTTATTTGGTGAAGCTGTCGCCAGCAAGCTGGAAAGCTTGGATTTGGCACAACAAATCCATACCGATGGCGAATTACAAGAAAGCGATATGACTCTGGAGTTTGCGGAAATGCTGCAACAGGCTGCCATTTGGGGGCAAGGTTTTCCTGAGCCAGCATTTAATGGGATATTTGATGTCGTGCAGTGTCGTATTGTTGGTGCCCAGCATCTTAAATTAGTGTTGCGTTTGCCTTTTAGTAGTCTGTTACTGGATGCCATCGCTTTTTTTGCCGATCACACCGAAAACTGGCTGGGTTGCCGGAAAGTGAATGCCGTGTATAAGCTGGATATAAATGAATTTCGCGGTCAACGTAGTTTGCAGTTGCAAATTCACTATCTGGAAAAATTAGAGTAAACACATGCTGGATAAAACTTTACGTTGGTTGGATACCCATATTCTGCTGTTTTTGGTGTTGATATGTGTATTGCGTATCGGTTTTTTGTTTAGCAGTGGTTTGGTTTTAGTTGGGGATGAAAGTTATTATTGGGATTGGTCACGCCAGCCGGATTGGTGTTATTTCAGTAAACCGCCTATGGTGGCATGGCTGATTGGCTGCTTTACTTGGTTGCTTGGGGATTTTACTCCGGTATTACGTCTGCCTGCCGTACTGTTAAGCACCGTGTTTCTTGCTTATTTTTATGCCACGGCCAAAGCTTTTTATGGTACACGTGCCGCGGGTTTTGCCCTATTACTGTTATTAGCTACGCCTAATAATGTGTTGGCTAATATCTTTATGACTATTGATCCGCCGCTATACTGCTTCTGGATGATGTGTGTGTATTATTTACAGCAGGGCATTTTTGCTCACCATGCTCGTGCCTGGTGGTGGGCAGGTTGTGCGGGCGCAATGGCGTTACTCAGTAAACAGGTAGCCATTGCCTTGCCCTTATTAGTGCTAGTGTTTATTTTTTTGGATAAACAGCGCTATCAATGGTTAAAAAAAGAGTTTTTGTGTTTTTTACTACCCATGTTACTGGCAGCCTTGCCACTTTTACTGTGGAATAAGCAGCATGATTGGGTGATGTTTGGACATATTAAAAGTCACTTTACACCATCGACAGCTAGTGGCTTTGCATTTGACTGGCACAATATTTATAACTATGTATTCCAGCAATTATTGTTGATTTCGCCTGTGCTGTTCGGTCTGGTTATCGTAATGAGTGTGCAATATTTTCTAAATTTTAAACGCCTGACTGCCGAATCACAGTTTTTGTTCTTGTTCGGGCCGCTACTGGTGTTAGGGGTTTTATTACTAAGTTTTAAGCAAAAAGTGCAAGGTAACTGGCCGATGCCGTTTTATTTTACCGCTTTAATTTTATTGGCGGGAATCTGGCAAACCGGGCGTTGGAAAAAAATACAGGAATTTGCTTTAAGCTTTGGCTTGATATTGGTTGCCGTGACCTATTTATTACCTGTTTTGTTATCGATATTCCACTTGCAAGAAAGTAAATTTAATCCGCTGAGACGTTTTGGGCATTGGCAAGAATTGGCTGTAAATATCCAGATTCAGCGTCAGCAGTTTATGCCGCTAACCGATAACAGTTTTATTTTGGCTTTGGGGCATCGTAATCTGGCCAGTGAAATGGCCTTTTATTTGCCGGATCACCCCAAGGTTTTCCGTTATGAAGCCGATGGTGCAGTGGTATCCCAATACGAAGTCTGGCGGGGGCCACAATCCTTTCTGGGCGGCAATGCGTTAATTATCAGCGATAATGATCATCCAGTACCTGCCGAGATTAAAAGCGCTTTCCAAAATTATCGATTCGTGGCCGAAGTTGCGAATCCTAAGCAGGTCAGCTCACCTTTTTACCTGTCAGTTGGGGAGAATTTGCAGCACTGGCCCAGCCCTGAACAGCATCCCGTTTTCGAGGAATCACAATGAAATTACTACAACGCGCTCAGCTAGAACTATTGGTTTGGATGTTACTAGCGATAGCCACAACCCTGCTGTTTTGGTTTACTGATCTGGATATAAAAGCAGCTGCTCACTTTTACCATCCGGAAAATAGTGCTGATGTTTGGCCAGAGCGACACTGGTGGTTATGGCAAATTTTGTTTGATTACGCTTTCCCCTTTACCGTGGCAGCGGGTATCGCCGCTTTTAGCGTATTTCTGATCAGTTATTTTTTTGCACCCAGTCTGCGCTTTCGTAGACAAGCTTTGTATATTGTGCTGGTAATCGCCATTGGGCCGGGTTTAGTCGTAAATTTAATTTTTAAAGATCACTGGGGCAGACCCAGACCCATGCATATCACCCAATTTGGCGGTGAATATCAATACATTCCACCTATACAGATTGGCGATACACCGGATAAATCTTTTGTGTGTGGACATTGTTCGGTGGGTTATGCGTTTTTTGCCTTGTATTTTCTGGCGCAAAATTACCGTATCGCCTATTTTTTACTGACCTTGGGTTTGGCATGGACAATGGGGTTTACGCGCATGACCTCAGGAGGACATTTTGTGTCGGATATTTTATGGTCTGGCTATCTGGTGTTTTTGGTTGCTTTTATCTTGTATTATGGCTGGTACGCACGCGTACCTAAAGTCAATAAAAACCAATGAAAATTTGGGTAGATGCAGATGCCTGTCCCAATTTGATTAAAACTGTCTTGTTTCGGGTAGCGCAAAAAAAACAACTGCTGCTGGTGTTGGTAGCTAATCAATTTGTTGCCACACCCCCAGGCAAATATATCCAAATGATACGCGTTAGTGGCGGTTTTGATGTGGCGGATGATTATATCGTGCAACATTTAACAGCGGGTGATCTGGTGATTACTGGCGATATACCACTAGCAGCAAAAGTTATCGAGCAACAAGCCCATGCACTTAATCCGAGAGGTATGACGTATACCAAACAAAATATCGGTGAAGTATTGGCAATGCGCAATTTTATGGAAGAAATGCGCAATGCCGGTCAGGTGAGTGGCGGAGCGGCTGCTATGAGTAACAAGGATGTGCAACAGTTTGCCAATGCACTGGATAGGTTTTTAACCGCAGCCAAACTATAAGCTTGGTCTAAATCTTATATAAAATTGATTCCGAGCCCATTGATTCTAACGAGTTGGCGGCAAGATATATAGAGCTTCTAAAAGCAATTGAAGACTGCGAAATTGAATTTTAGGGGATGAGAATGAAAATAAATGTAATCATTTTGTTTTATGTATTTTGGATATTTGTACCTACGCAAGCACAATCATCAGATTCTCAACAATCCAAAGTTGTTGACTGTTCCCATGCAACAATTTCTAGACCGAAAATAGGTAATTCATTCCAAGGATTAATCATAAATGAAGACTATGCATTCACTGTAAAAATTCCAGGCGGTTACACAGGATGGGATGGAGTAGACCAAAATGCACCTTTCCATGGGTTCACAATTTTTCTAGATCAGAAAATGGATGCGTGCATTAACTTCGAAATTCACATACAAGTCGATGAAGCTGAAGCACCTAAGCCCCCTAGATCAGCAAAATTGCTAAGACTTGGTGAATCGCAGGCTTGGCAATCTATTAGTAAAGACCAAGTTGGAAAGATAACAATGGTTAATATTAGGACTTCGTTTTCGTTTAAGCAAGCAAAACAGATTGATAATGGAGAAGTTATTTTGGTTACTCCTATATCGCATTTGTCAGAGACAAAACATATCTATGATGATTTCGTCCGATCACTAATTTTCCGTACCAAATAATCAAAAAATCAATTTTGTCAGTGTGAAATATTTTTTTAATCCTTTAAAAACAATGAATTATATATAACTCAATCCGACCCCATTTATTTTATAAATAACCCGTAACATACCGATTTATCTGTTTTATTATGGGCGTCGCTGTTTAGGGTTGAGGACCCGCCGCTTTTTCACTTCGAATATGTTCAATCCTAGCACCAAGTCCTTGGGGTTGAAATAATCCACTAGCAAAGGCAATAAATAATAAAATAAACAAAACCAGTGACAGGCTTATGCGTACTGTCAGCATCTTAGCGGTTTTACCAGACTCATCGCCATCTGGGTGTTTAACCAGATGATATAAAGCCGAGCCTAAACTGCCCAAAATGGCAATAAAAACAATAATAACGAGAATTTTCATAACTATGACTACATTAAAAACCAAAAAAGTACAGCCATTCTCAACTATACGCGCTATCTTGCCAATAAATTTAGTGATTAATAAACTGAGAAATATATGAAGCTGTTGATTGCAAATCGAGAATTACGATTATCGCTACTGGGTATTAGTGTCTATATAGTGTTATTGGTGCTGTTATGCAGTTTAGGCTTTTGGCAGTTGGATAGGTCTGAGCAGAAACGCCAATTTCTGGAAAAACAACAACAAGCCATGGCTGATGAGACTGTTATAAACTTGAATCAACAATCTGTTATAGATTTGGCCGTTAGTCGTTACCTGAAAGTGCAAGTGCACGGTCATTATGATGTTGGGCACCAGTTTTTAATTGATAACCAGATGCAAGACGGAAAGCCCGGCTATTATGTATTAACGCCGTTTTTAATTGATAACAGTAATCGAGCTGTTCTAGTAAATCGTGGCTGGTTGCCTTTGGGTGCAGAGCGTAGCCATTTACCCGCAGTTGAAATTAACACAGCAGTATCAGAAATTAATGGTCGCATTAACCAGTTTCCAGCAGTAGGCATTAAATTAAAAGGTGCAGAAATTCCAACCAATAGTTGGCCTGCATTAGTGCAAGTGGTTGATAGTGAAGTATTAGCAGCTAAATTGGCTTATGGCTTATATAATTTCCAGATAGAATTGGATGCAGAGGCCAGCGAGGGTTATAAACGGCAATGGAAAATTAGTGCCATTATCTCGCCTGAAAAACATCTGGCCTATGCAGTACAATGGTTCGGTTTAGCCTTGGCCTTAACCGGTTTGTTTATTTGGATCAGTAGTAGAAAATTGAAGTGAATAGTCAACATAAAAAAAATAAAATCACCATTTTAGTGATATTTGCAATGTCTATCATACCGTTTGGAATTGCCTGGTATTTTGCTAGCAATCCAGAAATGCTGACTTTAGGCAAAAGTAATGGCGATTTAATTACGCCGCCTCTAACTTCTGAGATAAGAGATTTTACTGGGTATGATCAATTTTCAGCAGATAATATAAAAGAATTATCCGGACATTGGGTGCTGATCAATCTGTTGCCCGAATCGGCTTGCCATGAAGTTTGTGTGGAGGCACTATATAAAACTCAGCAAATTAGTTTGATGCTTGGCAAAGATATTTCCAGAGTTAGACGCGTTGCTGCTCTGTACAGTAAAACCGATCACCCCGTATTTAATGCAGAGTGGCAAGCAGATGGCCATTTGTTAAAAATGGTGTTATCACCCGCCTTGCAAGAAAAAGTCAATTCCGTACTCGCTACACCGTTAGCGGAGGGTATGTTGCTGTTAATGGATCCGTTGGGTAACCTGATGATGAAATACCCATCAGGCTATGATGCATATAAAGTTAAAAGCGACATCAGTAAATTATTAAGAATTTCTCAAATCGGTTAGAAACATGTTTAAAAAAATAACGTTTTTTGGCGCGCTATTGGCGCTGGTGGTGATTATCTTCGGTGCATATGTCAGATTGTCGAATGCTGGCTTGGGCTGTCCAGATTGGCCCGGTTGCTACGGACAGGCAATAGTGGACGACAGCGCACAATTTAAAAATGCCGCTGAACTAAGCTTTCCTGCTGCACCGCTTGATACTGGCAAAGCCTGGAAAGAAATGACACACCGCTATCTGGCGGGTGGCTTGGGTCTGATAGTACTTGCACTGCTACCCTTGGGTTGGGGGCAACCCGCGCAGCGCAAACTGGCAATCAGTTTGTTGCTGTTGGTGGTTGCACAAGCGGCGTTGGGTATGTGGACGGTTAATCTTAAAGTTATGCCGATTGTCGTGACTGCACATATGTTGTTGGGTTTTATGACTTTTTGGTTATTAAGCTGGACTTATCTACGTGGGCAAGTGGATAGTGTGCCACGCTTAATAAGCGCTGGTCCTGTATGGTTTACTCGCTTTGCCATATTGATTTTAATCCTGCAAATAGTCTTAGGTGGCTGGGTTAGTTCCAATTACGCTGCGTTGGCTTGTAGCGATTTTCCGCGCTGTAATGGCAGTTGGTGGCCCACGGCTGATTATGAAGGCGCTTTAAACTTATTGCATGGCTTAGTGGTTGGCGATGCCTCTATCCTTGATAGTGCTGCACAATTAGCTGCTCACACCCTGCATAGACTGGGTGCGGCAGTCAGTTTTATCTTATTGTTTTTGCTGATGCTGGTGGCAACAGACCAAAAATATCCTCCTGCCGTGCGTCGATCAGGCACTCTGCTCAGCGTGCTGTTGCTGCTGCAAATTGTGCTGGGTATTCTCAATATTAAATATTCGCTACCTTTGTGGACAGCCATTGCCCATAACGCTTTTGCCGCTTTATTAATGCTACCGTTGCTGGGCATTTATTTTTACAGTAAATACAGCTTACCGGCTACTGAGGTGCAGACTCCATTAGCCGAACAGTTGCTTGATGAGAGTATTGCACAACCTTTAGAAACAATTGTATCCGCAGAAAATTTTACCGCCGTTGAGCCTGAGTCACTGTTTTTAAGACTGAAAACCCAGTTGAAAAAAACCCGTGGTGGTTTGGGGGCGGTGTTAAACAGTTTGGCGTTTGGACAAAACGCAGTAACTCGTGATTTACTGGAAGAAGTAGAAACCAGTTTATTAACAGCTGATATTGGGATGGAAACCACTAATAATATCATCAAAAAACTGACTGAAAGTCTGGAACGCGATCAACTGAAAGATGGAGCCGCGCTTAGTCTAGCCCTGAAACAGAATCTGTATGAAATGTTACAACCCAGCAGTTTACCCTTACAAATCCCTAAACAGGATAATCCGTTTGTGATACTGGTAGTGGGTGTCAATGGTGCAGGAAAAACCACCTCTATTGGTAAACTGGCGCACCGACTGCAAGCACAAGGCCATAGCGTCATGCTGGCTGCGGGTGATACCTTCCGTGCGGCTGCGGTTGAACAATTACAAACTTGGGGTGAAAGAAATAATGTACAGGTGGTTGCGCAGCAATCGGGTGCTGATTCGGCCTCGGTAATTTTTGATGCCTTACAATCGGCTAAAGCCAAAGGCATTGATGTATTGATAGCTGACACAGCCGGTAGATTGCATACCAAATCCAATTTGATGGAAGAACTTAAAAAAATTAAGCGTATCATGGGTAAACTGGATGCCGATGCTCCGCATGAAGTACTACTGATTCTCGATGCGGGGACTGGTCAAAATGCCTTGTCGCAAGCTCGTTTGTTTAATGAAGCGGTAAATTTGACCGGTATTGCCTTAACCAAACTGGATGGAACCGCTAAAGGTGGGGTTATTTTTGCACTGGCAAATCAGTTGGGTTTGCCTATTCGTTTTATCGGCGTCGGTGAAGCGATAGAGGATTTGCAGGATTTCGACGCACAAACTTTTGTGGATGCTTTGTTTGTAAAAGACTAAAACTATGTTGAGATTCGAGCACGTTTTTAAACGTTATCCCGATGCTGGCGAAGCGTTGTCGGATGTTAGCTTTCACCTGGAACGCGGTGAGATGGCTTTTTTAACGGGCCGCTCTGGAGCGGGCAAAAGTACGCTGTTAAAGTTAATCGCCATGATGGAGCAGACCACCCGTGGTACTGTCTCTTTAGATGGGCAGAATATCAGTCGCATTAGTGATCGGCGTATCCCTTATATGCGCCGTAACCTTGGGCTGATATTTCAAGATTACAAGCTGTTGAATGACAGAACCGTATTTGATAATGTTGCTTTGCCCTTAATTGTGTGTGGTGTCAGTCATCAAGAGATTTCGCGGCGGGTGAGGGCAGCACTGGACAAAGTCAGTTTGTTGGGCAAAGAATGGAAATATCCGCTGGCTTTGTCGGGCGGTGAACAGCAGCGTGTGGGGATTGCCCGCGCCATTGTTAATAAGCCTAAGCTGATCCTGGCGGATGAACCCACCGGGAACCTAGATCCTGATTTGTCTGCTGAAGTAATGCACATGTTTGAAGAGTTTATCCAGGTAGGCGTTACGGTATTAATCGCCACGCATGATATCGAGTTAATCAATAGCCTTGGGCATCGGGTATTAACCCTGGATAAAGGCCATTTAATAACGGGTGGCATATGAAAGCAAGACGCGCCAAAGGTTTTATCGACCGTATCAAAGAAAAACTGGAAGCCTATCTGCTGAACCATGCACATGGTTTGTTTTCCAGCTTAGGGCGTTTGAGTAGAACGCCGTATACCACCGCTATGACGGTATTGGTGTTGACGGTTGCTATTTCACTGGCAGGTGGTTTTTATATTGTGGTTGCCAATATTCAGCAGCTAACGGGCAATCTGCAAGCCACTAACCAGATGTCGTTATTTTTAATGGATAACATTAACGAAAACGTGGGCCAGAAGTTGGCCGACCAGATTCGGCAAAACCTGAATGTAGAATCGGTAAAATTCATCAGCAAAAAACAAGCGATGGACGAGTTTAAACAAAATAGTGGTTTTGGCGATGCGCTAAACGCTTTGGATACTAATCCGTTGCCGAATGTGATACAGGTATTGCCCAGAAATACCCTGGAAAATAACGACGAAGTGAGTAAATTGTTAACCGAATTTAAGCAAATGCCGCAAGTGGCGTTAGTGCAGGTGGATATGCAATGGATGGAGCGTTTGCAGACCATTATGACTATTGCCAGTCGGGGTGTTACGCTGGTAGCTATTTTATTGAGCTTTGCTGTTACCTTTATTACTGGTAATACCATACGTTTGGAATTACAGAATCGCCAGAACGAAGTATTTATTTCCAAACTAGTCGGTGCCACGCTGGCCTTTATTCAGCGTCCGTTTCTATACACTGGCTTTTGGCTGGGTTTTCTGTCGGGTTTTTTAGGCTGGGTGGTGATTACCATTATGTTGTTTTTAATCGAATCGCCCGTAGAAAAACTATCCAGCCTCTACAACAGCAATTTTCAGCTGTTATTTTTAAGTTTTTCTGAGTTTTTACTGATGCTAATCATTTCGTCATTTTTGTCCATATTGGGTGCCGGAGTGGTTTTGCATGTTCAGTTACGTCAATTAAAACCACAATAAGCTGATGAAGTTCTGGGAAAGCAAAACACTGGCAGAAATGACCACAGAAGAATGGGAATCGTTATGCGATAACTGTGGCAAATGTTGTTTACATAAGCTAGAAGACGAAGATACCGGCGAAATTGCTTTTACGCGAGTGGTCTGTGAATTTATCGATCTGGAAAGCTGCCGCTGTACCCGTTATAAGGACCGCACTATTCTGGTGCCAGACTGTATCGATCTTAAACAGCACGATTTTGCTGCTTATACCTGGCTACCGGCCACCTGCGCCTATCGCCTGTTAACCGATGGCAAACCCTTACCAGATTGGCATCCGTTAATCAGCGGTACTGCTGAGTCGGTGAAAGATGCTGGCGTATCCATTACCAGCTATGCCATTAAAGAATCGCAAGTGGAGGATTTGGAAGATCATATTATTGCTTGGTTGGATAAGTGATTTGATTCTTTTCCATCAAGTCCATAAGATGCAATCAAAACACATATGTTTATTAGCAAGCTTATGGTAGCCATCGAAAAATTTATTGCTCGAAAATATCCTCAAGTTGACTGGCATCCAGCGCCCGATCAAACCAAATTTCAATTTCTGTAAGGGAGGCGTTGGCGATTTTGGCTGTAATATACGGGGAAATTGCTCCAAAACGTTTGGCCAATACTTTTTGCAGTGCAAGCATTTCGCCTTCTGCCTTGCCTTCTGCCTTGCCTTCTGCTTTATAAGCAAGCGCCCATTCTTCCATTTTATCTGCCAACATAACTTTTAGCTCCAATAAATCATTAACTTCGGGTATTAAAATAGCGTATTTTTTATCGCGCAGCAAAGTTTTTCGTATCCAGCGAGCAAAGATGCGGCTTAAGTCCGGACGGTCGATTAGCCAAGACTGCAAGCTGGTGATCAATTCCTGTACCGCCGTAGGCGAAACAGGATGTTCCAGGCGGAATACGGCCGCTACCAAATTCTTAAGCGATGCCAAATCACTATCTGCGTAAGTGTTTTCGTCTACCAAATAATAAGCGACACTGGGAATGAGTTTTTCCATCATGCCAGGAGCAGCTTCTATCAAGTCTTGGATATTTAAAGGGGCAGTCCAGTTCCGTTTGCCATTGTAGAGCACGATAGGCAGTATAGGCGGCAAGCGCCCATTCGCCAAAACCTCCCCCTGCTTAATCAATGACTGATAGAGCAGCCCTATATACACCATCATGCGCAACGCCATGTATTTATCTACACGACTTTGGAATTCGATCAGCACATACAAATATACCCAGCGTTCACCCACTTTTACTCGCCAAATGACATCTTCATGTCGCTGGGCAAAATCTTCTGTAACAAAGCTGGCATTGACAGCCTCCAGAGATGTGTAGTCCAGGGAATGTAGCCATTCGTCTGGCACAAAACCTAAAATAAGATCACGCACCAATTCAGGATTGGAAAAAAGCGCTTTATAACTGCCGTCATGATTATTTTGCATCGAGAAAATAGTAATTAACTTAAATTTTTGCGAAAAACTGAAAGTTTTTTTAAAGTGTACAGTAAACAGAACCCTTTCGACGTGATAGATTTTGACAAATGGTATTAGTCTTTATGTTTTGAAAAACAGCACCCCCGTCAAGTTCTTTCAATATTAGTTTCTGCATCAAAATTCTTGTCTGTATTTTCGATCGTTTTAAGCTGGATTTCTAAAATTTGATACGTGCAGATCATGCCTCGGAACTCTTTGCCTATTGGGGCAATAATCTGATTTTTTGGCTTAGACTAAGCCTGTCAATATGAAACGCTTTATGTGTCTTTTTATCAATTTTTCTGCGCAGCTCGTCGCATGTGAAAAAGGCGATAATGCCTTGTCCATACAGAAACACCAAGCAGCTTAGAAAATTGGCGCTGAGTTGGTCTAGTATTTATGTGTGTGCTGGTACGCTAAGGTCATTATTTCATTTCTCACTAAAGAGCCATCAGCCAATGTTACCAATCGGCGAATTTTGCCATCCGCTTGTAGTAAAAACTCGGTTTTTCTTCCCCAGACTCCATCTTTCATCTGTCTAACAGATTCCAGTAGTTTTTCACCTAGCTCTTCACCGTACATAGTGGTATTAGATTTAGACATAACTAATTGTCTCCTTGATAGCTTTCAATAAACGCCCTGGTATATAGACTTGCTCATTCTTTCTCTTGAGTAAGCGGTTTTATTGGTTCTCTCCACCCTCGGCTGTTTTATTACTTTTTTTCAAAGTACTCCCCGCTGGCTTAAAGGTATGCAAATCCACTTTAGACTCGGTAGTTTGTTCCGCACAGCCCCAATTCAAGCGTTGATCTTGCGTATAACGTTTGCCCAATTGCCAGGAAATTTCTGCCCGTGCCAGTTCCACACCCAGATAAAAAGCATGTCCACCATCGCTTTCAACGTGTAGTTTTGGATATAAGTCAAACGGGTCTAGAGCGGTATGCATACCATCCCGATTAAACACATGTAAGCCGTTGCTACTGGTCTGTATACGGTAGCTGGGGTCTTTAATTTCAGCGGCAATAGCAGCTATTTCGTCCTGACTATAGGGGAATGGGGCGGTATCATGCACGGTAAGCAAGTCTGCACTGATGTGTTTGGGTAAGCTGTTTTGTTGTTTGGCGGCATACATGATGCGTCGTGCACGGTCTGCTTCACGAATGGCGCGACACGCATGTTTGCTCACTTCGGTTGCCAAAATATGATTAATGTTCAATTCGGAGCAGATGCCTAACAACAGGGCATTCATACCCACTGTGTCTGCGTGGGTCAGTTCGGTAATATTGCCCACTCCCAGCATCATTTCAACGTCTGGATAGCGTTGCCTAAAATTATGGTTACGTACGATGGATTCGGTAAAACCGAAATGGATGGGGTCTAAAATCGGGTCGACAATAAAGGCGCGGTTTTTAGCTTGTAAAATCTGTATGGATTTATCCAGCGAAGTTAAATCGCCGTGCTGATCAGGAATCACAATCGGTGTGGCTGCTACTTCATCGGCTACCCATAGGGTCGAGCTGGTCAGGCTCAGCATATAATCGGCTCCAGCCTTGCCGCCAGCGATCAGGTCGCTGCTGTCCAGAGAGTCGATGCTGACTTTAAAACCAGCCTGTTTTAAGCTGCTAATCGCTTCGCTTAAATGTGGAAACTGCACGCCGGGCTGACAACCAATGTCGATGACATCGGCACCATTGCTTTGGTAATAGTGGGCGCGTTCCAAAATGGCTTCGATACTCAGAAAGGGCGCGTCTACAATTTCGGCAAAAATTTTAGTTTGATACTGATTTAAATCATAGTGATGGGCATTTTTACCAAAATACAGGGGTAAATCTTTTACTTCTTCAGGTCCACGTTCTACCGGAATGCCAATTTGCTCGGATAAAACCGCAAGATCACCTCTGCACCTGCCCGGTATGATCATGCGCGTTGCGCCAAATGTATCTTTTAGGCGGCGCGCAATCATTTCAGTCGTCATTAACGCCGCTACTTTTACGCCCATCTCCAAGACTCTGTAGCTAAATTCCGGCTGCATAGCGGCCAGAATTTGGCGTAATTGTTTTTCGGCTAATTTACCGGTTAAAAACAGGATGCGCTCTTCTGTCATAACAATGAGGTTAGACGTTGATTGACAGCTATTTTTAATGCATCGACACTGTCCACTACCTGAGTGTAGGGAAAATGACGTAATTTGGCGGTGGCTTCCAAATCGATAGGGCGCGGATAAACCATTACTTTACGGTGACCAGGGGCTGTAGTTTCCATGGTTGGCGCAATATCGCAAGGGTAGACGATGCTGTTAATCCGGCATTTGCCTGCTTGAGAATACAGGTTGGTAACCAGTGAGTCAGCAATGCCCAGCACGCATTTAGCCACAGTATTAGAGGTGGTTGGGGCCATAATTAAGGTGTGATAATAACCTTTATAAAATAAGCCGACTGGTGGTGCAGAGGCTGCTTTGTCTCGATAGACAGGTATGGTGTCTTTAAGTGATTTAAGCTCTATACCATACATTTTCAGCACTTCTTCACCCGCTTGACTAAGGTATAAATCGACATTATCCAGAGTCAGCATAAACTCAAGACATTCTTCAATATAGTGGCCAGAGCCAGTAAGGGCCCAGGCAATACGGGGTGCAGACATGGTGTTTAGCTAAAGCTACAAAAAGGCTGCATTATACGTTAATGCATAAGGGCTATGGTTTTGGATTGTTACAATCCACCGAAAAGTTATTTTAGACTTAAGCCCTGGCACAAACCCACACGTCCACTCTGCTAATACCACTTTGTTTTAGAACTTTGGCTAACGAGGCTACGCTGGCTCCTGTGGTCATCACATCATCAAGAATGGCTACATGTTGTACATTCAGGGGTTTGATTACCTGGAAAGCCTTGTGCATATTTTTATGGCGTTGTTTGGCAGGTAAGCTGGTTTGATGGGCCGTGTCACGTTGCCGGATACAGCTGGATAGGTCTAGAGGAATCGCTAGTTTTTTAGATACATGGCGGGCAATTTCGATGGACTGATTAAATTGCCGTTCCCGATAACGGTTGATATGTAAGGGCATGGGGATGATAGATTCCGGAAACTGCGCGTTGCTGGCCAGATGTTGCGCTAATAAATTGCCTAATAAACGCGCGTTTTTATATTGCTGGGCAAATTTTAGTTGCGTCACCAGATAGCGCATGTGGCCTTGATATAAAAATGGAGCCAATGTGTCGTCAAAATCGGGTGTTTCGCTTAGACAATGACCACATAATTGCGGTGCGGTTACCTCAAAATCAAAACTTTCTGCACAGCGATAACAGCAGTGTAAGTTACGGGGTAGCTCCTCAAAACAGTCTTTGCACAAGTCAAACTCCCCAAAACCAGTGTCTTCGCATAAGATACAACGTGGCGGAAGTAATTTGTTCTGTATAATATTAAGCCAGTTGTTCACTAAATTTTATTAAATAGGTTGATAAGTGGTTTTTACTACTATTAAGCCTGAATTTGCTTGGAGATGGTCAGAATGAATGCTAACCCGAAACAGATAACAATTCATAGTTCTTTACGCCACGATTGGCAGTTATCCGAAGTTGAGGCATTGTTCGCTTTGCCATTTAACGATTTGCTATTTAAAGCGCAAACGGTACATCGGGCGAATTTTGATCCGAATCAAATTCAGGTGAGTAGTTTATTAAGCATTAAAACCGGCTCCTGCTCAGAAGATTGCGGTTATTGCCCACAAAGCGCCCGTTACGATTCGGATTTAACCCCAGAAGCTCTAATGCCTGTTGCTACGGTATTGAAAGCGGCTCAGCAAGCCAAAGCCGATGGTGCTTCGCGGTTTTGTATGGGTGCCGCCTGGCGTAGCCCCAAAGATCGTGATATTGAACGCGTGGTAGAAATGGTGCAAGGCGTTAAAGCCTTGGGCATGGAAACTTGCGTCACCTTGGGTATGTTGACGGATACGCAAACACAGGCTTTAAAAGACGGTGGTCTTGATTACTACAATCATAATTTGGATACTTCGGAAGACTACTATTCAGAAGTCATTACCACGCGTACTTATCAGGATAGACTGGATACACTGGCACGCGTTCGGGATGCCGGTATCAATGTGTGTTGCGGTGGTATTGTTGGAATGGGCGAATCTGCACAGGATAGGGCTAAGCTGTTACAAGAACTGGCTAATCTGCCTAAACACCCAGAAAGTGTTCCTATCAATATGCTGGTACAAGTAGAAGGTACACCGTTATTTGGTTTGGATGCACTCGATCCTTTAGTCTTTATCAGAACAATTGCGGTAGCGCGGATTTTGATGCCAGAATCGCGAGTACGCTTGTCTGCCGGTCGTAAAGAAATGAGCGATGAAATGCAGGCTTTATGTTTTCTGGCGGGTGCTAATTCAATTTTTTACGGTGAAAAACTATTAACGACCGATAATCCCATGACTAACCACGATAAACAGCTATTTGCACGGTTAGGTCTAAACACAGGTGGTTCTAGTTATAACTAATGCAGAATAGTTTCTACAATTTTGCCGACCCGCTAGAACAGTTAAAGCAACAAAGTTTGTACCGTAGTCGCTGTGTACAAGAGGGGCCACAAGCCGTGGTACTTAATCTTGACGGTCGGCAATTGCTTAATTTTTGCAGCAATGATTATTTAGGCTTGGCTAATCATCCCGCTGTTTGTGCCGCCTTTCAGCAGGCTGTTAATAGCTATGGCGTAGGCAGTGGCGCTGCCCATTTGATTTGTGGTCATTCAACTGCACATCACGCTCTGGAAGAAGAGTTGGCTGCTTTTACCGGTCGTAGTAGGGCGTTATTGTTTTCCACTGGTTATATGGCGAATTTAGGCGTTATTTCTGCCTTATTAGGGCGTGGCGATAGTCTGTTTGCCGACCGGCTCAATCATGCGTCCTTGGTTGATGGTGCCTTATTGTCACGCGCACGTTTGCAGCGCTATGCACATGCCGATATGGATGCTCTACAAACGCAGTTAGCCACTTGTCAGAGTAAAGCTTTGCTGGTGAGCGATGGTGTGTTCAGTATGGATGGCGATTTAGCACCGCTGGAAAAGTTAGCACATTTAGCCGCGCAGTATCAAGCCGGTTTGTTAATCGATGATGCACATGGGTTTGGAGTATTGGGTGCTCAGGGCGGAGGAGTGGTCGAACATTTTGGCTTATCTCAGCAAGATGTGCCAATCCTAATGGGTACTTTAGGTAAAGCTTTTGGTACCTTTGGAGCCTTTGTAGCGGGTGCTGATGATCTTATTGAGTTTTTAATACAAAAAGCCAGAACCTATGTGTTCACTACGGCTTTGCCTCCCGCTGTGGCCGCTGCCAGTCGGGTTAGTTTGCAATTAGTGCAAACTGAAACTTGGCGTCGTGAGAAATTACAACAGTTAATCTTGCGCTTTCGCTCCGGCGCCGAGCAGCAAGGCTTGCCTTTGCTGGATTCCTTTACCCCCATCCAGCCGTTACTAATTGGCGATAGCGAGCGGGTAATGGCGATAAGTAAGCAATTGCTGGCATTGGGATTTTTGGTTAGTGCTATTCGCCCACCTACGGTACCTGCGGGAACAGCCCGATTACGCATCACGTTTTCCGCCCAACACCAGGAAAGCCAAGTTGATGCCCTATTGGACGTATTGGCTAAGGTTGTGCGGTGACAACTCTAAATATACAAGTTTTTGGGCAAGGTCAGGCCGTGGTGTTAGTTCAT
This sequence comes from Methylomonas sp. AM2-LC, assembly GCF_039904985.1. Taxonomy (NCBI): domain Bacteria; kingdom Pseudomonadati; phylum Pseudomonadota; class Gammaproteobacteria; order Methylococcales; family Methylococcaceae; genus Methylomonas; species Methylomonas sp. AM2-LC. The sequence continues at coordinate 1,704,098 of NZ_CP157005.1, forward strand.
GGCTGGGGAATGCATACAGGTGTATGGTTAGGATTTGCCCAGCAATTAGCCGCAGACTATCAGGTCATTTGTGTGGATTTGCCAGGACACGGAAGTAGTGACAAGCTGGTTTCCTATAGTCTGGATAGTATGAGTCAGGCTTTGCTGGCAGCAATACCCGTTGAAAAATTCATAGTACTGGGCTGGTCTCTGGGGGCTACACTGGCAATCGCCATGGCGGAACGTAGTCCGCAGCGGGTTGATGCGCTGTTTATACTCGCCGGCAACCCATGCTTTGTGCAAACGGCCGATTGGCCAGGAGTACTTCCGGATATTTTGGATGCTTTTATTGAGCAATTAGCCGTTAATGCACAGGTAACGCAACAACGTTTTTTAGCACTACAGGTCTATGGTCAGACAAATTGCAGACAATTATTGCAAACATTAAAGCAACAGTTGCAATTAGCTCAATCGCCAGATATTGAGGCGCTTACGGCTGGTTTACAAATTCTTAAACAGAGTGATTTGCGCAGTGCCTTGATGCATATAAATTGCCCTGTTATTGTCATTTTGGGTGCTGAAGATAAATTGATACCACAGGCGACACTGCAAGCGCTGCAGCAGATAATGCCCCAAATTAAGCTACATAGTATAGAAAATGCAGGGCATGTACCGTTTCTTACCCATAATGAACAGTTGCTGGCACTGCTACGGGCGGCACTATGAAGCCTGAATGTCTATTGGATAAAGGTAAAATTAAACAGGCGTTTACTGAGGCGGCACAAAGCTATGATGCCTTTGCGGGCTTGCAACGCCAAGTAGGCGATACTTTGCTGCAAAAATACCCGATGCAAGCCCAATCTGGCCTTGTGATGGATTTGGGTTGCGGAACTGGTTATTTAACCCGGAAAATGGCTGAACACAGTGCCCAACATGCTTTGTTGGCCGTGGATATTGCTTTACCCATGTTGCAAACGTGTCGGCAGAAAAACATAATCAGTCCAGTGGCTTATGTCTGTGCCGATGCAGAGAATCTTAGTTTTTCTGCACAAAGCATACAACAGATTTATTCAAATCTGGCTGTGCAATGGTGCCAGAATTTAGGTGCGGTATTTGCGAATTGTCAGCGTATGCTAAAGCCTGATGGGCAATGGGTATTTAGTACCTTTGGCCCCACTACTTTGCAGGAGTTAAAAACTGCTTGGGCAGCAGTTGATGACTACGCGCATGTCAATAGTTTTTATACTTCCACGCAAATCGTTGAGTTTTTACAAGAATCAGGTTTTGTGTCGATTGAATATGAATGCATCAGTTATCAAAGTTTATATCCGTCGGTGTTGGCTTTAATGCAAGAATTAAAAGCCATTGGTGCGCATAATGTTTCTAGCGGTAGAAACAGAAAGCTCACTTCTCGCTCTCATTTACAGCAGATGATAGCGAATTACGAACGCGCTATGTCAACTGGAGCGCTGCTGGCTACTTACGAGATTATTTTTGTTCGGGCCAGGGTATAAAAACATGGCATCCAGTTTTTTTATTACAGGAACAGATACTGATATTGGAAAAACCTGGGTAACAGTGGCATTGATGCGACATTTTAGTCAGCAAGGTTTTAATGTTGCAGGTATGAAGCCTGTAGCTGCTGGCTGTGAGTGGCGGTCAGGACATTGGGAAAATAATGATGCTTTAATGCTGCAACAATATGCTACTCTGCCCTTTACCTATCAGCAAATTAACCCTTATGCGTTTGAATTACCCCTCTCTCCGCATATCGCTTGTGGTGAAGTAATGGTTGAAGAAAGCCGCATCTTATCAAGCTACGAAACCATGCAAAGTCAGGTAGATAGGATTCTGGTTGAGGGTGCCGGGGGCTGGTTTTCGCCTTTAAGTCAGTCTCTGGATAATGCCAGACTGGCTCAGATTCTGCGATTGCCAGTCATTATTGTGGTTGGTATACGGTTAGGATGTATCAATCATGCTCGTTTAACCTTGCAAGCAGTGCAGGCAGCAGGAGTAGAGTGTGCAGGTTGGGTGGCGGTGGAAATAATTCCTGATAGGGTAGATTATCAAGCAAATGTTGAGTATTTACGCGGATGTTTACATGTGCCGTTGTTAGCCGAGATGCCGCATATGGTTGTTGCCGATTTCGATGTGCTAGCCAGTAAATTTGAGATGTGTATCTGAAAAAAAATTGATTTAGATCAAAATTAAACAGCTTAAGCAGACGACAATGCAATCTCCACTATAATAATACAAACGGGAGATATGTTATGGCCTTAATTACTTGGACAGAAGCACAATACGGTACCGGAGTTGGCTTTGCTGATGATGAGCACAAAACTTTATTTGGTTTACTTAATAAACTTTACGATGAAGCAACGGGTGGTGCAGCTCGCGCGACTATTGGTGCCTCACTGGATGCTTTAATTGCTTATGTAGTTGATCATTTTGCTCATGAAGAAAAAGAAATGATCGCCAAAGGATTTGGTGGTTATGATCGCCACAAAGCAGAACATGTTGCTTTAATTGGTATTTGTGCCGATTTACAGAAAAAATTTCACGCGGGTGAAGCGGAAGTGACTGAAGATGTAGGTCAATTGGTTAAAGGCTGGTTGGATAATCATATTCCAACATTCGATAAAGCCTATTCAGATGCGTTAAAATAATGTTCGAATAAGCCTTAGAGGGTGTTAAAAGGCTTGCGGGCAGTCATGTTCGCAGGCCTTTTTTATGTGTACCTTAAAAAACTGTTAAAGCTCTTCTGGTTTAGAGTTGTGTCATAGGTTAGAATTGCCCAGTTAATTTGTGATAATTATTGTAAATGGAAATTGTTGTCTACTGCTTTGGACGCTAAAATTACAAAAAAATATAACGCATACAAGTTTATAACTACTATCGGGAGGCTGCTCCGTGAAAAAAACAAAGCAACTGTTCGTATGTTTGGTGTTAATGGTGTTAAGCCTGAATACTGCGCATGCTGACTATACACTCAACCTTATGCGTGGCGAGACAACGCTTAGTCATGAAATTTATGACTTGCATATGCTTATTTTGTGGATTTGTGTGTTTATTGGCGTCGCTGTATTTGGCACCATGTTTTACTCGATCATACATCACCGTAAATCAAAAGGGCATGTTGCAGCACAATTTCACGAAAATACTAAAGTTGAAATTATCTGGACAATTATTCCTACTCTGATTCTGATTGGTATGGCGATACCTGCCACTAAGGCCTTAGTAGATCTGGATAAAACCCAGGAATCCGACATGACTATTAAAGTCACCGGAAAACAATGGTATTGGGATTACGAATATCTGGATAGTGGTGTTCATTTTGAAAGCCATCTGGACGAAGTCAGTGAAATTGGGCACCGTATTAAGAATAATGATCCGCGTAAATCTGATTCTGCTGAAAAGCCTTATTTGTTAAGTGTTGACAAGCCTTTGGTAGTACCTGTTAAAAAGAAAATTCGTTTTCTGTTTACCAGTCAGGATGTTATTCACTCTTGGTGGGTGCCTGATTTAGGTTGGAAAAAAGATGCAAATCCAGGATTTGTTAACGAGGCCTGGACATCAGTCGATAAAGCCGGTACCTATCGTGGTCAATGTACCGAGTTATGTGGCCGAGATCATGGCTTTATGCCGATTGTAGTCATTGCTATGGAGCAGCCTGATTATGATAAATGGGTAAAATCAACGCTGGATAATCAGAATAAAGCCCCAGACTTAAGTGATGAAGAGCGTTCGGTATTAATGACCAACGGTGCTTCCGTCTATATTAAAAATTGTGTGGCCTGTCATCAAATTGATGGTAAGGGCATCTCTGGCTGGTATCCTGCATTACGTGGTAGTGCTAAAGTAACTGGCAGTATGGATCAGTTGATAGGCTTTGTTCAGGCAGGAACCAGTAAAATGCCAGCATTCCGTAAATTGCCTGATAATCAGTTAGCAGAATTGCTTACCTATATCAGAAATGCACCGGAGCTGGGTAATAATGTGGGTGATGAAATTCAACCCAACAAAATTACGCCTAAATGGGACGACGATGAATAAGCCAAGTACTTTCTCATTGTACGATTTTTCTAATTATTGTTGAGGTATAGAGTATGTCTGCTGTCGTAGCTGAGCATGATGATCATCACGATCATGAACACGACCATGAACACCATGGCCCGGAAAAAGGTATTTTGCGCTGGATTATTACCACTAATCACAAAGATATAGGTACTTTGTATCTGTTTTTTGCACTGGTGATGTTTTTTGTCGGCGGTACCATGGCATTGATTATCCGTGCCGAATTATTTGAACCGGGATTACAGTTTGTTGATCCTAATTTTTTCAATTCAATGACCACCATGCATGCGCTGGTTATGGTATTTGGAGCGGTTATGCCTGCTTTTGTTGGGCTGGCAAACTGGCAGATACCTTTGATGATTGGTGCGCCCGATATGGCGCTGCCACGCATGAATAACATGAGCTTTTGGATGTTGGTGGCGGGTATTTTACTGATTGCCAGCACCTTGTTTATGGAAGGTGGTGCGCCCTCCGCTGGCTGGACTTTCTATCCACCTTTGGTGATGCAAACTGGCAAAGCGTTTCCTTTTGCTGTTTTCGCTGTCCATTTGTTGGGTGTGTCTTCCATTATGGGGGCTATCAATATTATCGCGACTATTTTCAATATGCGTGCTCCTGGCATGACATTGATGAAAATGCCTTTGTTCGTCTGGACTTGGTTAATTACTGCGTTTTTGTTGATTGCCATTATGCCGGTGTTTGCTGGTGCCGTAACCATGTTATTGACCGACCGTTTCTTTGACACCAGCTTCTTTGATGCTGCAGGTGGTGGTGATCCGGTTCTGTATCAACATATTTTTTGGTTCTTTGGTCATCCAGAAGTGTATGTAATGATTCTGCCAACCTTTGGTGTTGCTTCTACCATTATTCCAGTATTTGCGCGTAAACCGTTGTTTGGTTATGCGTCTATGGTTTATGCAACAGGTGCTATTGCTTTCCTGTCTTTCATTGTGTGGGCGCATCACATGTTTACCGTTGGTTTGCCCATCGCGGGTGAGTTGTACTTTATGTACGCTACCATGCTGATTGCTATACCAACAGGTGTAAAGGTATTTAACTGGACAGCAACTATGTGGAAAGGTGCCATGACTTTTGAAACGCCTATGCTGTTTTCAATTGCCTTTGTGGTACTGTTTACTATGGGTGGTTTCACAGGTTTAATGATGTCTGTTGCACCTGTTGATTTCCAATATCATGATACTTATTTTATTGTTGCCCATTTTCATTACACTCTAGTACCTGCTTCCATTTTCATTTTGATGGCCGCTGGTTATTTTTGGTTGCCGAAATGGACTGGACACATGTACAACGAAAGAATCGGTAGATTGCATTTTTGGTTGTCAGTGGTATCCGTGAATATTTTGTTCTTTCCACAACATTTTCTGGGTTTAGCAGGTATGCCACGTCGGATACCTGATTATGCTATCCAATTTGCGGATTGGAATATGGTGTCGAGTATCGGCGCATTTATGTATGGCTTTAGTCAATTGATATTTGTATGGATTGTTATTGATACCATCAAAGGCGGAACTGGCGAAAAAGTAACAGATGAAGTATGGGAAGATGCAAGTAAGCACAGTCTGGAATGGACTTTGCCATCACCACTTCCGTATCATACCTTTACTACACCGCCTGAAGTTATCCCAACCGAGCACGTTTAATTTCGGCTGGAAGTCAATTAATAACCCCTCGGTTAAATAAAAGGCCGGGGGGTGGGTGAGATAATGGATATAAAGAAAAAGAATATTCTGACCGCTATAATTTTGGTGATAGTCGCTGCTACCATTTACGTGTTTGCCGTATTAAAGGCAATGTCGCAATGAGTGAAGATCTGCAGCAAAAAAATACCAAACTGGCAAAAAAGTTGCTGATTTTGGCGGTATTAATGTTTGGTTTTGGTTATGCTTTAGTACCACTCTACGATGTACTTTGCGACCTAACTGGGCAAAATATTAAACTAGAATCGGCTACCAATAGCGAAGAAGTGTTTGCTGTGGATGAAAGTCGGGAGATTAGGGTTGAATTTATTACTTCGGTTAACGAATCAACACCTTTAACTTTTCGTGCCGAAACCAATAGTTTGAAAGTGCATCCTGGTCAATATTACACGGTAAATTTTTATGCTAAAAATAATACAGATCAAGCACTAAAAGCTCAGGCTATTCCCAGTATTTCGCCGGGGTTGGCAGAAGAATTTTTTAAAAAAGTGCAATGTTTTTGTTTTACAACCCAAACATTTGCGGGTAAAGAAGAAAAAACCATGCCGGTTCGGTTCGTGGTAAACCCAAAATTGCCTGAGCGTTATAAAACTATTACCTTGTCATACACTTTTTTTGACAGAACAAATATTATTGAAAATTAACAAAGGGGAAGGGCATGTCTACAAACATAGGTTATTATATCCCGCATAAGGCAGTATGGCCGGTGCTAGCTACCGCTGGTCTAATGTTTATGCTGATTGGTTTTGCAAATCATTTAAATGGTTCATCAATTGGGTCTGGCATGATGCTGACCGGATTTGTCGTTTTTATAGTGATGCTGGGTGCTTGGTTTGCCTTGCAAGCGAATGAAAGTGAATCTGGCATGTATAACCATGGCGTTGGTATTTCGTATCGGATGGCCATGATGTGGTTTATTTTTTCAGAAATCATGTTTTTTGCAGTGTTTTTTGGTGCACTTTGGTACACCCGGAACCTGTCTGTTTCCTGGTTGGGTGAAACGGGTGCCTTAAGCGGTCCTGGTCGTTCTACCCATGATACATTGTGGCCAGCGTTTCAGGCTGTATGGCCAACCAATGGTCCCGGTAAAGTGGGTGGTGATTTTGAGCCAATGGGCGCTTTTGGTTTACCATTCTTAAATACCTTGCTGTTGTTATCCAGTGGTGTTACTTGTACCTGGGCGCATCATGGCTTATTGGCGAAAAACAGACCGCAACTGATTAAAGGCTTAATTGCTACTGTTGCGCTGGGCTTTTTGTTCGTGGCTTGTCAAGCAACAGAATATTATGAAGCGTATCATGAAATGGGTTTAACTTTAGGTACCGGTATTTATGGTTCTACCTTTTTTATGCTGACTGGCTTTCATGGTCTGCATGTCTGTATCGGTGCCATCATTTTATCGGTGGTATTATTCAGAAGTTGGAAAGGGCATTTCACACCAGAAAATCATTTTGCGTTCGAAGCTGCAGCCTGGTACTGGCACTTTGTTGACGTGGTTTGGTTGGGACTGTTTGTCTTCGTTTACTTACTGTAAATTTTCTGTTTTACCCATAAAAAGCGTGCCTCTGCCCGGAGGTACGCTTTTTTTATGTTTAAGGGTTTTATCCAGTAGAATGCCTATTCTTTCAAAAAACCTAGCTTGATGAAAACTATGTTTGATAGCATGCTGTGAAATATACTTAGCTATTGACTTTTTTGGGTACCCATTTTTATGGCCTTATGCATCAATAATACTTTGTATAAAGCAGTCATTTTTGATTTCAATGGTGTGCTTTTACTTGATTCGGCATGGCATGAAGAGGCTTGGTCTGCAACGATACAAAAGCTGTCTTCGCGAATTTGGACATCAGAAGAGATATCGCATTTTATGCATGGACGAACAAACCGAGACATCTTTTGCGCTTTGTTGGAAAGGCAAGTTGATGATCAGGAACTCGCCGCTTTATCAGAATTAAAAGAGTCAAAATACCGCAGTATATGCATCGAAAAAGGGGCAGAATTCAGTCTTCCTCCTCGTGTCCCCGAGCTTTTATCTTCGCTTAAGCATGCCGGAATTCCAATTGCTATTGCTACAGCCTCTGGTGAGATAAATGTGCGTTTTTTCTACGAAGCATTGTCGCTTGATAGATGGTTTGATTGGAATCATATTGTGTATGATGACGGGACTTTCTCTGGTAAGCCAGAGCCAGATATCTATATAAAAGCAGCGTCTCGTCTTGGCATAACACCAAATAGGGTTATTGTTGTTGAGGATTCTGTAGCCGGTCTAAAATCAGCGAGAAATGCCGGAATAGGTCATATAGTCGCCACAGGTACTACGTTATTGCCGTCGGTAGCCAATAGCCAATTATTCGATACTCGACTGGAAAATATGGGTGATTTTTTACACTATGTCAAAGTGCTTTAATTGATGATGGATGCGGCTTTCTAGCTCTGGGAATAGCACGTTAAGGTTGTTTTTTGTAGCACAATAAATGATGTATTCTTTTTTATAACGAGGGGAAGATATGAATAGTAAGGATATCATTTGTATTGATCGAAAATCGGTGTATGAAAATCGCTGGATGCGGGTTCGTGAGGACAGAATTCGTCGGACGAGTGGTGCTACGGGAATATACGGGGTAGTAGAAAAGCCCGATTTTGTTGTGATTGCGCCAATTCACAATGGTGTGATTTATCTTGTAGAGCAGTACAGGTATCCGGTGGAGGCGCGTTATTGGGAGCTTCCTCAGGGATCGTGGGAGAATAATAACGATGCAGAACCTCATGAAGTTGCCGCAGGTGAATTGCATGAAGAAACAGGCTTGTGCGCGCAAACGCTAACCTATGTAGGACATTTATTTCTGGCCTATGGTTTCTGCACACAAGGTTATCATGTTTTTTTGGCAACCGATATCAGCGATGCTCAGGTTGAGTGTGAGCGAGATCAGACAGAAAAAGATCTTGTTGCGAAAGCGTTTAAAATCGCTGAGGTCGAAAAAATGATTGTGGATGGTGTGATAAAAGATGCAACGACCATTGCAGCCTTATCACTTATTAAACAAAAAGGATTGCTAAGCTAGTAATCGGAATGCATTGTCGATGTCGGTTTGTAAGTATTGACCAGTTGCAATCGTATGAGTATTTCTCAAATGTTCTTTGACTTTAAGGGTTGCTTTTGCCGGGCAAATTTTCCTTAATTCCAGGGTATTGCTGTAACTCTCACAATCTTTTTCTATGGGTACCTTTCAGTAGTAGGGTTAGCCAAAGCATGCAATGTTCGTAATGACGTAATGAGCATTAATTTGGAAATTTAACCTTACTGTTCGACAGTCACAAACGATAACTTTCCCACCCCCGAGCGCTGAGCGCTCGCCATTACCTTGGCAACGGATTCAAATATGGCTACTTTATCTGCTTGCAGTTGAATACTGATGTCTGGGTCACGTTCCTGGTGTGCCTTTAGTTCGGTTTCAAGGTAAGCGCAAATTTTTCCCCCCTCAAAAAATATCGAGATCGGTAGTACCTGATTAATCTTTCCATCAATGATCAGCTACATATAATATCCATATCTAATTTGAGGCTGATCGTGCTCAGTCAAATATTTCATAATCTCGCCAACTTTTCAAGCACAACCAATAGTTACTGGATACTTGCCATCGAACTGGGTATTGTTCCAATTCATTTTAGTTAAATCAAGAATCTCTTTTGCAATAAAGCTAGGCGATTCTTCAGACCTTACAATACGCAACTCTATCGGTTGAGGAACATAAAGACCTGGATAGGTTTTGTAATACCAAACTGAGCCCCGCGAATATAGTAGATGTCGAGTTTCGTCAAAATGAACAAATGTACCTCTAAATGGTGGATACTTGCCATCTCTGAACAATCTTATCTTTGAATCCATTACAGTAACAAAATCAACACTATGGATTCTTAACGCTTTTGTTGCTTGGCTAAGTCCTTCTATTTCCTCATTAGAAAAATTTGCTGATTTATGGATAACAACTCTTGCTGGAAAATTACTTAAAGCAATTCGATATTCATTCAATGCCTCCGTCAACAAATCATAAGCTTGTTGCGATGATAAGCACCGATGGCAGAAAGTACAATCGTAAATATTCCAGGACCAATAACACATAGGTAGAAAACAACAACAATCAGCGGGTAAAATGTGATAAAAACATGACCTGTTTCAATCGGTAAAATCTGTAGCCTGATTGCTAGTGCAATAGAGAAAAGAATGATTGCCAAACTATAGCGATAAAAAACACCTAATTTTGTATGGCAGTCATTTAAATTCATCCAACGTATTCTCGATAGCTGTTTAAGGCATTGTAGATGGTAGCTATCTAGTTAACCATAATATTTTTAATAAAATACACGCATTGAACATAAACACAGGCAGAATGACATTGACTGATTATATTAAGAAATTTAACTGTCTGAATTTGGCTGATTTTCTGCCATCGGTAAAGTCAGGCGGATCGTCGCTTAGAGTCGACGGTAGCCATTCATGGGTAAAAAACGCACCGTCATTTGAACACTTGAAAAACTATAACACTTCACCAAAAACAACAATTCGTATATATACCTATAATCTACTTAGCATGCTGGAATCGACTGCTAGCCATTCATGAGTAAGCTGCCATTTGTAAATATGGTGCTTAAGGGGCGCCTTGTCTTTCGTTATACGATTAGATTGCAACTGGTTTTCTAAATTGTCAGATTTGGATTCTGACTTTTACATTAATCCATAACGTGTAATCAAACAGCGTTTATTTTCATAGGGTGCAATCGCCTTCTGTCTTGTTGCTCGACTTGAATGCAGTTTGCCGTTATGCGCTGCGCTGTTGACGGACTATAAGGCTGTCGCTGTGATGATAGATTGGTCTAACTATCAGAAATGATTTGCCCTCAATCAGGCTTCCTCATTTAATAGCTCTAGTATTCGCTTTTGAATATATTCTTTACGTTCTTCATCGATAATAGGGCGAGAACTGAGGTCTGTTACATAAAACATATCTTCGGCACGACTGCCAATAGTGGTTATTTTTGCATCGTGTAATTGTATATCCAGTTCAGTAAAAGCACTGCCAATCTTGGATAATAGTCCCGCGCGGTCGGTGGCAACTAATTCAATAATCGTGTAGCGATTAAAAGCATCCTCCAAATACGTCAAGCAAGTTGGGATAGGAAAATGTCTTGCTTGTCTGGATTGTTTGTGAATATTCTTTGGATTTTTAATGGCTTGTTTGCTGAGTAGATTCTGACGTAACGAGGTACAGATATGGATTTCCTGATATAAATCTTTAATGGCTTCGCCAGATTGCTGCAAAACTTGAAAGCTGTTTAAAACATATTGGTCGGCGCTGGTAATAATGCGGGCATCCAGAATGGTTAAGCCTAATTGATCTATGCTGGAGGTACAGATGGAAAAAATACCGGTTTCATTGTGCGCATAGACAAAAATTTCAGCACTTTTTCGATGAGTTTGTGGTCGCAACAGTACCAAGGGTAAATTACAGTCTTCAGACGCGGCTATGGCAACCGTATGCCAGGCAATTTCGTCTGCGGAATAGCGTAAAAAATAATCTTCACTTAAATGTTGCCAGGACTTTTCCAGTACAGCTTCTGAAATACCCAGTTTAAATAATTCTTGTTTTGCCTCTTTAATGTTATCCAGCAAGCGTTCAGAACGGGCAATAGGATTATGTAAGCCACGATGCAAGGCATTATGCGTGGCAATGTGTAATTCTTTCAGTAAAGTATCTTTCCAAGAGTTCCACAGACTGGGATTGGTGGCGCGTATATCAGCCACTGTTAGTAGATACAGGTAATTTAAGTATTCGATACTACCGACTTGAAGAGCGAAAGTATGGATGACTTCTGGGTCGCTAATGTCTTTGCGTTGAGCAGTCATAGACATTAACAGGTGGCTGCCGACCAGCCAAGATACCAGTTTGCAATCTTGAACTGGTAAGTCGTGCTGAACACAGAAGTCGTAAGCAATATGGCTGCCCAGTTGCGAATGATCGCCACCACGACCTTTGGCGATATCATGGAAAAGTGCCGCTATATATAATAATTCTGGTTTCGGAAGTAATAAAAAAACCTTACTGCAATAGGGGAATTCTTGGCTATGCTTTTCCAGCGAGAAACGGCGCAAGTTTCTGATTAATATCAGCGTGTGTTCATCTACGGTATAAATATGGAACAAATCATATTGCATACGCGCCACGATATTGGCGAAATCCGGTAAATATGCAGCCAGAACACCATAGCGATTCATGCGTTTTAATTCATGGGTAATACCACGCGGCTGTTGTAATATTTTTAGGAACAGCCGATTAGCTTGTTTATCTGCTCTAAAAGCTGCATCAATGCGGTGAATATTTTTCCGGATCAAGCGCACTGTGCTGGCGCGTATGCCTTTAAGTGACGGAATTTGTTGGACCAGTAGAAATATTTCCAATAATGCCAACGGGTCCTCAGAAAAAACTTCTTTGTTAACTGCTTCAATATAGCCGTCGATAGATGCAAAATGGCTGTTAATCGGTATTGGTTTTAGATTGATTTTTTTACTGACCAGCTTTTCGTTTAGCAATTGCAGTAACATTTCATTCAGACGCTCAATATCAACGACTGTTTTGAAATAAAATTGCATAAAATTTTCAACATCAGGTTGCTGATCGGCATTGCAATAGCCAAATTGTTTAGCCAGCTCACGCTGATAATCGAAAAGCAAGCGGTCTTCACAGCGTTTGGTTAAGGTATGTAATGCATAGCGCAACCGCCATAGAATGTCGCGAGCCGTAATCAGGTTATCGTATTCTGACTTGGGTAAATAACCATATTTAATTAATTCGCGAAGCGTAGAGGAATTGTAGTGACGTTTAAAGACCCAGGAAATGATTTGTAAATCGCGTAAGCCACCAGGACCTTCTTTGATATTGGGTTCAAGATTGTATGCTGTGTCGTGGTATTTTTGGTATCGCTGTTCTTGTTCTGCTATCTTAGCTAGAAAAAATTGTTCGGACGGCCATAACTGGCGAGTGTTTAGTTGCAATTTTAAGGCATCAAACGAGGATTTGTTACCAGTGATTAGCCGCATTTCCAGTAAGCAAGTAAATATGGTTTGATCTTCAGCGGCAACTTCCAGGCATTCCTCTAAGCTCCGCACCGATTGTCCGGGTTTTAGGCCGATATCCCAAAGAAAGCGGCTAAAATTAGCCAGTTGGTCCTGATAGTGTTCTTTGTCGTCAGCGGTGGCGATAATCAGAATATCAATATCGGAATGCGGAAACAATTCATTGCGCCCATAACCGCCAGTGGCTACGAGCGCCAAAGAATGCGCATGTGTGCCTAGAAAGTGTTGCCAGCAACACTCCAGTAGCTTATCGATGAATTTGGATTTGGCATTCAGCAAGGTGCTGACTGACTGATTAGGGTTAAAGTGCCGCTTTAGTGTTTGGGTTTGAACATTGATTAAATGTTTAAATTGAGCAATTGGGTTGGTCTGCTCGAAACAGCTTAAAACTGGGGTGTCGGGAGACAAGGCTATGCTCACTGTTCTTCTGAGCGTAAGGTGAGTATTTCATAACCGTTTTCGGTTGCCAGTATGGTGTGCTCCCATTGAGCGGACAAGCTACGGTCTTTTGTGACAGCCGTCCAGCCATCATTTAGTATTTTCATGTGACGTTTGCCCAGATTCAGCATGGGCTCAATAGTAAAAATCATGCCAGGTTCAATGCGAGCGCCTTCGCCAGGTTTGCCAAAGTGCATAACGTGCGGCTCTTCATGAAACTTTTTGCCTATGCCATGACCACAGAATTCCTGAACGACAGAATAACGATTGCTTTCCGCAAATTTTTGAATGGCGTGACCAATATCCCCGAAATGTGCGCCGGGTTTGATTTCTTCTATTCCGAGAAACAAAGCCTCGCGAGTAACATCCACTAATCTTTGCGCATGTGTAGAAACATTCCCTACACAAAACATTTTGCTGGTATCGCCATGATAGCCATCTTTAATAACCGTAATATCCACATTAACGATGTCACCACTTTTCAATTTTTTCTCACTGGGAATGCCGTGACAAATCTGATGGTTTATCGAAGTGCAAATCGACTTTGGAAAACCCCTGTAATTTAAGGGTGCAGGAATAGCTTGTTGAATATTAACAATATAATCGTGACAAATCGTATCCAGTTCGTCGGTGCTTATTCCCACTTGTACATAAGGAGCAATCATTTCCAAAACTTCCGCAGCCAGCTTTCCGGCAATGCGCATTTTGGCGATTTCGTCTGCGGTTTTAATGACAATACTCATTTTTTGTGCGTCAGAAGTTGAATTAAAAATGTTAAGTCTATGCGCTGATTTTAGTAACGACAAGCGCGTTGATCTCTCAGTCTAACAGATTCGAGCTTGTTGTGAAATCGTATTCGTGGTATAAAGTTAAGTCCACTAGTAATTAAATACTCACGTCTGTCGACACGATAGGTGGGGTGCTGGTCTCCTTTATGGAGTCTGGTCACCTGTCGGGACAGTTCGGAGGCGTAACCCAAAGCCGAAAAATTCGGCAAAATCTTAGGAGAAATAAATGGCAGCAGTGTCAATGCGTCAAATGTTGGAAGCCGGTGTGCATTTTGGACATCAAACTCGTTATTGGAACCCAAAAATGGCTCCTTATCTGTTTGGTGCTCGTAATAAAATCCATATCATTGATTTGGAACAAACCCTTCCTTTGTTCAACGACGCGATGAATTACCTCGGTCAAATGACCGCCAACAAAGGTACAATTTTGTTTGTTGGAACTAAAAAAGCAGCACGTAAAACGGTTGCTGAAGAAGCGAAACGTTGTGGTATGCCTTATGTCAACCATCGTTGGTTAGGCGGCATGCTCACCAATTTTAAAACCATCAAAAAATCTATCAATCGCCTGAAAGAGCTGGAAGCGATGAAAACAGATGGTACTTTATATCAGCGTTTTAGCAAAAAAGAAGCTTTGGGCATGGAACGTGAGCTGGAAAAGCTTGAGCGCAGCCTAGGTGGAATTAAAGATATGCGTGGTACACCAGATGTTATTTTTGTACTGGATGTTGGCTATGAAAAAAATGCCATCATGGAAGCAAAAAAACTCGGTATTCCTGTCGTAGGTGTGGTTGATTCTAATAACTCACCTGAAAAAATTGATTATGTAATCCCTGGTAACGACGACTCAATTCGTGCAGTATCTCTATATTGCCAGAGCGTTTGTGAAGCGGTGCTGGAGTCGAAAGCATTGCGAATGGATGCAGCTGTTAAAGCGGATGACTTTGTTGAAGAAGTTACTGTAGCTGAGTAAGTTCCGGTACCCGTATATCGGGTAGCAGTGTGCCTGCCCGATAATGACAGAATTGTAAGAATTTTAAACGCCTCCTTTGTGAGGCGTTTTTTTAGTTAATAAACTTGAGGAAATAACGATGACTATTAGTGCGGCAATGGTGAAGGAATTACGTGAACGAACCAGTTCAGGGATGATGGAATGTAAAAAAGCCTTGGTGGAAGCTAACGGTGATATGGAGTTGGCTATCGAAAATATGCGTAAATCAGGTTTGGCAAAAGCAGATAAAAAATCTGGACGTATCGCAGCTGAAGGTATCATTGGTGCAAAAATTTCTGAAGATGGCAAAACTGTCGTATTGGTGGATGTCAACTCAGAAACCGATTTCGTAGCAAAAGGCGATGATTTTGTTGGTTTTGTAAATGACATTACCAATGCGTTATTAACAACGGATGTGGCTGATGAAGAGCAGTTACAAGCATTAGTGTTGGCAAATGGCTCAACCGTTGATGAAACTCGTCGGGCACTGATTGCGAAACTGGGTGAAAATATTACAGTTAGACGTTTTATAAAATACACCAGCACTGATGGTGGCCAAGCATTTTATCTGCATGGCAGCAAAATTGGTGTAATTGTTGAATTGAGCAAAAATGATAGCGTGCTGGGTAAAGATATTGCTATGCATATCGCAGCTGCTAAACCAGAATATATCTCTGATAGTCAGGTTTCAGCAGAAATCATTGCCAAAGAAAAAGAAATATTCGCAGCTCAAGCTTTGGAAAGTGGTAAGCCAGCAGAAATCGTCGAAAAAATGATCGGTGGCCGCATCACAAAGTTTTTGGCCGAAGTGACCTTACTGGGTCAGCCTTTCATTAAAGACGATAGCATGACTGTCGGTAAATTATTAACTTCAAAAGGTAATAGTGTTACTCGTTTTGCTCGCTTCGAAGTTGGAGAAGGTATTGAGAAAAAAGAAGAAAACTTTGCTGAAGAAGTGATGGCGCAAGTAAGAGGTTAATGCTCAGAAAAATCTGGTAATGCCGGGTTTTTTTGATTTAGGAAAGTAACTGTTCAGTAGTACACTTGAATAAATAAATATCAGAGTATCTGGGTATGGCAATAACGGAATTTTTTTTGAAATTGCTAGATATTCAGGCTGCTGAATAGTTACTTAAAACGTTGCTTCAACCTATTTAATAGCGGATATATTTGATTATGAGTCAGACAATTTGTCAGAGAATTTTACTTAAATTGAGCGGTGAAGCGTTGATGAGTGATCAGGGTGGCAGTATTGATCCTGATATTGTGCAACGATTGGCTCATGAAGTTAAAGACTTATGTGATGCAGGTATTCAGGTAGGTTTGGTCATTGGTGGTGGAAATATTCTACGTGGTGCCGAAAAAGCATCTGAAGGATTGAATCGGGTGACCGGGGACCAAATGGGCATGTTGGCGACAGTGATTAATGCCTTGGCTATGCAGGATGCACTGGAGTTTTTGGGTCAACCAGTGCGTGTCATGACGGCACTTAAAATCAATCAAGTATGTGAAGACTATATTCGCCGTCGTGCAGTTAGACATTTGGAAAAGGGCAGAGTCACCATTTTTGCTGCGGGTACTGGCAATCCATTTTTTACCACGGATACCGCAGCGAGTTTGCGCGCTATAGAAATAGATGCTGAACTCATGATTAAAGCGACTAAGGTAAAAGGCGTGTATTCTGCCGATCCACATAAAGATCCAGATGCCATTTTTTATCCGCGTTTAACCTATGATGAAGCGATTGACCAGCGACTGAATGTGATGGATACCACTGCACTGGTTTTATGTCGGGAAAATAATTTACCTATGCGGGTAATGAATATTTTTGAACCGGGAGCCGTTATGCGGTTGATGCGCGGTGAAGATATCGGTTCCCTTATCGAGAGAAACATAGAATGATCAATGATATACAACAAGATGCTTCAATGCGGATGTTAAAAAGTATAGAAGCACTGCAAAAAGCATTTACCAAAATCAGAACAGGTCGGGCGCATCCCAGTTTGCTTGATCAAATTACAGTCACCTATTATGGTACAGAATCACCTTTATCACAGGTAGCCAATGTATCGGTAGAAGACTCAAGAACCTTGAAAGTGGTACCCTGGGAAAAAGGTATGATACAGGCTATTGAAAAAGCCATTATGTCTTCCGGGCTTGGATTAAATCCAGCAACACAGGGTACTGTGATACGCTTACCCTTACCCGCTCTGACTGAAGAGCGCCGTCGTGATCTGGTTAAAGTGGTTAAGAACGAAGCAGAACAAGGACGCGTGGCGATCAGAAATATTCGTCGTGATGCCAACGCCTCTATAAAAGATGCTTTAAAAGATAAAGTAATCTCTGAAGACGATGCACGCCAGGCTGAAGAAAAAATTCAAAAATTGACTGATCAGTATATTAAGGAAGTTGAAAAATATCTTGAAGAAAAAGAAGCTGATTTGTTGTCCATGTAATTGAGAGAGAATATGCCTGCAACGCATGATAATACTAACGAAGTCAACGGCGTTGACCCACGGCACATTGCCATCATTATGGATGGCAACGGTCGTTGGGCGCAAAAACGACTTATGCCCCGCATTATGGGTCATTATGCCGGTGTTAAAGCGGTAAGAAAAATAGTTGAATATTGCGCTCAGAAGAATATCGAAGTGTTATCGTTATTTGCGTTTAGCAGCGAAAACTGGCGACGCCCTAAAGACGAGGTCAGTTTGTTAATGGAGTTATTTATGACAACATTGCAAGCTGAGGTGGATACGCTGGATAAAAATAATATACGCTTGCGAATTATCGGTGATAAAAGCGCTTTTCCAGAGAAATTGCAGGAAAAAATTCGTCTTGGAGAAGCTCAAACGCAAAATAACACCGGCTTAACCTTGGTGATAGCTGCAAATTATGGTGGCCGTTGGGATATTACTCAGGCAGTTGCAAAAATAGCCGCTGCTGTAGAAAAAGGTGAATTAGCTGCGCAAGCAATAACCGAGCAATTAATCGATGAAAATCTGGTGACGGCAAACTTGCCAGAACCCGATCTATTTATTCGATCCGGTGGCGAAGAGCGCATTAGTAATTTCTTGTTATGGCAATTGGCCTACACCGAGTTTTATTTTACTGACAAACTGTGGCCAGATTTTGATAGGAATCAATTGGAACATGCCATTAAAAGTTTTAAAAGCCGACAACGGCGCTTTGGGCATACCGGTGAACAAATGGTCGGGATTAAAAATGCCTAGTCTCTGTATTTAATATAATAATTAGAAAATCAAATATGTTAATAAAACGCATCTTAACCGCAATAGTCTTAGCAACTGTTGTCGTTCTGGCAGTATTCGAACTACCAGTCAACTATTTTTCCTTGTTTATTGCCATAATTATTTTGGGTGCAGCCTGGGAGTGGTTAGCTTTAACAGGCGTTGAAAAACTGTCTAAACGCTTATTTTTTCTGTTGATATTGGTGTTGCCTATGTTAGGCGTCACTTTTTGGACTGTATTTTTGGAGTATGTTGGCGAAGTTTTAGAGTGGCCTGAAGTCAAAGATTATTCGGATGCTCTGGAATGGTTGGTGATAGCACCTGTTCTGTTTTGGTTATTGGCTATGATTCTGATCAGAAAAGCGGAATCACAACTATTAAATATCGAATTTAAGCCGCGTTTTAAAAGTTTTGTAGGCTGGTTGGTATTATTGTCAGCTTGGATGTTTATGGTTAAATTGCGTGCTTATTATGGCTCCAGTATGGTGTTGTATTTTCTATTGCTGATTTGGGCTGCGGATATTAGTGCTTATTTTGCTGGCAAAAAATGGGGCAAAGATAAACTGTCTCCAGAAATTAGCCCTGGCAAAACCGTACAGGGCATGTATGGTGCTCTGGCGTCTGCTGTAGTCTGTGCAATTTGTTTGCGTTTATATTATGGTTTAGCCCCCCTTGAAACTGACGAATCAAAGATAGCCGTGTTAATGTCGGTGGATCTGTTAATGTTATCGGTACTAACCGTGCTGGTTTCCATCTACGGAGATTTGTTTTTTAGTCTGGTAAAAAGACAAAAAGGTGTTAAAGATAGCGGTAGTCTATTGCCAGGTCATGGTGGAATTCTAGATAGAATTGATAGCCTGATTGCTGCAACTCCGTTTTTTTATGCAGGTATCGTATTAATTGGACGGAGTGTGTTTGCATGAAGGGTCTTTGCATTCTCGGTGCTACCGGGTCTATTGGCGTCAGTACTCTGGATGTGGTTAGTAGACATCCAGATCAATATAAAGTGATTGCCTTAACAGCTAATGCTAATATCGATGTACTTTTCGAGCAATGTCTAAGCTTTCATCCCGAATATGCGGTTGTAGTAACCGAAAGTAAAGCGGAAGAATTTAAACAAAAAATTGCGGGATCTTCTGTTGCGGATATAAAAGTATTATCAGGTTCACAGGCCTTGGAACAAGTGGCAACCCTAAATAATGTTGACGCAGTTATGGCGGCTATAGTGGGGGCAGCTGGTTTGTTGCCAACCTTGGCTGCGGCGAAAGCGGGAAAAACCATTTTATTGGCGAATAAAGAAGCCCTAGTGATGTCTGGTCAGATTTTTCTGCAAGCAGTAACAGACTCAGGTGCCGTTTTATTACCCATCGATAGTGAACATAACGCAATTTTTCAATGTATGCCTGCTGGCTATACTACCGGGCAGGTTGCTAAACAAGCGCGTCGTATTTTATTAACCGCTTCTGGTGGACCTTTCCGAAAAACGCCTATCGCAGATTTGGCAACAGTGACACCCGAGCAAGCTGTTGCACATCCCAAATGGGATATGGGGCGGAAAATTTCGGTTGATTCAGCAACCATGATGAATAAGGGGTTAGAGCTGATAGAAGCCTGTTTGTTGTTCAATATGTCGCCAGATGATATTCAAGTGGTTATTCATCCGCAAAGTATTATTCACTCTATGGTGGACTATGTGGATGGATCCGTATTGGCACAGATGGGTAATCCGGATATGCGTACACCGATAGCTTATGCAATGGCTTGGCCGGAGCGCTTTGATTCCGGTGTAGCGCCACTAAATATATTTGAAGTAGCGCATATGGATTTTGAAGAGCCTGATTTACAGCGTTTTCCCTGTTTGCGTTTGGCATATGAGGCTATTAAAGCGGGTGGAATTATGCCTACGGTACTTAATGCCGCCAACGAGATTGCAGTGCAGGCGTTTTTGGATGAGAAAGTACGTTTTGTGGACATAGCCACCATTATTGAACGAAGTATGGCGCAATTCAGGGCAGATAGCGCAGAGAATTTGGCCTTAATATTACAAGCTGATCAGGAAGCCAGAGCCGTTGCCTTAAAAGTCATTGCGGAGTTGGCTAACTGATGGAAAGTTTGCACTCACTTTTTTACTTCATCATTGCCATAGCCATTTTGGTTACTTTTCATGAGTTTGGGCATTTTTGGGTGGCACGTAAAATGGGTGTGAAAGTGCTGTGTTTTTCTGTTGGTTTTGGAAAAAAATTATTGATCAGACAAAAGTCACCCACTGATACTGAATTTGTCATTTCCGCTATCCCCTTAGGCGGCTATGTAAAAATGGTTGATGAGCGCGAAGGTCAAGTTGCTGCAGAGGATTTACCTTTTGCCTTTAATCGACAGTCGTTATGGGCCAGGACAGCCATAGTCGCTGCAGGACCTGTTTTTAATCTGTTATTAGCAGTGATACTGTTTTGGACCGTTTTGGTACTTGGCGAAGACGGTATTAGACCGATAGTCGGCAGCATAGAAGCGGGTACTTTGGCTGAGCAAGCGGGCTTTAATGAGCGGGATGAAATTCTTAGCATTAATCAAAAGCTAACACCCACCTGGATGGACACTTTAGATACATTATATTCACTGGCTATTAGTGGTGAACACGAGCTTGCCGTGGCAGTTAAAACGGTTGACGGCGATCAGCGTATCCATGTGCTGGCGATAAGTGATGAAGATGTACAGAATCCCGAAACTTTGCAAAATAAACTAGGTTTAAAACCCTGGATGCCCATTATCAAACCAATTATTGGCAAACTGCTAGAAGAGGGCGTGGCAAAACAAGCCGGACTGCAGACAGGTGATTTATTACTGAGTGCTGATGAAATACCGCTAAAAGATTGGCAGCAATGGGTTGATTATGTGCAAGCTCGACCAGATACGGCTATTAATCTACTGATTGAACGTAATGACAGGCAGTTACAGTTAACAATTACCCCACGTAAGGAAGAGGTAAAAGGAAAGGCTGTTGGTAAAATTGGTGCAGGTGTTGATGTGCCTAAGGATTTATTGGATAGCTTGCGCGTAACGCATTCACTCTCACCTTGGGAGGCAGTGCCTACGGCATTTGAAAAAACCGGTTTTTATATGCTGAGTACCCTGAAAATGATGGGAAAAATGTTTGTTGGCGCAGCATCGGTACAAAATTTGAGTGGACCTATCAGTATTGCTCAGTATGCAGGGCAATCTGCAGATATGGGTATGACTGCGTTTTTAAAATTCTTGGGACTGGTTAGTGTGAGTTTGGGAGTGTTAAACCTACTTCCTATCCCCGTTTTGGATGGCGGACATTTATTGTTTTTTGCGTTGGAAGCAGTAAAAGGTAGTCCTGTATCTGAAAAAATACAGATGGTCTTTCAGCAATTAGGCATGTTTTTGTTGTTAAGTTTGATGCTGTTTGCTATGTACCTTGATATTGGCAAACTATTTCAATCTTAGTAATGAACAAATATTCTGCACTGTAGTCTTACACATTATTTCTTAATCAATCAGAGATACTTTTATGAAAATTCTTACCCAAATTTTGGCAATGATTATGTTAGCGCTTTTCGGTGCTACAGTATCAGCTGATGATGCAGCCATTAAAAAAACCATAAATAGTTTTATTCCAGATAGTAAGGTTGAATCTATTAAGCCATCTGAAATCCCTGGTTTATATGAAGTTTCTGTAGGTGCATCTATCTACTATGTTTCTGACGATGGCAAATATTTGATGCAAGGGCAGATGATTGACGCAGTTGCCAAGAAAAACATCACTGAAAGCAAGTTGAGTGATGTGCGTAAGCATGCGCTTGATCGAGTGGGTGTTGATAAAATGATTGTTTTTAAACCCGAAAATAGTAAGCATCAAGTCTCTGTTTTTACGGATATTGATTGCGGTTATTGCCGTAAATTGCATTCAGAGATGGATCAGTACATGGAGCAAGGTATTACTGTACGTTATCTGTTTTTCCCCAGGGCCGGTAAAGGTTCCGATTCCTATAAAAAAGCGATATCAGTATGGTGTGCTTCCGATAAGCAAAAAGCTTTAACAGCGGCCAAAAAAGGCGAAACTCTAGAGGCTAAAAATTGCGAAAATCCGATTAATGAGCATATGCAGTTAGGTGAAGATTTTGGTATGAATGGTACGCCAATGATTATTACCGAAAAAGGTAATTTGTTGCCGGGCTATGTTCCTGCCAAGCAATTAGCGACTATTCTTAACAAAGAATAGGTGGTTAGAATTTTGCGAAGATGATTTCAGTTTTTCATCTTTTAATCGTTTCAGAACATATGTTTAGATTTGATCTGTGCCAACAATGCAAAGCGCAGAGTAATTATTTCTGCTGTTCGACCTAATCAGGTCGAACAGCAGTGTTTTAAAGTTTTCCAAATAAGTAATTCAGCTAGTCAGCATGGATTTTTTGTCTGGATGTGTAGTAGTTATATTACAATCTCTCAGTGATTGATTCAGATGCACAAGGTCGTGCGTCTGGTTCCAGTCTAAGTTTATCCAGTCAGGACAAGTCATTTTGCAATTCCATTTACATAACGCTCAAGAGACAGAAAACTTAGGCTCTGTACTTTGGCGGGTATTACCCTCCAAAGCACTTGTATTTATGTACGGTGAGCTAGGTACTGGCAAAACCACTTTAATGCGTGGTTTGTTACGAGCAGCGGGTTACCAGCAAGTGGTCAGAAGTCCTACCTATAGTCTGGTTGAAGAATATCAATTAGGTGATCGTAGTTTGTTTCATTTTGATTTATATCGATTAAGCTCTCCTGAAGAATTGGAATGGATAGGGATGGATGATTATCTGCAGCAAAACGCTTTGTGTTTTATAGAATGGCCGCAACGAGGCTTGGGATTTTTGCCTGTGGCTGACGTAGAAATTCATTTGCAATATCATGAGTCTGACAGTAGGTTGGCAGAGATTATTGTTTTAGAGGCAAATTTAAAAAATAAAATACAACAGGGCTGTAAAAACAACAACATATTGCTATAATTAAAACAACATTCTCACTAATGGAATGCATGTATAACTATGCTGCGGTTCTTTAAATATTTTTCTATGCTATTTCTATGGGTTGCACCTATAAAGGCGCATGCTGAGCATGCGCTATTAAATAGGGTGACTTATGGAAATCAGTCGAATGGCAGCCTTGTGTTTCAGTTGTCGGCAATGTCACATCATCGCTATTTTGTAATGTCAAATCCTGATCGGTTGGTGATTGATTTTCTGGATACCCATCTGGCTCATCACTTGATACAGCCTCCAGTTGATCATCCCTTCTTTGAAAAGCTTAAAATGGGTGAGCATAATAATGGCAAAGATTTGCGCATCGTCATCCAGTTAAAAGAAAAAGTTGAAGCCTCTGACAATCAAATTAAAAAAGAAAATGGCAGTGAATTACAATTTAATGTGCTAAGCAAAGAAAAGCCTTTGGCTAAAGCGGAAAAAATTAAAATTCCTGAGCATGCGTCGCCTGATGTGATGGTTAAAAAAGCCAAGCAGAAAGAACCTGAAGAGCATGCGTCTAAGCGAGTAAATTTACCTGATCCAAAGCTTAAAGGACGAGATATTGTGGTTGCCATAGATGCTGGGCATGGTGGCAAAGATGTGGGAGCAGAAGGTGGAAATGGCACCCAAGAAAAGGATGTGGTTTTCGAAATTGCCAAACGTCTGGAAAGTTTGGTAAATAGTCAGCCCGGTATGAAAGCCTTGATGATACGCAAAGGGGATTATTTCGTTAATTTACACGAGCGCGTTAATATTGCTCATGCTGGTAAAGCGGATTTGTTTGTTTCTATTCATGCGGATGCTTTTAATGATAGCAGTGCGCATGGTGCCTCTGTCTATACTTTAGCCAATAAAGGTGCTTCCAGTGCTGGAGCAAGGTGGTTGGCGGACAGTGAAAACGCTGTAGATAACGACGCTGGCAATGGAGGGTCAGAAAAAAATGAAACCCTTGCCTCTGTGTTGCAGGATTTGTCAAAATCAGCGGCCAAAGAAGCTAGTCAAAATGTGGGTAACAAGGTACTTAAAAATGTAAGGTTGGTGGGTCATGTACATAGGTCGTCAGTACAAAAAGCGGGTTTTGTGGTGCTAAAGTCGCAAGATATTCCCTCTATTTTAGTGGAAACTGCTTTTATCTCTAACCCTGAAGAAGAAGATCATTTGAATAGCCGTATTTATCAAGAAAAAATGGCAAGCGCTGTTTTTAGTGGCATTATGGCGCATTTTAAACAATACGCTCCAGCTAATACCTTATTAGCACAACTTTCCAAGGCGGGTAAAATTAACCGTTTGGCCGTGTTATCTGAGGATCTGAAGATAGACGATAAAAAAGCTGGGTTGCAGATTGCAGCGTTATCGGCAAAATCAATGGAGTCTAATAAGTCGCGGCATGTGGTAAATCGTGGCGAAACCTTGTCTGGCATAGCCCAGCAATATGGTATCTCTATGCGTGCTTTGCGTCTGGCTAATAATATGAGCGATGGTAATGTCAAAATCGGCGGTGTTTTGCAAATTCCGCATAATGGTTAAGCTATTCATCAGTTGCTTAACTGATCGTAATCGCATTGTTAGTTTCTAGCTCTGCTTAATATCCCTGCTGGCAGTTTTAAGCCCCAATCGCAATATTTCATTGCAATATAAATAGATGCTTATTATAATGGTGAGTTTTTTGGGGTGACAAGCCTCAAATCCTTGCTTCACTGCCTGTTGGTGGGAAGCTATTTTAACCGAAAGGAGAAATCATGCGTCATTATGAAATCGTCTTCTTGGTACATCCTGATCAAAGCGCTCAGGTACCTGCCATGATAGAACGTTATAAATCCACCGTAGAAGATGCGGCTGGTAAAATTCACCGTTTGGAAGATTGGGGCCGTAGACATTTGGCGTATCCCATCAAAAAAATCCATAAAGCGCATTATGTTTTGATGAATATTGAATGTGATCAAAACACTTTAGAAGAGCTGGAAAGCGGTTTTCGCTTTAACGATGCCATTCTGCGTAGTCTGACTCTGGTTAAAAAAGAAGCAGTTACTGCACCTTCAGCTATTGCTATTAGCGGTAACGATGGTCAAAAATCATCTAGCCGTGTAAAAGAAGACATAGAAGAAGTCGAAGAAGAAGTCGAAGTGGATGCCATTGTTTCTGACGAAGCAGATGTCATCGTGGATGCTTCCGAATAATCAACATAGATAGCAGAGAATTCTAATGGCACGAAATAATATCAGACGTAAAAAAGGTTGCCGCTTTAGTGGCGAAGATGCACTTGTAATCGATTATAAAGATCTTGATCTGTTAAGCGAGTACGTCACCGAAACAGGCAAAATCATTCCTAGCCGCATTACTGGCACCAGTGCAAAATATCAAAGACAATTAACGTCTGCGATAAAACATGCACGCTATATTGCTTTGTTGCCTTTTTGCGACGCGCATAAATAATTAAAAAGCGGAGATAAATCATGCAGTTTCTGTCGGCCTACATCATGAAAGGCCGGATGCAGGCGATTCTCGTTGCATCAACACTGGCACTGTTAACGTTGATTTTACCTCCGCTAAGTGTAGTAAGTTCAGCGACCATAGCGTTGGTAACCTTACGGTTGGGCAGTCGCCAAGGCTTGTATGTACTGTTGGGCAGCTCAGTTGCGGTTGCGGTATTAAGTATCGTTATACTGGGTAGTTTTCAAGTTGCCTTAGTCTATGGTTTGCTAATAGGGCTGATGGTCTGGTTACCCATATGGTTAATAGCCATAGTGTTACGGGAAAGCAGGCAATTAGTATTGGCATTGGAAATTGCTGTGCTGTTAGGCATTGTGGCAGTCATCGGTTTTTACCTGTATCAACCGGAGCCGGCAAAGTTTTGGAGTGAAGTATTTAAAGTAATGCTTTCATTACTACTGCAAAACCAACCGGATTTGCCAGCGGATGTGTTGCAGCATTCTGCGGATGCTTTTGCCCCCTATATGACAGGTATGATGTCTGCCGGAGCTGTATTCAGTTTGTTACTGGGTTTGTTTCTGGCAAGATTGTGGCAATCCAATCTATATAACCCAGGTGGTTTTAAAGCAGAATTTTTGGCTTTGAAAGGTAATACCTACCTGGCTATAGCGACAGTGCTTATGATAGCTGTAAGCTATATTGCAGATTTGGAATTGTGCTGGAATATACTGGTGGTGCTTATAGTGTTTTATGCATCCCTCGGTTCGGCAGTGTTGCATAGTTTGATTTCAACACTGAAAGGTGGTCAGTATTGGCTACTTATTTTTTATATGGTGTTGTTTTTCAGCCTGAAATTCATGGCGCTGATTGCTATCTGCGGTCTGATCGATACGTGGATAAACTTACGAAATAAATTCAAACCCAATGGGGCATAAGCTCCTGATTATTCGACAAAAGTCGATTACGAGGTATATTAAAGATGGATGTTATTCTTCTTGAAAAAACAGCAAACCTGGGAAATCTGGGCGATAAAGTAACCATTAAAGCGGGTTACGGCAGAAACTATCTAATTCCGCAAGGTAAAGCAGTTCCTGCTACACCTAAAAAAATTCGCGAATTTGAAGAGCGTCGTGCCGAACTGGAAAAACAAGCGGCGGAAAAATTAGCGGCAGCTACTGCGCATGGCGAAGCATTAAGCAAGCTGAATGTGGTGATCACTCACAAAACTGGAGACGAAGGTCGTTTGTTCGGTTCTGTAGGTACTCAAAACATTGCAGATGCTATAAGCGCTGCCGGTGTAAAAGTCGAAAAACATCAAGTACGTTTACCTAAAGGTGTTATTCGTCACATAGGTAGTTACGATATTGATATCAATCTGCATACCGACGTTGTTGCAACTTTGACTATCAAAATTGTTGCTGAATAAGTTGTTATGATCATCGTAACCGGTGGTGCTGGTTTTATCGGCAGTAATTTGGTCTTAGGACTGAATGCACGTGGTTACGATGATATATTGGTTGTTGATAATCTGCAAAATGGCCGCAAGTTTCGTAATTTGGTCGAAGCACGTATTGCTGATTATATGGATAGAAGTCGTTTTCTGGAATGTATCCAGCAAGGCGTTTTCCAGCATGACAGTATAAAAGCTATTTTTCATCAGGGTGCTTGCTCCAGCACTACCGAATGGGATGGCCGCTATATGATGGAAAACAATTATGAATACAGTAAAATTCTGTTTCATTATTGTCAACAACATGAAATACCCTTTATTTATGCATCTAGCGCTGCTGTTTATGGCGCAGATTTGCAATTTAAAGAAGGCTTGGAGTATGAAAGCCCATTAAATGTTTACGGCTATTCCAAGTTTCAATTCGATCAATATATTCGAAGACACACTCAGCACTTCACCTCGCAAGTTGTTGGGTTACGCTATTTTAATGTTTATGGTCCGCGAGAGGATCATAAAGGTAGCATGGCCAGCGTAGCGTTTCATCTCAATAATCAAATCAAGCAAGCAGATGCTTTGCGTTTGTTTGAAGGGTGCGATGGCTATAGCAATGGCGAACAGCGCCGCGACTTTATCTATGTTGGTGATGTGGTGGATATTAATCTCTGGTTTTTAGATAATCCACAGGTTTCTGGTATCTTTAACACCGGAACTGGTCGCAGTCAGACCTTTAACGACGTTGCCAACGCCGTTATTCGTTATCATCAACGCGGACATATCGAATATATTCCTTTTCCTCCGCATCTTCTTGGATGTTATCAAAGCTTTACTGAAGCCAATTTAGACAATTTACGTGCAAAGGGTTGTCGGCATGTATTTAAAAGTGTAGAGCAAGGTGTACAGCTCTATATGGAGTGGTTGAACCGCTAATAAGGCTGTTTGTGTTGGCGCTTATTTGTTTAGGGTTTTTTCAAAAATCCCGCAGTGGTACAATCAAACCAATTATTAATTACTTTACTAAATCGGATGTCCCTGGATAGCCTAAACCTGCCTAATAGTGTTGATACACCAGCACGCTTGCGAGAAATTCCTTACAACTATACCTCATTTTCAGATCGTGAAATTGTTATACGTTTACTAGGCGAAGAAAACTGGCAAATACTTGATTCCCTGCACGATGAACGTGTTACCGGTCGATCATCCCGTATGCTTTACGAGGTGTTAGGCGATATCTGGGCAGTACAACGTAATCCTTATCTGGAAGATGACTTGCTGGAAAATCGCAAGCGTCGCTTGGCTTTGCTGGAAGCACTCCGTCATCGCCTCAAGCAAATGAAAAAACGTCATGCCGAACTTGAAAACCAAAACTCTGATCGCGCTAGTCGGGTAGCCATTCTAATTGAAGCGGCACATCAAGCCGTCAATGCCTTTGAAACACATTTTGAGAACACCCGTGCTATGCGGCGCAAAGCCTTGGCAAAACTTAGCAAGCATACGCGTAAAGATCATATTTGTTTCGATGGCTTTGCACGGGTTTCACATGTAACCGATGCAACCGACTGGCGGGTCGAATACCCGTTTGTGGTACTTTATCCAAGCAGTGAAGAGGAAATTGGGCATCTGGTAAGAGATTGTATCAGTTTAGGGCTAACCATCATTCCGCGTGGCGGCGGTACTGGCTATACGGGAGGGGCAGTGCCACTCACGCCGTATGCAGCCGTAATAAATACAGAAAAACTTTTGGATATAGGTGCGGTAGATTACGCCAGTGCGCTGCCAGGTATCACTGAGCGCTATGCCACCATCTATACCGGTGCAGGCGTCGTTACCCGGCGCGTAATGGATGTTGCCGATAATGCCGGGTTAGTATTTGCATGCGACCCCACCTCGGCAGACGCCTCTTGTATCGGCGGTAATATTGCCATGAATGCCGGTGGTAAAAAAGCTGTACTTTGGGGGACGGCGCTTGATAATTTATTATCCTGGCGTATGGTCACTCCAGATGGCAATTGGCTGGAAGTCATCCGACTCAATCACAATCTCGGTAAAATACACGATCAGGATCAAGTTAATTTTTTATTAAAACGTTTCGATGCGGAGGGTAAAAAATTACTCTCCGAAGAAACCTTGACGATTCCCGGTCAGCATTTTCGTAAAGAAGGTTTGGGCAAAGACGTTACCGATAAATTTTTGGGAGGCTTACCCGGCATTCAAAAAGAAGGCTGTGATGGCATTATTACCTCAGCACGCTGGATTTTACATAAAATGCCTGCTCATACCCGTACCGTCTGTATGGAGTTTTACGGACAAGTTCGGGAAGCGGTGCCTGCCATTGTCGAGATTCGTGATTATTTAAGTGCATTACCCAAGCAAGGGCCACAACGGGTTATGTTAGCGGGTTTAGAGCATCTTGATGAACGCTACGTAAAAGCGGTCGGTTATGCCACCAAAGCCAAACGCCATGGTAGGCCGAAAATGGTGTTGATTGGTGATATTGTTGGTGATGACGAAAACCAGGTTGCCATGGCCGCTTCTGAAGTGGTGCGCTTATGTAATGCCCGCAGTGCCGAAGGCTTTATCGCAGTTAGTCCAGAAACCCGTAAAACTTTCTGGCTGGATAGAGCGCGAACAGCTGCTATTGCCAAACATACCAACGCCTTTAAAATCAACGAAGATGTGGTCATACCATTACCACGTATGGGTGATTATTGTGATGGCATTGAACGCATTAATGTTGAACTGTCTTTACGTAACAAAATTCGCTTATGCGATGCCTTAAGCCAATTACTGGCAGGCGATTTACCGCTACGCTCTTACGAAGATAGTGTCAATAAAAACGAATTAATAGGTGATCGCCGCACTCGCGCCCTGGATGTAATAGCAACAGTACGTGAACGCTGGCAATGGCTGTATACTCATCTCGACATGCCTTTATTGCAGGCAGAAGCTGAGTTTTCGCGGCTGGGTATACAAACGGGTGAATTAAGCAATCGTGCCAGTACCCCTGTGCTGTTTCATCGATTACAAGATTATTCGCTTAGAGTGTCTTGGAAAAAGGAATTGCTGCCAGCTTTGCAGGAAATTTTTGAAGGTGATAATTTTCGGCCAGTTGTTGAAAGTATCGAATCTGTACATAAAGAAATTCTACGTGGACGCGTGTTTGTTGCCATGCATATGCATGCGGGTGATGGGAATGTGCATACCAATCTGCCTGTCAATTCTGATCATTACGAAATGCTGAGCGAGGCGCATGCAGCCGTAGTACAGATTATGGCATTGGCTCGTTCTTTGGGTGGCGTAATTTCCGGCGAACACGGTATAGGCATTACAAAATATGAGTTCTTAACCACCGAAGAGCTGACCAGTTTTCATGCCTATAAACAGCGTATTGATCCAGAAGGGCGTTTTAATCGCGGTAAACTGATGCCAGGCGGCGACTTGCATACGGCATATACCACCTCATTCAGTCTGATGGGGTTTGAATCGCTGATTATGCAGCAAAGTGATATTGGTGCTATTTCCGATTCCGTTAAAGATTGTTTGCGTTGTGGCAAATGCAAACCTGTGTGTTCTACGCATGTACCCAAAGCTAATTTGTTGTATTCACCGCGGAATAAAATTCTGGCGACTTCCTTGCTGATTGAAGCCTTTTTGTACGAAGAGCAGACGCGACGCGGTATTTCCATAACACATTGGAAAGAGTTTGAAGACGTCGCTGATCATTGTACGGTGTGCCATAAATGTTTCAATCCCTGTCCGGTTGATATAGACTTTGGTGATGTGTCGATGAATATGCGCAATTTATTGCGCAAAATGGGCAAGCAAAGTTTTAATCCGGTTAAATATGCGGCGTTAGCCTTTTTAACCACCAGTCGCCCCAATGCGGTTAAAGCCATGCGCTTAACCTTAATTGAATGGGCCTACAAAGCCCAGCGTATTGCCAATGTTGTGTTAAAACCGTGGGGCAGGGCGCAACTGGCACAACCGCCATCCTCTACCGGTAAATCAGGGATACGCGAACAAGTTATTCATTTTACCAATCGTAAAATGCCTGGTAAATTACCCAGTAAAACTGCTCGTGCCTTACTGGATATAGAAGATAACCAAATTGTTCCTATCATCCGTGATCGTAACAAAACCCGTACCGATTCCGAGGCAGTGTTTTATTTCCCCGGCTGCGGTTCCGAACGCCTGTTTTCGCAAGTAGGTTTGGCAACGCAAGCCATGTTGTATGAAATTGGCGTACAAACGGTATTGCCGCCCGGTTATTTGTGCTGTGGATACCCTCAGCGCGCTGCCGGACAATTTGATTCTGCACAGAAAATCACGACCGATAATCGCGTATTGTTTCATCGGGTGGCGACTACCCTTAACTACCTGGATATTAAAACTGTCATTGTCAGTTGTGGCACCTGTCTGGATCAGCTGCAAGATTATGAGTTTGGAAAAATATTTCCCGGTTGCCGATTAATCGATATTCACGAATACCTGTTAGAAAAAGGCATTAAACTGGATGGTTTAAGTGGCGTCCCTTATGTATATCATGATCCTTGTCACAGCCCCTTAAAGCAGCAAGACGCCATTAAAACTGTGAGTAGCTTGATGGGAAGCACAGTCATTAAATCGGATCGTTGCTGTGGAGAATCGGGGACCTTAGCCGTAGCACGTCCAGATATATCTACTCAGATACGCTACCGAAAAGCTAGCGAGCTTCAGGATAATACCGAAAAACTGCGCGAAGACGGCTATACAGGCCCGGTAAAAATGCTAACCTCCTGTCCTTCCTGTGTACAAGGTTTACAACGCTATAAAGGCGATGTTGATAATCTGGAAGTGGATTATATTGTTGTGGAAATGGCGCAGCATATATTAGGTAAAAATTGGATGAAAGACTATATCAATCAGGCTAATCACGGCGGAATTGAACGGGTGCTGGTGTAAGTCGCTGGATTGAGACCAATCTTTACCATGTTAAGCGAATACTTTTTATGGGTATTCGCTTATAGATAATCAGAAAATTATTTGCTGTTTTATACTCAATCACCGCTATTCACCCAGTCTGTTCGTCTAGAGTCCTTCGATGCCACTCAGGAGAGCGTTATCGAAGGATGTACAGTCTTTTTTAGGTGATAACTTACTGAAACGATAATACCAAACCCCGATTTATTCCAGCTTAAATTAGCGTCGTATAAACTGATGTAGGTATTCGCATTCTGCCTGTTGGAAATTTAATGCTTAACTTTCCAAGTTATCAATTGCCGCATTTTCTTTGGCTATAGCCATATCAACGATACGTGCGCTAAGTTGTTCGTCTTCTAAAACAAGGCTAACCATAGATTCAACCACTAAACGCATTTTTAAACCATTTAATCTGGAAAATGTCTTTAACTGATCATAAGTGGGTTTATCAACGGAAATCTTTTTTCGCTCTGTCTTCATACTGTCAGTTTTGTTGTCTTTCATATGTAATGGAAATTAATTCATTAAAGTTTGTGACACTAAATTTACCATTTTTAGAAAATTATTGTCACCGTGTTGATAAGATTAATGCAGTATTTTTTGTTGTAATTGAAAAAATTGCCAAAAGCAGCATTTCCATCAGGTAAAAATAATGGCAACACCGAAAGGTCAGTTGTGCAATACTTATAGTCAGTTACGCTTTACTTGGCAATAAATCTTTTAATGCATTACTGTTTTATGTCGACTGTTAGGTCGTGCAATACAACGCATCCTCTCAATTTGTCTGATATGTTTGGATTGATAGTGGGTGGTGAACAGCCATTATTAATGTTATTTAATACAGGAATCCATCATGCGTAAACCAGTACCTAAGATAGATTTCCCCTTTTGGCAGCTTCCCCTGGAAACGCTTTTAGAAAAGCTGGGGACCACGCCGAAAGGATTGAGCAGTCACGATGCAGAAAGCCGATTACAAAAGTTTGGACCCAATTTAATCCATTCCGAACATAAAACGGCGTTATTATTGCAATTTTTATCTAAATTTCTCAACCCGTTAGTCATTATTCTGTTGGTTGCCAGTGTGTTTTCAGCTATTACTGGCGATGTTCCCAGCTTCATTGTAATCAGCAGTATTATCCTTATTAGCGTAACGCTAGATTTCGTGCAGGAATATCGCGCCGGTCAGGCCGCCGATAAGTTGCGGCAGTCTGTCAGTGTGCGTGTACAGGCTCTGCGTGATGGTAAATCTGTAGAAGTTGCGCTTGCCGATTTGGTAGAGGGCGATGTAGCGTTACTCAGTGCAGGTAATATGATTCCCTGTGATGGCCGTTTATTGGAAGCAAAAGATTTCTTTGTTAATCAAGCCTTGCTGACTGGGGAACCTTATCCGGTTGAGAAAACAGTCGGAGAATTACCAACAGAGAAAAACGTTCTCAACGCGACCAACTCGGTATTATTGGGAACATCCGTCATCAGTGGTTCAGCTAAAGTACTGATGTGCCGAACTGGGCAAAATACTGAGCTGGGCGAGATTGCCGACTCGTTACTGGTTAAAGCACCTATTAGCGATTTTGATGAAGGCACACGCCGTTTCGGTCTTCTGATTATGCGTTTAACCATCATCATGGTGTTATTCGTGCTGCTGGTAAATGCTTTTTTAGACAGGCCCTGGTTGGAGTCGTTTCTGTTTGCAGTGGCGCTGGCGGTTGGGTTAACACCGGAATTGTTGCCGATGGTGGTCTCTGTCACGCTGTCACGAGGTGCTATGCGCATGGCCACCAACAAGGTGATAGTCAAGCGGCTTAGTTCTATCCAAAGCTTAGGCAGTATGGATGTATTCTGTACCGATAAAACCGGCACCCTTACAGAAGCCCGTATTCATCTGGAGCGACATCTGGATCCGTTAGGAGCTGAAAGCCAACAGGTATTGGAGTTGGCCTATTACAATAGCTTTTTTGAAACCGGGCTGAAAAGTCCGCTGGACGATGCGATTCTCGAGCATACTGAAATAAACACGACTGGCTGGCAGAAAATAGATGAAGTGTCTTTCGATTTCGAGCGTCGTCGGGTATCGGTACTCATCGATAACGCCAACAGTCGTTTACTGGTAGTAAAAGGGGCGCCGGAAGATATTTTGCGTTTGTCGGTTAGTTATCAAACGGCAGGCAGCTCAGAAGTTCATGCTTTGACTGAAGACATTCGCCAGCAAATCAATACTCAATTCGAATCACTCAGTAAAGAAGGCTTTCGCGTATTAGGCATCGCCTCGCGGCAGGTAGGCAAAGAACACAGTCATGCTGTGCTCAGCGATGAAATTGAACTGGTCTTTGCCGGTTTTGCCGCCTTTCTCGATCCTCCCAAAGAGAGTGCCAGACAAGCCCTGATTGCCTTGGCCAACGATAGAGTGGCTGTCAAAATTATCACTGGCGATAACGAACTGGTTACTCAACATGTTTGTGCCAAGCTCGGCGTTACCGTTACCGGCATGCTTAATGGTATCGATATCGAAAAGCTGGATGATATGGCGCTAGCGGTGCGTGTAGAGCAAGTCAACTTGTTCTGCCGGGTAACTCCAGCACAGAAAAATCGTATTATTTTGGCCTTAAAACGGCGCGGTCATGTGGTTGGTTATTTAGGCGATGGCATCAACGACGCGCCTTCGCTGCATTCTGCCGATGTGGGTATTTCGGTGGACAGTGCGGTAGATGTGGCAAAAGCCGCTGCCGATATGATCCTTTTAGAGCAGGATCTGGGCGTACTTCACGCGGGTGTATTGGAAGGTCGACGCACCTTTGGAAATATCATGAAATATATCATGATGGGTACCAGCTCTAATTTCGGCAATATGTTCAGCATGGCAGGAGCTTCTTTATTTTTGCCATTCCTGCCAATGCTACCTCTGCAAATACTGCTGAACAATCTGCTTTACGACATTTCCGAACTACCTATCCCGCTAGATAGAGTCGATGACGATTATTTAAGTCATCCCCGCCATTGGGATATGAACTTCATCCGCAATTTTATGCTGACCGTAGGGCCTATCAGTTCTATTTTCGACTTCCTGACCTTTTATATTTTATTAACAGTGTTCCATGCCGATCAGGCGCTTTTCCACACAGGCTGGTTTATCGAATCAATGGCCACACAGGTACTGGTTATTTTCATTATCCGCACCCGCAAAAATCCTTTTAAAAGCACCCCCAACATCTGGCTAGTCTTTTTTGCCCTGTCAGTGGTGGCAACCGCTATCCTATTACCGTTTACACCAGCGGCAACCTATCTTGGTTTTGTGGTACCACCCGCCTTCTTTTTCTTGGTGCTATCTGGAATGGTATTAGTTTACTTACTGATGGTTGAAGCAATAAAACAGTGGTTTTTCAGGCGTTTGGTGGTGGAGTGAGGGCAGTTGGCTAAGTCGCGGTTCGATTCTTACTATCCATGCTAGTTGAGTAGTTTAGTAGGATGTGCCAACCAACGGGCGGCGCATCAATCGAATTCAATACCCTCAATATCAGGCGGGATTATGTTCCCTCAGTTTCTTGGATAAATCCCTTTTTCTACATAACGGTGATAACTTGAATACAGCCAATCTTGCATCCTACTGCGCTCAATAAAAATTATTGGCAAAGATTGCCAAAATGTGGGAAAAGTAACCAATGACTATGTCCTGGAATAGGAGAACTTATTATGGCTACAATGAACATTTCTATCCCAGACCCCATGAAAGATTGGGTGCAATCCCAAGTAGATACTGGAGCTTATTCAAATACAAGTGATTATGTGCGCGACTTAATCCGCCAAGACCAAAATCATCGTAGTAAGCTAGAAGCTTTACAGGCAGCTATCACTGTTGGAATAGAAAGCGGCATAAGTAATAAATCGTTTGATCAAATCATTGAGCAAGTACGTCATAAATTGAAAAGCGATAATACATGAGCTTGTATGTATTTTCTACAGAAGCTGAAAATGATTTCCTCTTTCTCTTTCTCTTTGTTATAGAAATGAGGATATATAGCTTTTATTTTATCGGCTAAGCATCCCATAGTCATATCCAATCAGGCTATCTTGTTAAATTAGCTTAAACGGCTAACGATAAATATCTGTACGGTGACCAATTTCAACTACGAAAATAATCAGTGTGTTGTCCTTGGTCTGACAAATCAACCGATAGAGGTCATTCTAGTCGCCCCACCTGTGTGGTTTTTGATAAGCTAGCTGAAAATAGTTACGTTTAAATGTGGTCTGTGCCTAATATTACTTAAAAGATCTCAATACAGTCCTTGTTATCGATCATCAACGCTTTCAATCCCAATTAGCGTAATTTGTGTGGAATCGGGATAGCAATTTTGAATAAATGGAATAATGCGTCGTGACAGATTTTCATCCAGCAGCAATTTCATAATGCGTTAATAGCCAATGATTGACGTTCTCTGTCAGCGGCGAACAATAAGCTGGCGGTAATATCATTGCTATTGAGTTCAGGGAAGTTATCAATAATTTCTTCCCTGCTTATGCCATCGGCTAACCAGGTAAGCACATCATAAACTGTAATTCGCAAACCTCTTATGCAAGGCTTACCGCCACACTTGCCAGGTTCAAGGGTAATGATATTGTGATAATCGATAGCCATATTTGCTCCTTCGCGACTATCATTAAAGTTGTATGCTATTCATTTAACTTATAAATACCTTTAAATCATAAATCAGCGCTATTCGGGTAGCTGTTTCGTTAATAAAGCTAACCAGTGTAAATACATCACTAAATCTCAGTATAGTATGCCAGTGGTACACTGTCTTATATAGCTCAAAACATCATTCAATATTCTGAATCTGCTCCCGCATCTGCTCAATCAATACTTTCAATTCAATCGAAATCTGTGTCATTTCCCGGTCTGCGGATTTAGAGCCTAAGGTATTTGCCTCGCGGTTCATCTCTTGCATCAAAAAATCTAAACGTCGCCCCACAGGCTCGGCTTGTTTTAGACTATGCAACAGTTCAGTAACGTGGGTTTCCAGTCTATCCAATTCTTCATCAACATCCATTTTGTGCGCCAATAACACCAATTCCTGTTCCAGGCGCTCAAAATTAGGATCGGCGACCAATTCTGCCACACGCGCAGTGAGTTTAGTACGTACATTGCTCAATACCTCTGGCATACGTAGTCTTGCAGACTCAATCAGTTGCCGCATTTTATGACTACGGTCTATCAGTAATTCAGCCAGTTGCTGGCCCTCGCGGCTTCGGGTTTTCAGTAAAATGTCCAGGGTCGATTCCAGCATCTTGATAATGGCTTGCTGAATAAGCTGTTTGTCTGTTTCGGTTTCCTGTTGTACGCCAGGGAATGCCAGCACTTCCAATGCCGAAAAAGAGCGCGGTTTGGACATTGCTTTCTCAATTTGGCGGGTAGCCGCTAATAATTTATCGATAATGTCCGTGTTGACAGCAAATGTCTGCGCACTGGCTTGTTTCTTATAATTAATCGTGCAGTCTATTTTGCCGCGTTTCAATTTTTCAGAAATTAGGCGCCGCACATCAGTTTCTGCATACTTTAAGCGTTCGGGCAGTTTGATGCTGATATCGCTATAGCGATGATTGACAGAGCGAAGTTCGCACAAAATAACCAAGTTATCCACTGCAATTTCGCCGTCTGCAAAAGCCGTCATGCTTTTTATCATTTTTCACCTAAATAAGTAATATACTAACAGCGCTCTTGTACTGAATTTCAGTCATCAAAAGTTGTTTGTTAATTTAAAATTGAAACGAAGTAAACCCAAAACAGTTCTTAACGAATTGCCATACATTTAAATCCCAACATTTGCTTAGCTATGACCTACATGCGATTCGCCTAAATTACTATGCTAAAACCCAGAGGATCAGAAAGTAATCATAAACGGAGCTATCATCTCAAAGTAGGGACTATTATAGATCAGTACATCATTGAACGGGAGTTTGCACGCGGCGGTTTCAGTTCTGTGTATTTGGCCAGACAGCAAAAAGATCAAACCCAAGTGCTGATTAAAGAGTATCTGCCGAATAAACTGGCACATCGTGCCTGGAATAATTTAGTGGTGCCTAATAATCCCGCCAGCAGAATATTGTTTTTGCAGGGTCGTGGTCTGTTTTTTGAAGAAGCCAAGGTATTGGCTACTTTAAAGCATCCCAATATCGTAGATGTAATTAGTTTTTTTAAGGCCAATGATACGGTATATTTGGTGATGATTTATGATTATGGTATTACGTTGGATAAAATTTTGCTCGGACACTCCGAGCTAATTAGCGAGGTGTTTCTGTGTACTGTATTTCGACGCTTGTTAGCAGGTGTTGATTTTATGCATCAGCGCAAATTATTACATCTTGATATTAAGCCTGCCAATATTCTTATTCGCCCGGATAACAATCCCTTGCTGCTGGATTTTGGTGCTATTCGTTATTTTTCCCAACAAAAACAAAAGCCACTGTCCAAAGTCGTGACAAATGGCTTTTCCCCGGTCGAACAATATGACACACATGGGCAAATTGGCCCTTGGACAGATATTTATTCGGTGGGTGCTAGTATGCGTGCCTGTATGGATGGTAAAGCCCCACAGTCGTCTTTAGATAGGCTTAAATACGATGAAATGCAGAGTGCTACCGTCTTGCATAGAAAAAAATATCCAGAATATTTGCTTAAAGCGGTGGATTGGGCAATGGCTTTGCAAGCTAAAGATCGCCCGCAATCCGTTGCTCAATTCCTGCAAGCTATAGATCCAGACCTAAAACGCTGATCAAGATAAAAAAATCAGTAACATTTATTCTCTAACGGGTCTTTTTTCAAGTTTACGCTGTAAGGTACGGCGATGCATATTCAATGCTCTGGCCGCGGCCGAAATATTGCCATCGTGTTGCATTAACACTTTTTGCAGATGTTCCCACTCTAGACGCTTAACCGATAAAGGGTTATCGCTAATCGCAACCGAGGTATCTCCTTCGTTCTTATGTAATGCATTGACAATTTCGTCGGCATTGGCGGGTTTGGTTAAGTAGTGAATGGCGCCCAGTTTAATCGCTTCAACAGCAGTGGCGATACTGGCAAAGCCAGTTAGCATAACTATCTGCGTGTTGGAATCCAGGGAAATCAGTTTTTTAACCATTTCTAAACCCGATTCAAAACCTATGCGCAAATCAATTACCGCGTATTC
Organism: Methylomonas sp. AM2-LC; assembly: GCF_039904985.1. NCBI lineage: Bacteria > Pseudomonadati > Pseudomonadota > Gammaproteobacteria > Methylococcales > Methylococcaceae > Methylomonas > Methylomonas sp. AM2-LC. The sequence goes on from NZ_CP157005.1 coordinate 1,743,507, forward strand.
TGGTTCTGTCTGTTCTGCCAATTGTATGGCTGTGCTGACATCATTGGCGATAGCCACTTGAAAATTACGTTTTTCCAAAGCCTGTTTCAGGACGTTACAAAAGGTGACATCATCATCCACTAGCAGTAATTGAGGCTTATCCATAGTTAATGTGTTCATCTAAACTCTCCGTTGTTAAGAGTGGCAAGCTGATAGCTACACTGGCACCACCCGATTCAATATTGCTAAATGTTATTTTACCGCCTATCCGCTTGATAGTGGTATAGGTTAAAAATAAACCAACGCCCATGCCTTGTTTGTTACTTTTGACGGGTTTATGACCAGCAAAATCAATCAACTCATCAGGAAGTCCTGTACCAAAGTCTTTAATTTCTAAATTTAATTGCCATTCATCCCAATTTACATGGAACTCTATACCTTTGTCTGCAGGCGTTGCTTCGGCAGCATTATTAAGAATATTAATAATGGAATGGGTAATGGTGCGTTCAGCAATAATTTCGGCACCAATATTCACATTTGGTGAAATAAATAATTTAAGCTTGGTTGACACTTTGTGGGTTCGCCATTGATTGAGAACTTCATCAATGTATTCGCTTACCAACATTACTTTACCTGACTCTGCACGCATTTCGCCCGATGAAGCGGACATGACTGCTAAAGCTTGTTTGCAGCGATCCAATTGTTGCTGCACAATCATAAGTTTCTGATGCATCTCTGGAAAATGCCGAGAAGGCAATTCTTCGCTCATTTCATGAGTGAGTATAGCAATGGTTCCCAGGGGGGTACCCATGTCATGGGCTGCACTAGCGGCTAGTGTCGCTAATGATACGATTTTTTCATCCCGTAATGCACTCTCGCGGGCTTCGGCCAGGTTACGTTCTCGCTCACGCAAGGTCTTTGATAAAGCAACCACAAAAAATGCTACCAAACCTGCGCTAAATACAAAACCGAACCACATGCCCAAAACATGTAAATTAAAATATCGACGATCATCCATCAGATGTGATTGTAAGATCATTTCGGGAGTCATTTCACTGATAGGCTCGTGCATCATATGCGGCTCAACAATCGGCAAAGAGATATGGTAGGTAATTAATACGGTATAAATACATGAAGTGATGATCACCATATTCCAGGCATAAGCCTGTGGAAGCATGATGGCGGTAATAATCAAGGGTAGTAAAAATATCCAGGCAAGTGGGTTTGAAGCGCCTCCAGTCAGATACAGCAGATACGCTAAGGCCAGAACATCCATGCAAATTTGTGAAAATATTTCGTGTTCTGTCACTTCTTCAGAGGTGCGTAAACGCAGCCAAGTATAGAGATTAAGCATGGAAATGGCGAAAATGGCCATCCATAACTGATTTTGCGGCAAATCAATGCTCAGTCCGTTAGTGGCTATAAAAACGGTTAAAGTGACGATAAATAACATCAGGTTTCTAAGAATATAAAGCCATCTTAGATTTTCGCGAATGGAAATCTGTGTTTTGGGGAGTAATTGGGTAAACATTAGCTAGGCAGCAAGGGCATCATAAAATGCATATGTTACCTTCGAATAGCATTATTGTCTGCGTTTATGCATTATTTTCGCTAGTCTTAGCAAAAAAGAAGTACAAATTATTGCCGGGAATTAAAGGCTGATAAATTAATAAGCTTTACAGATTAAAGTGTGCAGAAAATATCTGCTCTGAATGCTTTATTTTGGGGTAGGGATGTTTTTTGAAAAGGTACTGGTGTTTTGCTGGTTACGCAATAACCAGTACCCTGGTCAAACGCTTTAGTTTCAAAATAAATCAAAAACTAAAGTAAACATTTTTAATGTGCTTTTTTGTACACAACAAACATTTCTTTGTAAAAATCCAACGCTGCTTTCAGGTTAGAAGTCGCATCAGCGTTATCGTCTTTTGTCAATGCTTCATGAGCAAGTCTTAATTTGTCGCCCGCTTTTTGACGTAAACGCTCAGTTTGCTCATAACGGAATTCTTTTTGTGATTGGCGAACTTCACCTAACAACTTTAAAATTTCAGCTTTATCACCGTTTTTTTCTAAAAGGTTTACTGCTTCTTCGGTTTTGGCTAAAGTTGTTTCACCAGCGGCACGGACTTTGGCGTCTCCAGCGCTATTTGCTAAAGCTGAAGTAGAAATTAAAGCAGACATCATTACTACAGTAGCCAAGGTTTTTTTAAAAATGTTCATTATTTACGAATCCTAACGTTTTAAGTTTAAATGTTTTTAATTACCTTAAATTAATTGCCTAAATGTAAACAACTCTAAAAAGGTTTTTTATTTAATGCTGGTTTATCCTATCACAGATTTTAACTTAAGGCTAAAATCAGCTTCTATGGGTGTATAAACCATATAAATAAAGTGGTTAAGCCTGATTTTTCTATGATGTAATCAACGAAAATCAGGAGCTATAAAAATTTATTATTCCTTAACATTTTCAAATAGCAATTAATTGTATGAATACCATAAAATTGTTTTGAAAAATATTGCTGCTAAATTTAAAAGGCTGATTCGTAAAATATCAGGTTTTTATTAATGCTTTATGACATCACACAAAAAATAAAGTCGGTGTGTTTGTTTTTTAAAGATTAAAACATTAAGGAAAATGCGATTCATCATGGCGGTAGGCTATACTAATTCATCCTTTTCATGGTGGCTTATGCAAAAAAATATTTTTCTGTATAAAACTCTTGGCGCTTTTATTGTTTGGCTATTTTTTATGTCATTGGCACATGCTGAGCCTTTACAAGTTGGGCAAACAGCACCCGATTTCCAATTAAAAGCTCAAGATGGTTCTGAAGTGAGCTTGGCCTCGCGTCAGGGTGTTGGCTGGACGGTGCTATACTTTTATCCCAAGGCAGGCACGCCGGGTTGTACAGCTCAGGCCTGTGCATTTCGGGACGCTTTACAAGTTATACGTCAGCAAAACACCGAAGTATATGGTATCAGTACAGATGAAATAAAAGCATTGCAGGTGTTTCATCAACAGCATAAACTCAGCTTTACTTTGTTGTCCGATCCAGAGGCTAAAGTGACTAGTGCCTATGGTGTAAAAATGCCGGTTCTGACTATGGCAAAGCGCTGGACATTTATAGTTGATCCTGAGTTAGTGATTAGGCACATTGATGATGATGTGGATCCTGCTTTAGATGCACAACGGGTTTCAGAGCGCTTAAAACAATTGCAAAACACTGCACGGTAACTGTCATTGTTACTGGGCGCATTAAAGAAGAGTGCTTATAGTGGAAGGGGTAATCTGCTAGTCGTTTTGCCGGAAAAAATTGTCGGTGCGGCGCGCATAAAAAACCAAGCACCGACAAGTAACTATCTCCGTTAATATGACTTTTGTATTTATATTAAGTTCCTGTTTTATAGAGAATTTGACAAATTATAAAAGTCACTATTCTCAGTGTCGCTGTGTTCGCAGTGGGTGAGCCGTTTAAATACCTAAACTAACTGAGCGATTCTGCTTAAATACAGACTAATTGTTAAGTGCTGAATAGGGAATTTTTTTAGAGCATATTGCCGTTAAGAGTGAATCAAACAAGTATAGCTAGACGTTTATTCATTCCTGTATTTTTTGCCAAATTTATACGTACACTTAATCAATAATGTTAAATTGGAACGAGTATCTACAGCTGTTAGCTGGGCTGGTGTCAGTGGTAAATCCTATCGGCGCCATTCCTATTTTTATTAGTCTTACCGTGCAGCGATCACCTAGAGAGCGTCGGAGAATTGCTCAAATTACTGCACTATCAGTCGCTATGGTGTTATTGATTGCATTAGTGGCGGGAGAGCCCATATTGCATTTTTTGGGTATTAGTCTGGCTGCATTTCGCGTGGCAGGGGGATTGCTGGTGTTATGGATGGGTATGTCCATGTTGCATGTCAATGATGACAGATCGCGACATACCCCAGAAGAGCGTGCGGAATCATTTGAGAAAGATTCAGTAGCTGTTGTGCCATTGGCTATACCTTTGCTCAGTGGTCCCGGTGCTATCAGTACCGTTATCGTATACGCTCATGGTCAACAAGCTGTTGCACATTATCTGTTAATGAGCGCGGTCATCTTGTCGGTGGCGGGTATTGTGTTGACTGCCTTAATGGCAGCACAGCGCATTGCGAGAGTGATGGGAAATACCGGTATGAATGTGGTAACTAGAGTGATGGGATTGTTATTGGCCTCTATTGCTATCGAATTTATTGTAAAAGGTTTAAAAGCATTGTTTCCAGTGTTGGCAGGGGGGAACGTCTTTATTTAACCCCCCGTTAGTTACGTTTGCAATGCAGCTAACGCTTTATTATTTAGATAACTTTGTTTGGGCGTGACGATTTCGTGCTGCAACAGCCACTTCTTTTGCCACAATAGTTTGGCCGATGGGTGCCAATGCCAGTCCTGCCAGCTTTAAATGCTGTATGCCAAACGGAATGCCCAGTATGGAGATAAAACACACAGCAGCAAACATAACATGACCTAATGCCAGCCAGATTCCCGCAAAAATTAACCATATCAGGTTACCTGCTTTGCCTAGGCTGCCAGTGCCAATATCATCTTGTTCTGTGAGTAATTTGCGATTAATGGCTTCTTTTCCGAACGGTAGAAACGAAAAGTAACCGATCACGAAGCAGGATTTAGCCCAGGGAATACCATAAATGGTGATAATAGCCAAAAAGCCGCTTAGCCACCATGCAAGCCCCATAAAGCCACCACCCAAAATAAACCAAAAAAAATTACCTATTTCACTCATGTGTATAAATTCCGATTGTTTCTGTTTTTGTAACGCTATAGTGTAAGTTTTTGATCATGTAAATTTAGGAAGTATTAAATAGAGTGATGCGCCTCATGGCGTTGCTACATCTTTAATAAACGTATCTATTTCTAAATTGTGACCTGTTTTTTTTATAAGTAGTTTCTTAGAGTCCTAGCCAGGCAAACACACCAAAGCCTATACCCACCAAGGCGCAAAATAAACTGACATATTCTAACCATTTTCGCCGAGTTAATAGCGCTATTGCCGCAAGTGAAATAGCAATTTGTAATGCGGTTGTGCCAGTAGCCCAGCGATGGTGATGGTGTAAGGATTGTTCAGAGAGCTGATCGGCTTCATGTGCACGCTTTTCAATGTCTTCAGCTTTTATTTTAATACTCTCCTTTTCAACTTCGTAGCGAGACACATCCTGTAGGCTGTCCTCCCTATCTTTACCTGTGGTTAGTTTGCTGGCAAGCTCTGCAATATTTTGTTTACTACTTTTTGCCTGAAAGAAATTCCACTGATCAGAGGCTTCGGTTTTCAGAATGGAAGCTTCATTTTTGAAGATAATTGCTTCGCCTAAGGTGACATTAGCCTGATAAGAAAGTAAGGCACCAATTGATGCCATAATGGCGGTCATTACGGCTAAAGTCGCGTTGAATTTTTTGCTTTCACCACTCGATTCATGGTCCTCTCCGGCTTCTAAAACTTCTTCGTGAGGTCCTTTTACTTCAAACTCTTCACTCATGATTGACCCTCATAACAGGCTTAACAGCCGTGTATTACAACATGAACTTTGTGAAACGGTCTAGTGTTGGTGTTACCCACTATTATCGGCAAAGGGTATGCCTGACTAAAATAGAGGTGTAAGTTTATGCGGATAAATTCAACGCTGTCCAATACCCCATTCATTGGCTAGCTGCGCTAGTGCAATTAAACTATCCACTTGCAATTTTTTTTTGATTTGGGTGGCATAATTGGCAACCGTTTTGTAACCCAGACATAACTCGTCAGCAATTTTATGCACACTCAAGCCTTGAGCGAGCAGGGTGAATACGTCAAACTCTCGCTGCGAAAACCCATTGATAATGGCATGCATATTGTCTGTGGTGTTTGATTTACCTTGGGTTTTTATTAAGCCTTGCTCCACATAATTATCGCCCTGCATGATAGCGATAATTGCCTCAGGCAGAATTTCAGGTGCACTATTTTTGGTGATGTAGCCTTTCGCGCCTGCCGCTAAAGCTCGATGCACGTAAACTTGTTCATGATGGACGCTGAATACCAAAATCAATGCCGCATTATCGCGATGCTTGATGCGGCGTATGGTTTCCAATCCTCCGATACCTGGCATGGATAAATCCATTACCATTATATCGGGCTGTAGTTCCAAATATTGCTGTATAGCCTGTTCGCCGCGAGAAGCTTCGCCAATCACTTCAAAAGCATCCTGTGTGGCTAGCAACATTCGAAAACCGGCCCGTACCACAGCATGATCATCGACCAGAACAATCCTGATTTTATTTTCCATTTCAATGTGATACATGCATTGGCCACTTTGTCGGCAGATTAACTAGCCACGCAGATGCTACCGCTAACAGGTATAAGGCGGTGATCAGGATTCGATAGCTAATCGGGTATTGTTGATTCATTGAGACTTAATTAAATAATGAGGCTATTAATCCCAATGAATGCGCACACCGGCATAACCGGTAGCGGGTGCGCCCGGTCCTTGAAATTGGCTAATACTATTGTTGTTAAATAGATTGTTCGACATCTGTGCTACCGATGCATAATGTACATCGAAAATATTGCGCCCCATAGCAAACAGTTCTATATTTTTGGTTAGAGTATAGCGACCATTAAGATTGACGACAGTATAACCCGGTATTTGCGGATAGGAATTCTGATCATCGCCACGTGCATACTGGCTGGAGACATACTGTAAATCGCCGCCAAAGTAAAAGTTATGAAAAAACTCGTATTCAGAACCGAACTTAAACGTGTTTTGCGGAATACTGGGGATATGGCTGCCCGGCGAGACATTATCGCTGGCAGCATTGCCATTACTTAATGTCAAACCGTTGCTGAGTGAAGTCGACGATTGGTAGGTGGCATTGACATAACCATAGCTGATATACCAGTTAAGGCTGTCCAGCACGATGCCGTTAAGTCCCAATTCCAAGCCCTGGCGTTGTGTAGTGCCCACATTGGCAAAATAACCCTGACCGCTGGAAGTTTGATTCAAAAAAAGAATGTCGTTACTGTTGATGGTCTGATAAAGCGCAAAATTCCATTTTAATGCTTTGGAAAATTTACCGCGCATACCCGTTTCTAATGTGTGTGAAACCACTGGTTTTAATGTGGGTGGATCAGCAACAAAGCTGTTGGGTAAGCTACACGGTGCGCTAGCAGAGGCGCAACTAAGCTCTACTGTGGTTGGTGCCCGAAAACCTTCGTTGTAATTAAAGTAAGTTGTAAAGTCTTTCATAAAGCTATCAAGCTTTAGTGCATCAAGCGGATTTAAGGTGAGACCTGCTGAGGGATTCACGCGCTGAAAATGTATATTATTCCCCAAATAATTTGCCGTATCGGTAGGTGCATTGATGCTGTCAAAGGTGCGGACTTGGGCTTGTGCCCAGTTCACAGAAGAGTTGATATGCATCCAGTCGAATACCGAGAATGTGTCAGTGACAAACAAGTTGGAATAGGCATTTTGACCAGTGATGTTAACGTCGTTGCTTAGGCCGTTGCTGGCTGTTTCATAAAAAGCCGAGTTAAAGGTCGCAGTCTGAGAACCAACTGTGTAATGGGTTTTAGCGTAATTATAGCCACCGCCAATGACTAATTGATTTTCATGATTATCAATTTTGTAATCAGAGGTCAGTTGCAGATTGACGCCAGTGCCGTTTTGGTTGGCTCTGCTGGCTTGAAAAGCCCCAATCGGGTCTTGATTGCTTGTATTGGTATCAGTACAGGTTGTTGCCGCATTTAGCGGAAGATTGTTAAGAGCTGTGTAAGCAGAACAGTTATTATTGGTGTTGCTATTTAGAGTAAATAAATTACTGCTACGCTCATAAGTATTGCCACTAAGTTGTAAAGCATCCGTTATTTTGTGGCTGGCTTTGAGTGTTACAAAATAGAGTGCATTTTGGTTAACATCTGGAGAAGTATAAATTGAACTCCAATTTTGCTGTAATGACGCTTGTGGGGTAGGGCCAACGCCGTGTAGGGTGTTATTGGCAAATGTAAAGGATAAATCAAGGTCGGTTTTTTCATTTTCCCAACCCACTTTGCCAAAACCTTGGTTAACGTTAGTGGGCGAGTAGGGACGCCAGCCAGCATCCTGAAAGATATTACCCGCCACATACCAGTCGAAATTACCGTGCGAACCACCATACTCTGCTTGATAACCTTGGCGTGCATAAGAGCCGCCATAAGCTTGAGCGTTTAATCCAGGGTGGCTAAAACCACTTTTGGTCTTAATAGACATGGCCCCGCCTAATGTATTTAAACCGAAAATAGGGTTGGAGCCAGGCATCATTTCCATGCTGGAAATGGCGATTTGTGGAATTAAGTCCCAGTTGATGGTATCTCCAAAAGCTTCGTTAATGCGCACACCATCTTGATACGCAGAAATGCCAATGGGGGTACCTAATAAGGGTGAGCCATTAAAGCCCCGATAAGTAATATCTGGCTGGTAAGGATTATTCTGCGTGTCATTAATATTAACACTTTGCATACGGCGATTCATGAAGTCCGAAACAGATAGTGACTCGTGGCGGTTAATTTCTTCATCCTCCACGGATTGCACATTACCTGGTATTTTTTTCAGAGCCAAACCGGTTGCACCTACGGGGGTAGTGCTTACCACTTCTACTTCAGGTAATTCAAACGCATCAACCGGATTTGTTACAAATACATTTTTAGAGTTATCGTCATTATTGGTGTCATTGTTGTTGGCATCGGCGGTATTCGTTGGCGGCAACAGATGATTTAAAGGTGTAGTTTGGCTAGTGGTCTTTACGTCTGTGTCGGCAGAAACTTTTGATACTAAAGTCAAGAGTAGTAATGTGGGTAAAAACCGCTTACATTTAAGGGAGTAAAGCATTAATAAAGCCTTTATGAATCAAAATTATCATAGTTGGAAGCTTCGAAAAACCACCCTTCGACATGGCTTTCCTAAGTTGTTTCGAAGGGCACATTGTGAGCTATTGTGTTAATATATCAATAGTTTACCATTCGTGTTGAGCCTGCTGAAGCACAAAAGCCAGGTTTTTCGAAGTTCCCAGTTGTTATATTTTATCGTCATATTATCCAGGAAAAATGCCTGAATATTTTGTGTTAATCAGAATTTGTCAGTCAGCACCTAACCAAAAGCCGTCAGAAGAGTGTTATCGTTGCGGTTTTGGTTGAGTGCCGAAAATCATGATAAGAAACAATGATTGCAGCCAAATTTATACAGGATAAGTGGTTATCAAGCGTACGTGGGGTGATGATTCCATCAACTCTATTGCTTTAGATTATTATAAAGTATGTTTTTAAAAGTATTACTGTGTAAATTTTAGCTAGTGCAGCTTATACATTGCTTTGTTAAGACTATCTACATTATAGTGCCAAGTTATTGGTAGCCATCGTTAAAGGGGAGGGCAAATGGTTGAAAATGTAAATGATTTGGTTTTAGAACAACTTAAACAGATTAATTCGAGTATTGGTCAGTTACAAATGGCAGTGGTTGAATTAAGTCAGCAGATTGGTTCAGTTGATCTGCGTTTGTCACAATTAGAGCGTTGTGTGGTTAATTGGTACGATAATGATGCTCACAATCGTAACCGCACCGTTTGGACACAGGCGGAAAGAACTGCATTTTGTAGCTGGTTAGCCGAAAACTCGGACGTAGAAAATGTCTATTCGCTGACAAAGCCGGATGATGGTACTAATTATTAAATAACGCTTTATTCCAAAATTGTCCTCACTTCTATAAACGATATTAAGACAGAGACAGTTTTTTGCTACAATTAACGAAATTTATGTAACGGTCATTATCAGCAATAGCTGGTTTATGATACCCACATGATTAACGTCCTGTTTTACTTTAGGCTTTCGCCATGCAACGTTTTTGTACCATCGCCTTTGTTCTGGGCCTGATTCTAATGATATTCGGGCTTACCTATGCATTACCTATAGCGGCTTCTTTGTATTTTGGTGATGGTATGACAGAACATTTTCTGCACGGAATGTCACTGAATATTGGTTGCGGCGGTATTCTAGCGGGTTTAACCATGCGTTTTCGAGGTGATGTGAAAACCCGTGATGGTTATTTGTTAGTGCCTTGTTTCTGGATATTAATGGCTTCAGCGGCTACCTTACCTTTCCTGTGGGGGGTGCCGGAGCTGAGTTTTACAGATGCCTTTTTTGAAACCACTTCGGGTTTAACGACAACAGGTGCCACGGTATTTGTGGGGTTGGATCAACTGGCCCCATCACTGAATCTTTGGCGGCATGAGCTGAGTTGGATAGGGGGTTTAGGTATTATCGTACTCGCAGTGGCCATTCTACCCTTACTGGGCATAGGTGGAATGCAATTATATAAAGTCGAAATTGCTGGCCCCATCAAAGACAGTAAAATTACGCCGCGTATCAACGAAACTGCTCGTTTGTTATGGCTGGTTTATGCCGCATTAACTATTGTTTGTATGTTGGCCTTAAAACAGGCAGGCATGGGCTGGTTTGATGCTATTTGCCATGCCTTATCAACCATGAGCTTAGGGGGGGTATCTACGCATGATGCTAATATTGCCTATTTCAACTCGCCTGACATCGAAGCGGTATTAATGGTTTTTATGCTGATTTCGGCTATGAATTTTGCTGTACACTATCAAGCATTGCATCGTAAAAGCATAAAGCCCTATCTGCAAGATCCTGAAGCAATACCCATGTTGGGTTTGTTGGTCGGTAGTGTATTGGTTTGTTTTCTTTATATGCTTTATTACAATGTGTATGCGGATTGGTTTAGTACCTTTCGGCATGTAACGTTTAATTTAATTTCAATTGGTACTTCAGGTGGTTTTGTTAGTGCCGATTTTAGCAGTTGGCCGCCTTTTTTAAGCTGGTGGATGCTGTATCTTACATGTATTACCGCCTGTACAGGTTCCACGGGTGGGGGCATCAAAATGTTTCGTGCCCTGTTGCTTTGGAAGCAGGCGGGTCGAGAAATGTTTAGTATTTTGCATCCTCATGCCATTAATCCCATACGCATGGGTAATTTGATCATCGCGAATAAGATTATTTTTTCTGTTTTGGCTTTTATCTTTTTGTATTTTATAGCAGTTGTAGCTTTAACTTTTTCGCTGTTATTTTCTGGTCTCGATCCTGTCTCATCGCTAAGCGCTGTGCTTGCTTGCCTTAATAATGCGGGTCCAGGCTTGAGTATGGTGGCTTCGGCAAGTAATTATCAGGGGTTAACAGATTTTCAAACCTGGATTTGTATCATCGCCATGTTATTGGGGCGATTCGAAGTTTTTACATTGCTGATGCTTTTTACGCCAGCTTTTTGGAGAAGATAGTACAATATTCTGTTTTCTCGATTGCTTTCCATCGCTAATCGCCAGATCTGTGCGGATACCGATAACAAACTATAATTATTATCAGGACTTAGGGTATGACAACCGTTCGACATATTGATTTTCTTGGCAAAAAAAAATGGGCCTTTATTTTTTCTGGAAGCTTGTTTTTAATTTCCATTGTTTCATTTTTTGTTAAAGGCCTGGAGTTGGGCATTGATTTTACGGGTGGTAGTGTCTACGAGATACACTACAACCAAGCGGTTGATTTGGATAAAATGCGCAGTTCTCTGGAACAGCAAGGTTTTGGGGATGCCAACCTGCAAAATTTTGGTAGTTCTGAAGAAGTATTATTACGCCTTAAGCCCGTGCAAGATATTAGTCAGAAAGATCTTACCGAAAAAGTGCTGAGCGTTGTGAATGGTAGTCAGGCACAGCCGGGCGAAATGCGTCGAGTCGAATTCGTGGGTCCACAAGTGGGTGAAGACTTGATTGACGATGGTGGTTTGGCGATGTTTTTTGCCTTTATAGGCGTTATGATTTATGTCAGTATCCGTTTTGAATGGAAACTTTCTGTAGCGGCCATTATCGCTTTGTTCCACGACGCTGTGATTACCATGGGTTTCTTTTCAGTGTTTGGCTGGGAATTCGATTTGACAGTTTTATCAGCCATTTTGGCGTTGGTTGGATATTCCACCAATGATAAAATTGTAATTTATGATCGTATTCGTGAAATTACTCGCGGTAGTCGTATTCAGTCTATGGAGGAGATTGTTAACGTTGCGGTTAATGAAACATTAAGTCGTACTATCCTGGTGTCCTTTACGGTACTGTTAACATTGCTGGCCTTGGTGTTTCTGGGTGGCAAAATTATCCATGGTTTTGCAATCGCCATGTTAATTGGTGTGGTCAAAGGTACTTATTCATCTATTTATATCGGTAGTGCGCTGGCCTTGTCTTTTGGACTAAAGCGCGAAGACCTGATGCAGGTTAAAAAAGATCAGTCTCTGAATGAGTTGCCTTAACCCCAGGCTCAGCCAATTTAAGCCCTATACAATATCTCAACTAATCCTTAAAGGTATTAGTTGGGTATTGTTTGGCCGAACACAAAAGTATTGCACTTTATTAGTATTTTTTATTTGTAACTATTCAGCGAAGTTTTTATAATTTAAAATCAATAGGCTATAAGATGTGCGGAACACGTCTGTCACGCTTGATGCATATACAGCCGAGTAAGACTAAGCTTAACGCTGTGCAATGACTATTATTTTTTAATTTATCTTTTTACTACTTCAAGCGTACATTCACGGAACAACTTGATGACACAACAGCTTAACACTCACCGCCAGAGCGAATTGACCTTGGGTATCCCAGGTTTTGCTTACCCCGATCTTTATAATCCGCAACGTTTAAATGATCTTTTACAGGTATTTGATCAGTCAGTTAAACAGCACGATCCAGCCTTGTTTGCCGAAATAGCGGACTATCGTGCCTGCCAAGGTCAGGGCATGGCTCCTGAGCAAATTTCGGAAGTATTGGTTAAAACGGCGCCATTAGTGGGTAGTTTTGTGGCACGGTTATTTAATGTTAGTGCTAATCGTGATCAGCAAATCGAAACCATACGTGGTGAGTTTTCTGCAACTTTTGTGTACCGTACCGAAATTGTTGGCAAACTGGCTGCGCGTTTCAAAGGCCAAAGCATTGAAGGTTGGGATATTGCTGCATTAAATGCGCAATTACAGGCTTTGTTACTGGTTACTGGTAAACAAGAATTGTTTGTCTCTGATCCAGAACTGGCGGTGAGTCAGTTAGCGGCCTCTTTATGGCAATTGTCACAACAGGCTGAAATCAGCGCTGCTGACGTCAGCTTGCTTAGAGGGCAAGTGGCGGTTGCTGCTGAATTGGGTATGGATGATGAAACACCTTCTGGTTTTCTAGCCGCAGTGTTAGATATTATCTATCGCTGGAGTTTTGCCGCGCAAAATGCGCCAGAACTAAAAGCCATAGTTAAAAAGTGGTTGAGTTTTAAGGTTCCTGCCAAAACCAATTTAGAAAATCTGGTGGCACATGACAGTCTGGATCATGATACACATCAAGTTTGGGCGGCGGGCAAAGAGCATCAGCGTCGACGCGATGGTTTTGCTTTGACAGACAAACGCTTTTCACAACGTCAGACTTTATATGAAGTAGATCATTGTATCTATTGCCATGATCGGAATAACGATTCCTGTTCCAAGGGTATTAAAAACAAAAAAGACGCAACCTTCAAGGCCAATCATTTAGGGGCTTTGATGACGGGTTGTCCTTTGGAAGAAAAAATTTCTGAGATGCATGTGGTCAAACGTCAGGGTGATAATATTGGCGCGCTGGCCATGATCATTATTGATAATCCCATGTGTCCAGGTACTGGGCACCGGATCTGCAATGATTGTATGCGCGGTTGTATTTACCAAAAAACCGAAGCGGTCAATATTCCACAAATTGAAACCAATGTGTTGACGGATGTATTGTTCATGCCCTGGGGTTTTGAAATATACAGTCTGCTTACTCGCTGGAACCCGTTGAACATCAAACGTTCAACGGCTCTGCCTTATAACGGTAAAAATGTATTGGTAGCCGGTATGGGGCCAGCTGGCTACACACTAGCGCATTATTTGTTAAACGAAGGTTTTGGTGTAGTGGGTATCGATGCGCTGAAAATTGAGCCATTACCCCTGCACTTAACCGGAGATAGTGAGCATGCGCCACTGCCGATTGCCGATTTTCGCAGTTTATACGAAGATCTGGATAAACGGGTGATGTTGGGTTTTGGTGGTGTTGCTGAATATGGCATTACCGTACGTTGGGATAAGAACTTTTTGAAAGTGATTTATCTAACCTTATTACGTCGTAGCGCCTTCAAATGTTACGGTGGGGTTCGCTTTGGGGGCACTATCAGTATTGATGAGGCTTGGGATTTGGGTTTTGATCATATTGCCATTGCGAGTGGAGCCGGAAAACCAACCGTTATTGATCTGAAAAACAATTTGATTCGGGGTATTCGTAAAGCATCGGACTTTTTAATGGGATTGCAATTGACCGGAGCAGCGAAAGCTTCTTCGCTAGCAAATTTGCAAGTGCGATTACCGGCGGGTGTTATTGGTGGCGGTTTAACAGCTATTGATACCGCTACGGAATTATTGGCATATTATCCTTTGCAAGTCAGTAAAATTGTTAATCGATATGATGCGCTGGTCAGCCAATATGGCGAAAACAATGTGCGCGAACGGTACGATACCGAAGAGCTGGAAATACTAGAAGAATTTTTGGCGCATGGTCGCGTTATTGAGCAAGAACGTCAACGCGCTGCATCAGCTGGCGAAGCACCCAATTTCTTGCCATTCCTTGAACAATGGGGTGGGGTAACACTGTTTTATCGTAAAGGCATTAAAGACTCACCTGCTTATCGGCAAAATCATGAAGAAATCCATGAAGCCTTGACAGAGGGTATCTGGTTGGCAGAAGGCATGAGTCCTTTAGAAGCTATTGAGGATCAATACGGACATTTGCAGGCGGTACGTTTCGAAAAACTCAGTGAACAGGAAGGTAAATGGCGTAAAACTGACGAGGTTGAAGTTAAATTACGCGGGTTATTTGTTGCTGCAGGAACAGCTCCCAACACTATCTACCAGTCAGAACATCCTAGTACGTTTGTCATGGATCAAAAATTCTACAAACGATATGAGCCGATTTGGGCGGATGGCCAACTGCAATTGACCGCTACGGATGATGAAAAGCAAGTGAAAGTAGGGAAACCTGCTCCTTTTACTTCTTACCACAGTAATGGGCGTTATATCAGTTTTTACGGCGATAATCATCCAGTCTATGCCGGTAATGTGGTTAAGGCTATGGCCAGTGCTAAAGACGGATATCCTTATATTGTTAAGTTGTTTGCTGGACAGCTTGCCAATTTGGATGCTTCACAGCAAGTACAACGTGATGCACAACTACTCGCATTTCAACAAAATCTGGATGCTACTTTCCTTGCTCATGTTGTCTCTGTTACTCGTTTAACATCGACTATTATCGAAGTAGTGGTTAAGGCACCTGCTGCAGCCAAAAACTTTAATCCCGGTCAATTCTACCGGGTACAAAATTTTGAATCGCTGGCACCCGTTATACAGGGTACGGCTTTAGCGGCTGAAGGTATTGCATTAACGGGGGCGTGGGTAGATAAAGAGCAAGGTCTGGTGTCATTAATAGCCTTGGAAATGGGTAGTTCAACTCGACTATGTTCCACCTGGAAAGCCGGCGATCCATTGGTGGTGATGGGGGTTACCGGTGCGCCAACCGAAATTCCAAGCAATCAAACTATTTTGTTGCTAGGTGGCGGTTTGGGTAATGCTGTCTTGTTTTCTATTGGCAAGGCTTTGCGTATGGCGGGTAATAAAGTGATTTATTTTGCAGGTTACCGTAATCGTGAAGATTTGTTTAAAGTGCCAGACATTGAAGACGCGTCTGATCTCATTGTTTGGGCTGTTGATAAGCGTCCGGGTAATGATGCTATACCTATTACCCGTCCGCAAGATAAAACCTTTGTGGGTAATATTGTCGAAGCCATGTTAGCCTTTGCTAAGGGTGAGCTTGGCGAAACGACTTTAAAATTGCAAGATGTTGAGCATTTGGTGGTGATTGGTTCCGACAGAATGATGGCTGCTGTCAAAGAAGCGCGTTATGGTGTTCTGAAGCCCTATTTAAAAGAAGGGCATGAGGCCATTGGTTCTATCAACTCGCCTATGCAGTGTATGATGAAAGGTGTTTGCGCTCAGTGTCTGTGTAAGCATGTTGATCCAGATACAGGCGAAGCCAGCTTTATGTATTCTTGTTATAACCAGGATCAAGCTTTAGATTATGTGGATTTCGACAATCTGCGTGCTCGCTTGCGGCAGAACACAGTACAAGAGAAATTGTCGTCATTGTGGCTGACTTATCTTCTGGAATCTGAAAACAGTTAATCGAAGGATAGGCTTGCAGGCGTAATTCATGCATTGTGTGTTGGTCTTTGAACGACTTTTTGTCATAAAGGAGTAATATATAGCCTTTATACTGTATATCTGATTGGGCCAACACGAAATGATTATGTCGAATTTAAATATTCTGGTCGTAGAAGATGAAGAAGCCATTCGGGAGATGCTGGTATTAGCTCTTGAGCAAGCAGGGTTGTCAGTGATGGCGGTTTCCAGTGCAGAACAAGCACAACAAGCCCTTGCAGAAAACATGATGGATTTAATCCTTCTGGACTGGATGTTGCCTGGTATTAGTGGTATAGAATTGGCAAGACGCTTAAAAAACGACTCCGGTTACAAAGATATGCCGATTATTCTATTGACCGCGCGTGGCGAAGAGGAAGACAAAATACGCGGTTTGGAAATTGGTGCAGATGACTACATCACCAAGCCGTTCTCCCCCAAAGAAATGATTGCTCGCATTAAAGCAGTCATGCGCAGAAGTGGTAAGTTATCAGAATCCGGACATTTAAATGTGGGCGATCTGACGCTTGATGCAGAACAACACCGTTTAACTATTTCCGGTCAAACACTCGATGTCAGTCCTACCGAATTCAGGTTGATGCAGTTTTTCATGACTAACCCCGATAAAGTCTACAGTCGCACCCATTTACTGGATCAAGTTTGGGGGCGCAGTGTCTACATTGAAGAACGTACGGTGGATGTGCATATTCGCCGCTTACGAAAAATCCTTGCCGAATACGGACGGGAAGAGCTTATCCAAACAGTAAGAGGTTTCGGTTATCGTTTTTCTATAGTCGGTTGATGTAAAGATGGGTCGTTGGAGTAAAGAAATAAGTCTGCTGTTGTTCTTGTTGGTCCCCGCTTTAAGCTTAGGCGCTTTCTTTGGACATTTTTCTTTTTTTTTGCTGTTGGTTACCAGCTATTTGTTGATACGGCAAACCCTATATGTGGATGAGCTGGAAAAATGGTTAAGCCGCGGTGCATATGGTGACAAAAATCAGCATAAAGGTATTTGGCGGGATATTTATTATCACGTATTAAAAATCCGGAAAATCGATAAAAAGCGTAAAAAGAAATTAACGCGCATGATAGACCGTTTTCGTACCTCTACCGATGCATTGCCCGATGCAGCAGTGGTATTGGGTAGTTTTGGAGAAATTGATTGGACCAACAAGGCTGCTCGTGAAGTGTTGGGATTAAAAAAGTCTGATAAAGGTTATCGCATAGATAATCTGGTTCGCAATCCACTGTTTATCCTGTTCTTAAAATCGAACGACTACGCTCAGAAAATTAGTATTCCCTCGCCGGTAAACGAAAATATGATTTTGCAAATCAGTATCGTTCCCTATGGTGCCAATTTGCGTTTATTACTGGCTCAGGATATTACCCATCTAAAAAATATAGAACGTATGCGTACTGATTTTGTGGTGAATGTATCCCATGAATTGCGTACACCTTTAACAGTAATTAAAGGTTATCTGGAAACCTTGCAAGGGATGGAGAACTTGCCACCTGTGTATTTCCGATCATTTCAGAATATGTCTACTCAAGCGCTGCGCATGCAAGCTTTGATAGATGATTTACTACTGTTGGCACGCTTGGAAACCAAAGCCAAAAAATCAGATTGCGTTAATATCACTGAACTTTTAAAGCAAATTTGCCGAGAGAGTGATTTGTTAGAAACCAACGAACGTCGGGTTGAGCTAACTCTGGAAACAGATGTTAGGCTGCGTGGCGATGAAGAAGAGCTGCGCAGTGGTTTTACCAACTTATTGGTCAATGCACTTAAATATTCACCAGCTGATAAACCCGTTAAAGTGCGTTGGTATAAATCTGAGGGGTCTAATGCCAATCTGGAAGTCGAAGATTTTGGTGAAGGCATATCCAGCACTGATATTCCGCGTATCACTGAACGCTTTTATCGGGCAGAAGTTAAACGAAACCGTAAAATAAATGGTACCGGTTTAGGTTTGGCTATTGTTAAGCATGTTTTGGTCAGGCACGAAGCCAAGCTGGAAATAGAAAGTCAATTAGGTAGAGGGAGTCGCTTTCGTTGTGTGTTTCCACTCAGTCGACAGTGCTTATAGCGCCAGTTTATATTATATTTAACGGCCTTCTGTGTTGATAGTTTGGAAATATATCTACTACATAAATATGATAAATGTAAGTCAGAGCCTATAATTGTAGGTTTTTCTGATTGATGTAAGAGGTGATAATGATTTCTGAAACTCTGGTGGAGTTGTCACGTTGGCAATTTGCCATCACAGCAATGTGTCACTTTTTATTTGTCCCTCTGACATTAGGTTTAGCTCTGATGCTGGCTGGTCTGGAATCACTGTATGTCATCACGACTAAAAGTTATTATCTCGATGCATGCAGGTTTTGGGGGCGGATATTTGTCATCAATTTTGCTTTAGGTGTTGTTACACGTTTAGCTCTGATGTTTCAATTTGGCAGTCATGGCTCTTATTTTTCCTATTATGTCGGTGATGTGTTTGCATTACCGTTAGCGGTTGAAATCCTCACTGTATTCTTTTTGACATGCTTGCTTTGTGGCCCCTACTGGTATGGATGGGAACGCTTGAGCAAATCACAACACCTGATGACTACCTGGTTACTCGTGTTAGCCGTTAATTTGTCAGCAATTTCCATACTGACAGCCAGTGCCTGGATGCAAAATCCGGTGGGTGCCACTTTCAATTATCAATCCTTTCGTATCGAACTGTCTGATCTCTCACAATTTCTGCATAATCCCATTATTTATAGCAAAGCATTACATAGCATTTCCGCCTGTTATGTAACGGCAGCGGCCACCGTGATGGCAATCAGTGCCAGTTTGTTATTAAAACAGGCAGATAATCAGGTGGCGCGTTGTAGTTTTAAACTGGCAGCACTAGTCGGATTAGTCTCTTCATTACTGGTGTGTGTTGGCGACAGCACGCCTGAATTAGGTACTCCAGTGCAAAACCTTAAGCTATCCGCTCTTAACAGTAGTGATATTAGCCAACAATTACCCTCTATCGAAATGCATATTCGCAATGGCATAAAAGCCTATGCCGTTTTAGAAGAACTGCGCGACGAGAAAACCGATCCGCAATTACAGGTGGATTTTCAACATTTTAATGCCGATCTGGGGTATGCCTTATTGCTGAAACACTGGACGGAGCATGTGACAGCAGCTACCGATCAGCAAATCGCAGATGCAGTTAAGTTTTGTTTGCCTGCTGCAGCCAACCGATTACATTGGTTAAATTGGCTGATGATGACGGTTGGCATTCTCAATATTGGTATATTTAGCGTCGCATTATGGAACAGTTACACTAAAAGTAAGTACGTTATGTGGTCATTAAAACTAAGTGTCTATCTAGCTCCTTTAAGTTGGCTGGCGTGTATAGCCGGTTGGTATATTGCTGAAGCGGGTATCCAGCCTTGGGCAATTGCGGGCGTGTTACCGACTTTTTTAAGTGTCTCGTCATTATCGATCCCCGATTTAGTCATTAGTCTGTTTACACAATACCTAGCTTTTTTGGGCTTATTGGCGGTAGGATTTTTTCTAATCCGGCAGTCGATCCAGATGCAAAATTCGAATATTGGCAATCAGGAGTTCATCCATGAATTATGATTACGAAACGTTACGTATCATTTATTGGGGAGTTCTGGTACTAAGCATCCTCGGCTTTGTATTATGCGAAGGCATCAATCTGGGTGTTGGTATGTTAGTGTATCTACTCGGAAAAAATACTGAGGTGGCTAAAGTTGCCATTGCCAGTGTTGCGCCGACTTCATTATTACAACTTGCCTGGTTAATGGCGGTCATTGCAGTATTATTTGCAACCTGGCCCATAGTCTATGCGGTGATTTTCTCCTGTTTACCTTGGTTGTTGCTCATTATGCTATTGGCTTGGCTACCTAGACCAGTCGGTTTTTTATTTAGAGATGCGAGTGACAAAGCCGCTTGGCAGAACAATTGGGATAAGGTTCTCAGTGTCAGTAGCTTTTTAATCACCGCCATCTTAGGGGTTATTGCTGGCAATTTACTTAAAGGCATTCCTTTTCATCTTGATAGTGATATGCGGATTTTTTTTCTGGGAGATGTGTGGGGTTTGCTTAATCCCTTTGCATTATTGGTAGCATTAATTAATCTGACATTATTACTGTTTTATGCAGCCAGTTTTCTGCAACTAAAAGTAGGTGAAGATATTTCTAAACACTGTCAACCTTGGATTTTAAAGGCAGGCGTGGCGTTTATGCTGCTATTCGCTTTGGCCGGATTATGGTTGATGCATCTGGAGGGCTATCATATTAATTCGGAAATAATGACTAATGCCGATTCAAATCCACTACATAAATTTGTTAAACGCAGTGAAGGTTTGTGGCTGGATAATTATGAACATCTACCCGTGTTATGGTTGTTACCAGGATTAGTGTTCAGTTCGACAATAGCTACACTTTATTTTTCTGCAAAGCGACAGCTTTATTACTGGGCGTTTATAGCCGCTAGTGTTGCTGTTACCGCCACAGTGTTAACGCTGGCTGTCTCCATGTTTCCCTTTTTGTTGCCATCCAATCGTTCCTTGAATAGTTCATTAACACTATGGGATGCCAGTGCCAGCTTTAACACCTTAACCACATTATTAGGGGTGGTGGTGTGTGCATTGCCTATCATGGCTTTGACTAGTCGTTTTGCTTTTTCGCAACCCAGCAAAACTAGTGAGTAGATTATTGCACTGCTAAAGACGTGTTATGAATAAATAACCTTATATTTGCTAGTAAAATAAGTAGGTGTGCTAATGTGTATTGATAGTAACTAGGCCGTTGGCTAAAGTTGATCTAAATCGTTTTTGCTATTAAAACAGGATGCTAATTATGAACGTACTTCCCGTCACAGCTCAGGAACTGGAAAATATTAATGCTTATTGGCGCGCCTGCAATTATCTGGCAGCCGGTATGATCTATTTGCGTGATAACCCATTACTGGAAGAACCTTTACAGCCAGAACATATAAAACGCAGATTACTAGGACACTGGGGATCGAGTCCTGGTTTGAGTTTTGTTTATATCCATCTTAATCGCCTGATTAATAAATACGATTTGAATTGTATCTTTTTGGCAGGTCCTGGGCATGGCGCGCCAGGCGTGTTGGCACCGGTATATTTGGAGGGAACTTACAGCGAAGTTTACCCCAATAAAGGTGAAGATAAAGAAGGTATGCTTAATTTCTTTAAGGAGTTTTCTTTTCCCGGTGGTATTGGCAGTCACTGCACACCGGAAACACCTGGCTCAATTCATGAGGGAGGGGAGTTGGGTTATAGTATATCCCATGCTTTTGGTGCAGCCTATGATAACCCCGATTTAATAGTTGCTGTCGTGGTGGGGGATGGCGAAGCAGAAACGGCACCTCTGGCCACTTCTTGGCATTCCAATAAATTTCTCAATCCGCTTCGCGATGGAGCAGTATTGCCGATTTTGCATTTGAACGGCTACAAGATCAATAATCCCAGCTTGTTATCACGTATTAGTCATACAGAGCTGGAACATCTGTTTCTGGGCTATGGGTGGAAGCCTTATTTTGTGGAGGGTAGTGATATACTCACTATGCATGCCAAAATGGCTGAGGTGATGGAAGCATGTGTGTTAGAAATTCAGCAGATCCAGACAGAAGCACGCAGTTCTGGAAAAGCTGTCCGTCCGCGTTGGCCAATGATTGTACTGCGGTCACCTAAAGGTTGGACTGGACCTAAAGAAGTCGATGGACATAAGGTGGAAGGTTTCTGGCGTGCGCATCAGGTACCGCTTGGTGGTGTACGTGAGCATCCCGAGCATTTGCAACAATTAGAGACATGGTTAAAAAGTTATAAGCCTGAAACCTTGTTTGATGCTCAGGGTCGCTTAATTCCAGAACTTAAAAAACTGGCTCCCCAGGGGGAACGGCGTATGAGTGCCAATTTGCATGCCAATGGTGGTCGATTGCGCAAGGCTCTACGTATGCCAGACTTTCGTGAATATCAGATAGCTCTGGAAAAGCCTGCCGTAAGTAGCGCCGAAAATACGCCACCCTTAGGTAAATTTCTGCGCGACATTATGTCTGCCAATATGCAAAATTTTCGGGTATTTGGTCCTGACGAAAATACGTCTAACAAACTGGATGCCATTTATACGGTCAGTAAAAAAACCTGGTTAGCTGACTATTTGCCAGAAGATAGTGATGGAGGCGAACTGTCTGTAGATGGTCGTGTCATGGAAATGCTGTCCGAACATACTTTAGAAGGCTGGCTGGAAGGCTATTTGCTCACCGGACGCCACGGTTTTTTTTCCACCTACGAAGCATTTGTACATGTCATAGATTCCATGTTTAACCAACATGCTAAATGGCTGGCAATGTCGAAAGCTGTACCCTGGAGGTCAGCAGTCTCTTCTCTTAATTTATTGATTACTTCAACTGTTTGGCGTCAAGATCATAATGGATTTACCCATCAGGACCCCGGTTTTCTGGATGTGGTCGTCAATAAAAGTCCTGCCGTTACACGTATCTATCTACCGCCTGATGTCAATACGCTGTTGGTGGTTAGTGATCATTGTTTACGTAGTACCGATTACATCAATGTCATCGTCTGTGATAAACAAAAACACTTACAATATCTGGATATGGATGCCGCCATTAAACACTGTACCAAGGGTATAGGCATCTGGGAGTGGGCGAGTAGTGATATTGGCTCCGAACCGGATTTGGTGATTGCCAGTGCTGGCGATATTCCTACCAAGGAAGCCTTGGCGGCCGTTGTGATTTTGCGCGAACACTTTCCGCAATTGAAAGTTCGTTTTATTAATGTTGTTGATCTTTACAAGCTGACGCCTGCAACCGAACATCCGCATGGATTATCGGATAAAGATTTCGATAGTTTGTTTACACTGGATAAACCCATATTATTTAATTTTCATGGTTATCCCTGGCTAATACACCGTTTGGCTTATCGACGTCATAATCATAAGAATTTGCATGTGCGGGGCTATAAAGAAAAGGGTAGTATTAATACGCCTTTAGAGTTGGCAATTCAAAACGAAATTGATCGCTTTAGTCTGGTGATTGACGTGATTGATCGCATTCCAGCTTTACATGTCGCGGGTGCGCACGTTAAAGAAAAAATGCGTGATATTCAAATTGAATGTCGTAGTTACGCTTACGAATATGGTATAGATCTCCCAGAGGTGGATAATTGGACTTGGCCATATTAAAAATAACTGGGTTGTTGGCTTTCGAAAAAATGTATTTAACTTGATTAGACTATGTTAGTTGTTAGACAAATTCTTTATTAAATATTATTTTCTAAACTAAAAAAAGCCCGCTTTAACATTGTTGAGTTAAAGCGGGCTTTTGAATCACTAAGTAAGTGATTATGCTAAACGCTGTTCAATTTAAAATATTTTGGTAAATAACCAATATAATGAACCAGATAGCAACATGGCAGAGGGTAATGTTAATACCCAAGCCATCGCTAAGTTACGCACCGTACTGAGTTGTAAACCCGATTTGTTAGCGGTCATAGCACCCGCTACTCCCGATGATAATACGTGTGTAGTTGATACTGGCAAACCAAACATATCAGCAGCACCAATAGTCGTCATTGCCACTAGTTCAGCTGAGGCGCCTTGCGCATAAGTAAGATGAGTTTTACCTATTTTTTCACCAACAGTTACCACAATTCTTTTCCAGCCTACCATAGTACCTAAGCCCAAGGCGATGGCAACGGTGACTTTTACCCATATGGGTATGAATTTAGTAGAATCGTCTATATCCTTTTTAAACGCTTTAATGTTGGCTTTAGTGTCGTCATCAAATTTGATGGGCTGTGTTTTTTCAAAAATCCGCAAAGTTTCAGAAGCAAGATACATATCATTCCGAACATTCGATACAGCTTCCATCGGTACATGCGCCAAACTGCCATACTGTTTAACCTGATCGCCTATATTGCCAACCATACTGGCCAGTCCTGCTAACACTTCCGGTTGATAATTTTTGGTGCGTACAAACTCAGAAAGCACTTTACGTGGGTCACTAGGTGCCGTAATGCTTACATTTTTCAATATAGATTCCTGAGTAACATGAGCAACTGCTGCAAACTGTGTCATGTGATCAATCGGCATAGCCCGATTTAAGGCGTAAGCCATGGGAACTGTACCTACTAAAATCAACATAATAAGTCCCATACCCTTTTGACCATCATTAGAGCCATGGGCGAAAGAAACACCCGTACAGGTCAAAATTAGTAATCCGCGTATCCAGATAGGGGGCGGGGTGTTGCCTTTGGGTTCTTCGTATAATTCGCGATTTTTTACTAACGCCTTTAGTAACAATAACAGTAAGGCGGCAAAACCAAAACCGATCATAGGTGAAAGCAGTAAAGAGTAGCCGACTTTAGTGGCTTGAGCCCAGTCTACGCCTGTGGTGCCATCACGGCCATGCATTAAAGCATTCGCAACACCCACGCCGATAATTGAGCCAATTAAGGTATGTGAAGATGACGCGGGTAAACCCAGCAACCAAGTACCTAAATTCCAGAGAATAGCGGCGATTAGTAGCGCAAAAACCATCGCAAAACCAGCGCTGGAGCCTACTTGTAAAATCAATTCAACAGGAAGTAAGGATATGATGCCAAAAGCAACGGTGCCACTGGAAACTAAGACGCCTAGAAAATTAAAAAATCCAGACCATAATACGGCGAAATTAGCGGGTAATGAATGGGTATATATGACAGTGGCAACTGCGTTGGCGGTATCGTGAAAACCGTTTACGAATTCAAAGCCTAAGGCAATTATTAGCGCAACACCCAATAAAAAGTAAGGCAGCCAGGTGATGGCTCTATCACCTGAGTCAGTGATGTCGCTGACTAAACTAAAGGCTGCAAAGCCTATACCAATAATCAGCATAACAACAAACAGGATAGCAGTCATGGTGCTGGGCTTATGATCCAGTTCCGGGCGTGTGTTCGATAAAGATGAGGCTGTACTGCTACTATAGCTCATAAAAAAACTCCAATTCAAAATAGACCCTGAATTGTACTAAGCGTTTGTTACGTTATTGTTACAGTTATCTGCCTTCCCATAAAGCTTTAGCCACGGTTAACCAAGGTTTAATCCTTACTTTAAGCCTAAACTTTTAGGTACCAGCATAAAAAAACGGCCTGTGGATTTCATCTGTCCGGCCATTTCGCCAGCTTGTAGCCCTTGTCCCCAAAACACATCCCCGCGTATCAGTCCTTTTATAGCACTTCCAGTATCTTGGGCCATGACCAGACGCTGAATGCGTTGCTGTCCACTGATGGGTGATAAATC
The DNA here is from genome assembly GCF_039904985.1 of Methylomonas sp. AM2-LC. Taxonomy (NCBI): domain Bacteria; kingdom Pseudomonadati; phylum Pseudomonadota; class Gammaproteobacteria; order Methylococcales; family Methylococcaceae; genus Methylomonas; species Methylomonas sp. AM2-LC. Next base: position 1,769,166 of record NZ_CP157005.1, read on the forward strand.
GATCCATAGTGGTAGACCTAAAGGTAAAAAGCTATTGTCCACAGCCAAACTGTAGCCGGCTGTTAAAGGCGTATTCATGCTGCCTACTGGGCCATCGTTCGGTAAGGTCTCACTGAGACGAAAAAAAATTACGGACTGATTTTTCTGCATCAGGCTTTGTGCTTGTTCTGGGTGATGAATAATCCACTCGCGTATGCTTTGCATGGATATTTGTTCGAGAGGGATATAACCCTTTTCGACCAGCCAACGGCCAATTGCATAATATTGACGACCATTTTTAGCGGCGAAGCTTAGCGCTTGTACACGCCCGTCCTCCAAAATGACTTTTCCTGACCCTTGTATTTCCATGAAAAAGGCATCAATTTCATTATCTACCCATAAAAGTTCAGCATTTTTGCCCAGCAACGCGCCAGCAGAAATTTCGGCACGGTCATAATAAGGCAGCAACTGGCCATTTTGCATACGCCCCACCATTTCACCCTTCTTGACTAAATCATGCGGTATGCCGTAAATGGGAACATGATAACGACGGCTTTTTTGAAATGAACCGTGCAGCTCAGGTAGATAATAACCGGTAAATAAACCTTCAAAATTGTTATGCTCAGATACCGCAAAGGGCTTAAACCAAGTTTCGAAAAATTGTTTTTCTTTACCTTTAGGCACATTGATTGAACACAACCGTTTCCAGTCACCCAAACGACCTAAGGGCAATAAAGGGCTAAGCACTTTATCGTTCGCCTGTAGTTGCCAACTGGCACAAGAATGTTGGAATGCATTGTAAGCCTGATTGTGATTATCTAGCTCCCAGCCTGGCAGATTATTAAATTCAGTCGCATAAAGTTGTATTGTTTCACTACCACTAAGATTGATGGCAGTTCCCAATTTAAATGGTGTTTCTGTATTGGTATTAGAACGGGGTAAAGTTGCAGTTGCTGGAGTGTTGTGAGTGTTAGAGCAAGCAGGGAGAATTAAACTTAACAGCAGAAACATTAAAACGTTATATTGCAAGGCATGCTGCATAGATAGGGTGGGGGTAAGAATAAATTGTAAATTCTATATACTATATTCTATCTGGAAATTTAGTATATCAGTTTCAATTTTATCTTACAGTGAAGGGCAAAGTTCGACCTAGGCTGTATAAAAACGTAAAAATATAATACAAAAATTAAATTATTCACCACTTGACTGGTTATTTAATTCTCTCAAGCAAGATAAATCTCCATCCAGACATAAAAATAATCAGATAAATAGATTTATTTTTCCACCATGTTTTTGGATTTTACGTTTTTACACAGCCTGGACCCATTCTTGACTGTCACTTTCTCCAAACCGGCTAGTCAGCCAAGCCAGATTCTGAAAATGGAGGGCTACAAAGCAGCCGTTGGCGACCTCACACAAATGGCCACTTTCTTGTCACTGAATACCCTAAAAATTATAGAAATTGAATGTCCGTTTTCTGCACAAAATCTAACACCGACTTTGTACTGGTAACGCCCTGCCTGTAAGGATGTTGGTGCGCTGATAACTAAATCCAAGCCATCTTCATCAAGTTGATTCAATCGATTGCATTCACTGTCGCCGACTAATTCCAGTTCTATCTGTGGTCGTTCTTGCTGAAATTCAGCGAAGAATGGACTTAAATGGTGTGCGACGATTGTCGTCATCACTCCGATGCAAAGTGGCACAGTATTTAAGCGGCTGAAACGCACAGCCTCTGATTTGACAGCCTGTGTCTTACGTACTATTTCGCGTATAGAAGATTCGATCAAACGTCCTAAAGCCGTCAACCGACATCCCCTGCGGTCTCGGCTAAATAGCTCACCGCCAATTTCTTAATTGCTTGCGTCAGTGAGGGTTGGGTCACATAAGTTGATTGTGCAGCGCGAGTGAACGACCCTTTATCGCAGACGGCCAGAAAATAGCGAATTTGTTGTATTTCCACAGCTTGCCTTCTTTTATAAATAGGAAAAACCTATTATTCTATAGAAAAATGGTATTTTACAATTGGCCTAATTCATTGTTTAATATAAACACTCAGTAACATAAATATATGATATTCATATGAAATCTGAAAAATAAACGTAATGTACCCTACGCCAACAGATTTAAAAACTTTTGAACATCGTTATGCTGATGAGCATGTACCTATGGCTGTCGAAAAGCTGGCTGGCAAAACACGAGTTGTCGCCTCATTGATACTTTCCAATGTAGACAAATCTGCAGCGCAATTTCATCGGATTGCCGAGGTTTATTTTCCATCGATCGATGAATTAAAGGCTTGTCTGAATTCATCTGGCGGTCAAGAAGCAGCTCAACATGCCGTTGAGATTTCTAGCGGTGGTGAGCCGTTGTTTCTAATCTCCGAGGTGGAAACCTTTGATTTCTAAACCGACCATCTGAATTAACATAATCACAGAGGGAGCAAATCAATGTCTAACTCTATCAACAAACTAAATAAGTTGGCTTATAAGCGCATTCGCTGGCTGAGTCTGCTGTCTGTTATCTTTTTGGTCGGATTAATGCCGACTATTGTCCAAGCGCATCGCGGTGCGCCCGACGAGGCCGATGCTTGCGTTACGAGGGTTGGTTTTGAACGAGTCCATTTTACGGCCTATACCCCGACTCTGTCAGGGAATCGGGAATATTGCAGCATCATTCCCGAAATCGGCCCAACTAATTTGGTGTTCGACTACGAAGGTAAAAGACTGCGCGATGTCAGCGTGGAATTCGAAATCACCAAAGAACATGAAGGACAAAGGGTTTTTTATCAGCAGCCGAAAAAAGTTAAAAACGGCACTTTCAATAGTTTGGTCGATTTTAGTCAGTTTGGTGCTGGGAATTATTTGGCTCACATCGCTATTGTCGACAAGGATAAGCGTCTTGACACTCATATTCCGTTCTCTGTTGGTCTGGAATCGGTTCCTGGAAAAAGCTATATGCTGCAAATTGTGATGATCGGGAGCTTGTTGTTACTGGCTTATATATTACTGAAGTTAGCGAATAAAGAAGCGCCCAATCACTCACCTGAGGCATGATCGAATGGTACAGGCGAGTCAAACGAACTTAGGGGGAATATGACTATGAATATGACTCAATTAAAGGTTTATCTTTTAAGAATTAATTCTTGGCAGAAAGTGCTATTAGGGTTACCGATATTAGTAATAGTTGTCATGCTTTTGATGGATCACAGTGGCGACTCGGTAGAATTGGGGCAAGCTGTGTATCGGCCTGAGATACTGCAACGTCTTTGCAAAGCTGATCAACTAAGTGGAGACGCTGGAGAGACTTATGGCGAAGAAACCGAAAACGGTATCAAATACAATGTCCGCACTCCAGCCAATTATGATGCATCCGTTGCCCACCCACTATTACTGGTATTTTCACCGGCGGGATCGAATCGGGCTAAAACAGAAAAAACAACTGGGTTCACTTTTCCTGCTACCCAAGCCGGTTTCATCGTGGCCTATGCGGATCATCCAGAATTATCACCCAGCACTACCGTAGAATTAGGCACTATTCCCAGTTTAATGGCTAAAAAGTGGTGTATTGATAAAAAACAAGTCTATGTTACAGGACATTCCGATGGAGGGACTACGGCGATGGCATTAGCGTTTATGACTGGCACACGACATATCCTACGTGCTATTGCGCCGAGCGCCGCAGGGATTGCATATGATGATTTACGCGACCGCAGATGCCCTGAACCCTTGTCGGTTATGGTTATGCACAGCAGTAAGGATCGCCTGTTTCCTGGTTATGGTCAGCAAGCGGTGGGTTGGTGGGCGGCTTGTAATAAATGTGATCCTATTCCAGATAAAATCGCAAATGGTTGCTCCTCTTATTCAGGGTGTGCCGGGGGCGTAAAAACGTTGTACTGTGAAGGTGATAAAATCCATTCACATTGGCCCGAGCGAAGTCAGGATATTATCGATTTTTTTGTGTCGGCGACTCAAATTAGCCCACAGGCAAAGTGAAATTGGCTCTATATGAATCGTAGTGGGTGCAAAGGAAAACACGGAAGCAAACGGGTGAACTGGATTCCATCTCGGGTCTGCTCCTTTTGGTGGCTGAACAGTTGGTTGGCAACCGACCCGGACGCGTAGAGCCATCGAACGATACCCCAACCCGTAGCCGAATGCCGGACAGCCGATTGGGTTATCTGATGTGTTAATCAGATTATTTAGTTGGCTATTGTATTCTGTATTAGTTGGGCTCGATAGTACCGATATCTACATATCATTGGATTAGGCATTTTAGAATGCCTGATATTCGAAACATAAGCTGATGAATTTAACGATGCAAAACTACGGTTCAAGTTTTGAGTGAGCACAGTTTTGTGCCCACTCACTTTTTTTAAACCTGTGTTTGCAAAATATTATTGGTCGCAGATACAGAGCTATTGCCTTGGGCTAAGTCCGATTGAATTTGCTGTAAAAAACTTTGCAAAGTGACAGGTATACTGCCCGGTGCTGAACTTTGGGTGGTAGTATCAGTTGCCGACGAACCATTAGTGGCTGTGCTGCTGATTGTTCCACCTAATGCATGCACAAGGTTAGAAAAGTCATTTTGTAGAGTTGTCAATGAACTGTTGCTGCTATTACCATTGCTATTGTTACCGAGTGAACTGATCAGGTTGGATAAATTGCTATCAAAACTGCTATAAGCCGATGACGTAGCAGATACTGAAGAACTACTGTTATCACTATCGCCATCGCTATCAGTACCCGTAGAGCTGTTGGTCGATTGAGTGCCTTGCTGCCCTAGAACTTGATGTAAGTCATGTAAAAAGGTATACAAAGCCTGTTGAGCGTCGTTCGGGGTAGTGGTGGTCGAAGAAGTGTTTAAACCTTGAACAGAATTAGAACCACTATCAGAATTATTATTGCTTGTGCTGCTATTATTGGATAAAGCTGATAAATTTAATCCTAAGCTACCCAGAGATTGCAAAACGTTTTGTAAGAAACTGTTGCTATCTTGATGGTGGCCATGCTTACCAATACCCGAAGCACTACTGTTAGTAGTTTCTATCGAGATGCTAGACGTGGTCGTGACACTAAACTGATAGGTCTCAAGGCTTGCTGAACCAATGGATGAGATTGACATAATTTTCCCCTTAAATTATAAAGGATGATAATGAGTAAGCATTTTTAATGTTAGTTTTATGCTGGTACACTATCACTATCGGCGGCTGTTAAAATAACTTTAATTTTAAAATCGATTTTTGCGTTGTTTTTTTATTTTTGGCCATGTTTAAGCTTATTAATCTTTAAAATGCGTAATGCAGTTCACAAATTAATGCAAGCTTGACACGATAACCGTTCAAAGCTGACTATCTTTGTGTACAATGGTCGCTAATCCATACACATTGCTTTTAAGAAAATGGCATGCACGAAATCTCTCTGTGCGAAAGTGTTTTACAGGTGTTGGAACAACAAGCGCCCGTACAAAATTATCAAAAGGTCAAAACTGTCTGGTTAGAGATAGGCATTTTGTCAGGTATTGATATTGATGCGTTACGCTTTGGTTTTGATGTCGTTATGTAGGGTTCACTGGCCGATAAAGCCCGGTTGGAAATTATTCAAATTCCTGCTGAAGCGTGGTGTATGCTCTGCAAACAGACAGTCGCTATAGTACAGCTCTATGATCTGTGTCCCCTGTGTGGCAGTCATCAACTACAGGTGAGTAATGGTCAATAAATGCGAATCAAAGAGTTGGAGGTGGAATAATGTGTAGCGTATGTGGTTGCGGAACATTAGGACATAGCCACTCTGCTGAGCACGCTCTGGATGATCATCAGCCAGTTCACCCTTATGTGTTTACACCGCTGGCGCAACATGCACATGTTTCAGGATTAACTCAGGCACGTATGGTGCAAATTGAGCAGGACATCCTGACGAAAAATAATCAATATGCTCAAGAAAACCGTCAGTTTTTTTCTGAACGAGCCATGCTGGTTTTAAACTTGGTGTCTAGTCCTGGTTCTGGTAAAACTTCTCTACTGACGGAAACTATCCATCGATTAGTCGGACAAGTTGATATGGCTGTTATTGAGGGCGATCAACAAACCAGTCGTGATGCCGAACGTATTCGTGCCACAGGTGTTCCAGCCCTGCAAATAAATACCGGTAAAGGCTGCCATCTGGATGCGCAGAGGGTGGGGACTGCTCTGAAACAACTGCCAATGCAAACGGCTAGCCTATTGTTTATCGAAAATGTCGGTAATCTGGTCTGTCCTTCTGCGTTTGATCTAGGCGAGGCACATAAAGTAGTGATACTTTCGGTCACAGAGGGAGAAGATAAACCCATCAAATACCCCGATATGTTTTATGCAGCAGATCTCATGCTGTTGAATAAAATCGATTTATTACCTTATCTGGATTTCGATGTGGAGCAATGTATACAGTTTGCAAGGCAAGTAAACCCTAGTATACAAGTGATCTCTGTGTCGGCTAAAACAGGGGAGGGCATGCAAGACTGGATAAAATGGCTAGAGGATGAAAGAGTGCAACAAGGGATATCTAATGCTTAATTTCCAATTTGCCGCCCTGTTAAGGCAAGTACTATGTGTCTAGCCATTCCTGCGCAAATTATCAGTATCGATATTGAGAAAAATAGTGCTATTGCCGCTGTAGAAGGTGTTGAAATAGAAGTCTCTCTGGCTTTGTTAGACGAAGTGCTGCTAGGTGATTACGTGCTGATACATGTCGGTTATGCATTACAAAAAATCGATGAGCAGGAAGCATTAAAAACCTTGGCTTTATTTGCCGAGGCGGGTCTGGAAGCCGGGGATGAAATACATCAGTGAATTTCGTCAGCAAGATTTGGCGAAACAACTGGCGAAAACTATTGTTCAAACTGTAAATCCACAACGCCAATATCGTTTAATGGAATTTTGTGGTGGACACACTCACGCTATCTTTCGATATGGTGTGCAGGATATGATGCCAGCCAATGTAGAATTCATTCACGGGCCAGGTTGTCCGGTGCGCGTTTTACCTATCGGACGCATTGATAACGCACTACAACTGTTACAGGAACACGAGGTTATTCTCTGTACCTACGCTGATTTAATGCGAGTGCCAGCCAGTGGTCGTAACACCCTGCTCAAAGCTAAAGCAGCAGGGGCGGATATACGCATGGTGTATTCTACTCAAGATGCTTTAAAAATTGCCAGTCAAAATCCGCATAAGCAAGTTGTTTTTTTCGCCATAGGCTTTGAAACCACCACGCCAGCTACTGCAGTCGCCTTAGAACAGGCCAAAGCATTAAGGCTGACAAATTTTTCGGTATTTTGTAATCATGTCTTAACACCCGCTGCCACGCACGCTATTCTCGATGCACCGCAACCAATTGCTATTGATGGCTTTCTCGGGCCCTCGCATGTGAGTAGTGTCATCGGTAGTCAACCTTACCAAGAGTTTGCTAATCGGTATGGCAAACCGATAGTGATTGCCGGCTTTGAACCGCTGGATGTCATGCAATCCGTGCTGATGCTGATTCGTCAATTGAATAGTGGTCGCAATGAAGTGGAGAATGAATATACCCGTGCCGTAACCCCGGCTGGCAACCTTAAAGCACAAGCTCTAATGAGCCAAGTTTTCGCAGTACGGCCACAGTTTGAATGGCGCGGTTTGGGCATGATTGCCATAAATCGTCCCTTTTTCGTGCAGAGACATTAGATTGTGAAAAATCGCTACCCTTCAACCTTAAATATCACTAGCGGTAATATAGACTTAAGTCATGGTGCTGGTGCTGGTGGTAGGGCAATGACACAGTTAATTGACGGTCTGTTCGTCAAACATTTTGATAACGAGTAGCTACGGCAAGCCAACGATCAGGCATTGTTTGCCACGCAACAAGGACGTATGGTAATAAGTACCGATGTTCGCCACTGTTTTTTCCGGGTGGCGATATTGGCTGCTTGTCTGTTTACGGTACTGTGAATGACATTGCCATGTCTGGAGCCAAGCCGCTTTATCTGGCTGCTGGCTTTATTCTGGAAGAGGGATTTCCTTTAGCTGATCTGGAAAAAATAGTGATCAGTATGGCTGCTGCCGCTCGCCAAACAGGAACTCCGATTATTACAAGCGATACCAAAGTGGTTGAACGTGGTAAAGCAGATGGTGTGTTTATTACGACTACGGGGGTAGGGGTTGTTCCATTTGGGGTTACTATCTCCGCCAATCGAGCACACCCCGGCTGTGTTATTTTACTCAGTGGTTCTATTGGTGATCATGGTGTCGCCGTTATGGCTAGTCGCAGAAAATCTGCAATTTGGCACGCAACTGCGTTCGGATTCTGCGCCTTTACATACTTTGGTGTCTGTTATGTTGGATGCTGCACAGACAGATGTCTATTGTTTACGCGATCCTACCCGAGGTGGTTTGGCAGCAGTCTTGAATGAATTAGCGCAACAATCGGGTGTAGGGATGTTAATTGACGAAAATTGTATTCCTGTTAAAAACGATGTTAAAGCAGCTTGTGAAATACTGGGTTTAGACCCCTTGTATATCGCTAATGAAGGTAAATTAGTTTGTATCTGTTCTGCTGCTGCCGCACAACCATTGTTAACGGCCATGCGCCAACACCCACTTGGTAAAGAGGCAATGCAAATCGGTACAGTACAAGGGGACGCACAGCGGTTTGTGCAAATGAAGACTGCTTTTGGTGGTCGGCGTATTATTGATTGGCCGGTTGGGGAGCAGTTGCCGCGAATTTGCTGAGAAAAACTGTCCAACCGTTAAAATTTGGCTGTATCGAAAATGTATAGTAGTTAAAGTTAAATTGTGGTAATCAAATTATTAACTATACAAGTCTAACGGTTTTGTAGTACAAACTATAACGAACAAATTAACGGTCAAAATCTTTTTATGAAAATAAAATACCTACTGCTTGTTTTCTTGGTCGGTAATGCTAATCCTGTCATGTGTGATGACTATACGACTACACAATATTTAACCGATATTTTTATCTATAGGCCAGGTGGTACATTATTAACCTTACTTGGAACCAGCGCGTTTATTGCCACTTCGCCGGGTGCTTTACTGGTTACATTATTACCGCCACACAATGCCATTTTAGAAACTGCAGACAATATGATAGTTGAGCCCTTTAAGGATACATTCTATAGACCAGTGGGATCGGCTTATCCATTGATGTAAAAAATTACGCGCTTTGTGCTTTTATACAATAGCATTGCGTTTACATGAGTACCTAATAATCCCATTTTATTTCATTGGGTTTGCAAATTGAATAGGGTAGAAAGTTATGATGTTAGTACGCCTAGCAAAAAACCACTCAACACCGTAAATGCTAAAAAAACTTTACCATGAGTCCATTGCCCTGTTTCCAGAAAATAGATTTATCTATTTTGTGCAACGATGGATATTTGTTCTGTATTGTTTACCTGTTTTTCCTCGCGTCAGTCTTTGGCTGCAGGCCGTAGATAATCCAATATTATTTCGTGAACTTGCTCAGAGACCTAAAATACGGGAATTTATTTATCGACCTTATCTAAATCGGTACTGGACGCTTGAGGAGAGACTAAGTGCTATTGAAAATCATTACCGACTGATTGCTAAAAATATCCCCTTTTTGGATTTAGCCTCTGTTGAGTGCATGGAACTTGCGTATTTTAAAGAAAGTGATGGTGTACTGCGCGTGATTATTGATCGACCAGAATGGATGAGACGGGAAGGGGAGCTAGGTCTTAGTTTTTTTTGGGGAATTGATCGGATATATACGGTCATGTTTATATTTGCTGGCGATGCGGCCAATATGAAGATTCTGGTTGGTAACATTCAGGGTGATTGTAGGGATAGAGCCAATGTATACAAAAAACTGACTAAAAATTTTCATGGCATGCGTCCTCGGGATTTTCTGATACAAGTGCTGAAAATAGTAGGTGGTATTTTAAATCGTAATGAAATCCTTGGCGTTTCTGATAAAGCCCATCGAAATAGTCACTGGTTTTCCAGAGCAAAAAAAATCGCTATCTATGATTCAATGTGGCAGGAACAGAATGGTTTCAGAAACAAAAGTGGTTTTTTTTCCATGGGTACGGGGATAGAAAAGCGTAATGAAAGGGACATACCTGCAAGAAAACGGGCACTTTATCGGCGAAGGTATCAATTTCTTGAAGCAATGCAAATACAGTTAACAGAAGTCATAAGATCAGACCCTACTCCTCCCAAAATGCATATTGACGAAATGCATACAGGTTTTTTAACAGGAAAGTATGATTAAATTAAAGTAATTAACCCCTATTTACTAAGCCAGGACCCGACAATTAACATGAATGGGGCGCTTGATATTTGAGGCAAAATTAAGCTGAAATCGGTTCAGCGTTTAGTTTGTTGCTACGCAGCTTTAACATGAGTTCAGATAATCCTAACAAGAGCATTAACCATTGTTCAGCCTCTGGTGTGTGATGCCGCAGGATAAAAAGAGGTAATGGTTGGAGTGATGACATTGTTAGAAAAATACGGCGCATTACAGCCCGAAAACTTACCATTTAGGTCAAAAAATTGATATTTATCATCCACTTGTACTCGCGTTTTGATATGCCAAACCACCTAAGCTTAGGGCTAACGTGTTGCCGTTATAGTTGACAAGACTATCATTTGAGGTTCCGTTAAAACTAATAGCACCAGCAGCAAAGGCCGGGTTATAGCAACAGATCCACTTTTGTGCAGCCAAGGCGTTTGGCGGCGTATCTTGTTAACTAGGTTTTTATGGTCTGCTTAGCTGGCGGCTATGTTAACAAGGCAAGTTTCGTGTTTAATATAGGTATGTTTACTTAGTTTATGAGAATGCCGATTGCTACAATTAATGTTGTACAGCAGGGCATTTGTCTTAGCTCTGGTTTTTTAAAAGAGACTAATCAAAAATAATAGTTTCAGCCTCATGTAAAACTGCTAACATTTTAGTCTTTTGCTGTTTATTAGCTCATAAATCTAAGGAATTGGAGAATCCAATGTTTCATCACCAGTATCGTGCAGATATCGATGGGTTAAGAGCCATAGCCGTTCTTGCCGTGGTTGCTTTTCATGTTTTTCCTGGCGCTATTCCAGGTGGCTTTATTGGTGTAGATATTTTTTTTGTAATCTCAGGCTTTTTAATAAGTGGCATTTTAATAAGAAGCTTTGAAAATGAAAACTTCAGCTATAAAGAGTTTTATGCGCGCAGAATAAACAGAATTTTCCCGGCCTTAATTTTAGTAATGGGCATAAGCTTGGCCTTTGGTTGGTTTGTATTGATGTCTGATGAGTACAAGCAATTAAACAAACATACTGCTGGAGGGGCAGGGTTTATATCTAACTTTATATTGTGGGAAGAAGCGGGGTATTTTGACACTGAGGCTGATAAAAAACCATTGTTACATCTTTGGTCATTAGCGATTGAAGAACAATTTTATATCTTTTAGCCCTTATTATTAGGCGTTTTTTGGAATAAAAAATTCCATTTTCTGGCTATAACCCTCATTATTGCTTGTGCATCGTTTTTGTTCAATTTATACGCAGTGTCCGAGCACAGTACAGCTGCCTATTACTCTCCCTTTAATCGATTTTGGGAGCTGATGATAGGCGGGATATTAGCCTGGATAACGATCCACAAACCCCACTATCTGACTAGCAAAAATAATTGGTATTCGGGTATTGGTCTGCTTCTGATAGTTTTAGGCTTTTTCTTTATCAATCAACGCAGGGAGTTTCCTGGTTGGTGGGCATTATTACCGACTCTAGGTGCTTTTTTTATTATTGCTGCTGGCAAGAACGCATGGATAAATAAATATGTTTTAGGACATACAGGCTTAGTCAGTATTGGGCTAATTAGCTATCCTATCTATTTATGGCACTGGCCATTAATTGCCTACGCGCATATTTTTGGAACTGAAATTCAATTCAATATTCAGTTTCGGCTAATGTTAATTGTTAGTAGTATCGTATTGGCCTATTTTACGTATATTTTTATAGAAAAAAAGTTTAAAAAAATCACGTATCAATCATCTGTTATCTTGTTTGTCAGTAATGTAGCTTTGCTTTTGCTTGGCATAACAAGTTATGAACTTAATCTAAAGCCCCGTAACAGTCAGAGTGGCATTGAGTCCATAGTAAATGCGACGAATGAAGGGGTGTCAAAACGTGATTTAATGCCAATTAAGTTTGAAAGTCAGGTCTTTTATACCAAAATGGCGGGCAATGAAAAAGTCGTTATGTATGGTGATTCTCATATGGAACAATATATTCCCAGAGTTGTTAAACTACTTGATGATCATCAACAAGGCAGTAAAACTGCCGTATTTGTTACAAAACCAGGTTGCCCGCCAATGCCCGATGTCTATAGCCAGGTCGCGTTGGATTTTGGTGAGTGTGTCAAATTTCGTGAAGAAAGTTTAAACTATATATTAAGCGATGATATACAGTCTGTCGTGGTAACGGCATGTTGGAATTGTTATTTTATTGAAGGGCTGGATTATAAGGATTTATATTATTTAAACGCAGATAATAAAGTTTATTTTAACGAAGTGGGTGGTGCCGATCTTGGGTTAAAATCGTTAGAGAATTTTTTGTTACACTTAAGCGCACATAAAAAGGTTTATCTATTACTTGATAATCCGGCTGGTGAATCATTTAATCCGAAAAACTATTGGTCAGGTTCGCGTATAAATGAAATTCAAGTTAAATTTCCGACTACCAAAATAAAACTGGATGATAAACAAAATCAACTTAGATATAAATTGTTGGAGATAGCCCATCGTACCAATGTTATCGCTATTGATCCGATTGCGGAGCTTTGTAAAAATGATGAGTGTTTGTTTTTATTAGAAAATAATGTGCCTATTTATAAAGACAATAATCATTTGCGACCTTCGTATATAAAAACCGCTATTGATTATCTTGATGTAGCTATTATTAGTGACTCGATACCTGCAAAATAATGCGTATCAGGCAGGGTAATAAATAAAAAAATGGGCACGTCCTTGTGCCCTCAGTTGAGGAGGAGGCTCAACCTTTTAAGAAGCTTGCCATAATGCCTTCTGGATCAATTCCTTGGTGAGGATATTGTTCCCACAGACCACCACAGCCTTCTTTATGTGTGCCTATATGAGTGTATTTAGGCGCATATCCTCTTTCCAATAACCAAGTACCCATACGACTACCCAATCCGGTTTTGCGATTAAATGCTTCAACCACTAACACGCGTGGAGAGTTACCAATTTTAGCCAGCATTTCTTCATCAACCACATTCAATGTTGGTTTATTGATTAGACCTACATCGATACCTTGTTGTTTTAAACGTTCAACGGCATCCAATGAGCGATATAAAGCGTCACCGAAGCTAACAATATAACCTTGGGTACCTTCGCGGATTACTTCATCTTTACCAGGGACAAATTTGTAATCGCCACCAAAAAACTCCTGACCTTTACTATCCAGAATAGTGGGGACTTTAGAGCGGGTGGAAAACACAAAGCGTAAACCTGGATCAAAAAATATTGATTCCAGACACGCTTTCATTTGCAATGGATCTGCTGGGAAATACAGATTGGTAGCATAACCATCACTCAAACCATTGTCGGCGAAAAAGTTATTTAAGCCAAAGTGACAGGTATTGTCTGCCATATCATCAATACCGGAATGCGAGTAATGACTTAATACATTGGAATTGTTCAATCTGGCCATAGTAATTTCGGAAAGTGTCATTTCCAGAAACGCACTAAAGGTACCAAAAATACCTTGCTTGCCTTTTTCCATACCAAAACCGGCAGCAGCTGAGAAATTTCCGCGTTCCATGATGCCAGAAGCAATAAAAATTTCTGGGAAAGCATCGTGAATTTTCTTTAAACCACAAGAACCTTCCAAATCGCTGTCAATTACCCGAACTTTTTCCAAACGTTCTGCTGGGCTAAGACGGCTCAATATAGCCACAGCAGCATCACCAAACACATTGCGGTTTGCATCCCATTTATCACTGGAACCAAGGAAAACTGCGTCATTTTTAGGTGCTTTAACGCCCTTAAGAAATTCAACAGCCTCTGTTCTGCCTTTGGCTTCCAGATACTCCAGTGCCACTTTTACTGACACAACATCGTGGCCGTGGGTAGAACCTTCAAGGCCAGCTATGCCAGGACACATAGGGCGGTGATTGATTACCGCAACTGGACCTGGGGTATTGATGGCGGTTACGATGCGTTGGTAAAGGTCATCAATATCTTCGCCATTGCCTTCTAATACAGTTAGTCCATGTCCCGCCAGCGTTTTTGCGGTAGAGCAACCACCTAAGTATTTTGAAGGGTGTCCAGCTATGGTGACATCGTTATCGTCGATAATCAGTTTAACATTCAGGTTTTGTGCAACTGCCAAGCGGGCAGCTTCTGCATCATTACCTTCCTGCTGCGAACCATCCGAACCTAAACAAAACAATATTTTATTAGGGTTGGCAATGGCTACACCGTTAACATATGGCCACATATGGCCTAAACGACCCGAGCTAAATTTAACACCAGGAGTAAAGCCTAATTCTGGATGACCCGGTAAGTGTGAGTGTGCCGCACGGTATTGAGTCAAACGTTCGGCAGGTAAGTCACCATTAAGGGTAGACATTAAATATTGAGTAGCAACCCGATGTCCAGCTTCGTCGAAGAAAATGGGTACGAATTGTTCGGCTGCTCCGCGAAACAAGGCATCCATAATGACTACTTCTGGTACGGTATCATAGGGGCCGCCGGTATGACCACCTACACCACGCGCAGCACCCGTCGCAGTGAAAAATACAATAGCATCGCGGCAAAGTTGAATATTCGCTTGTAAAGCTGTGCGTTGTTCGGCAGTTAATGTTGGATTGCCTGGATTTAAACTAATACGCTGATAAGCGCTTAGATCAATGGGAAAAGTTGCCATAGTAATACCCTTTAGGTAAGGCTTTTTTAGTTATAAACAGGCGCTGAGTCGTTGCGCTGTCGCTCCACATCACAGTGCGGCAGTTAAATAAAGTAACCACCAATAATGTGAATTTGTTGTGGGTTTTTTACAAATACTGATGCTTTTTATACAAAAGCTTCGCTTTATACCCCACACTTAAATTTCACTTTTCTATGCTGCTCCGCCAACCTTACACCTTATCAATCCTTTTATGCAAGAATTTTAGTCACTACTCCACATAATCAACTGACTACAAGGCTTTCGCAAGGATTTTTTAGGTCAAAAATTTCCCTAAAAATCACTTCAGTTAAACAAGATTCTAATGAAATAAACTCTTAGATTAAAGGCTATTGACGCACGTACCTACATAAATCAAATCATCCTCTTAGCCTGTGCAACACAGGCGTACCCCAAGAGCTAATCCCAGCTGTTGCCCCATGGGGATATTGTTTCTTTTCAAGATAAAACTAACATTCTTGTTATAAGTTGTATTACATCTTGGATGCTTGAAATTCTATGTTTAGAGTTTCTATGGGCTCGGTGTTTACCAATAACAGACTGACTAGTCTGGGCTTTGTGGATACTTAATTGATCAAAGAACTGTTTTTAATACCTTTCGAAAGATCAGGTTAAAAATATGGGAATTTATAACTGAGGGTAAAGAGGTATCAGTAATGCTAAAAACGTCTGTCCAAAAAAACATATTAATTATTTTGGTTTTGGTGATTGTTGGTATGCTAACTTTAATAACTAGCAACGCTACTAACCATGTTGAAGCGACTGCCAATAGATTAAACCAGAGTGACGCTGACAACCCAACGGATGTAAATTGGTATCTTAACCATACTGTTGAAGCGCAACAAATAGTTCAGAAATGCCATGAAAATACTATTCAAGACTCTCAAAATTGTATTAATGCTGAGTTTGCAACAAAGCTTACTGGTAAATAATTAACAGCCCTAAATTATGTGCCAAAACAGGTTCCCAAGTTGGGAGGGATAAGTAATAATGGCAAGCAAATTTTGAAATAAAATGATTTCTGAAATACAGAAATGTGGCTTTTAAAAAACCCTCAAGCTACAGCTTCTCAAGGTAAATTGATTAAATAGTCTTGTTTTTATACTCTCTGATGCAAAAAAACGCAGCAAGTGTTTACTTAATTTATTTTTTGTTAATCCATGTACATCTTTGATTCACGAACTGCTTTTTTGATTGTAGGCACCTTATATCTATTACTGCCAAGTTTTACCTGGATAGTCTTGTCAAAACTCCGTAACGTCCAAGTTGCCTATTGGTGCGGCGGGGGGGTACTGGTGGGTAGTAGTATGATTCTGGGGGCACTCAATGGCATTATTCCTAACTGGGTCACTGTTTTTGTCAGTTCAGTAATGTTTTTCATAGCCCAACTCTTCCGCATCCAAACTTTTCGACTTGATATCGATAAGCCCATACCTTTAAATCTAATGCTACTTGCTGTAGTCGTTTACAGTCTGATCGTTTATTGGCTGCATTATATTTTAGAAAACTATGTGCTACGTGCGCAATTTAACAGTGTTGTTGTATCTGCTTTGCTTTTTTATCTAGTTTCATTAGTCTGGCGTATCGGACGTAATGAAAAGAGTGAAAATGCATTATGGATAGGACGGGTGTTTGTACTTGTTGCAATAGTACTATTAATCCGGGTGTGTTTTTTGATAGGTAAGACGGGTGATGCTGTTGTTTATCAAGAAGGGCTTATAGCTAACTTGGTGATGATGAGCAGCTTGCTGGCCGCAGTGGTAAGCCATTTTAGTTATATAGGTTTGGCTTTGGATCGTTCCATGCGGCGTGAAGTTAAAGCAGCGGCGGAATTGGCGAGAGATGAAGAAAATCAGCGTCTGGGTTTGCAGATTGCGCAACTTGATCGTCAACGCAGTTTAGGTGAGTTGTCAGCTTCACTGAGCCATGAGTTAAATCAACCGCTCACGGCGATTTTGACCAATGCACAATTAGCAAAACGAGGTATCCATACCGGACGGTTTACACAACACCAGATTGTAGACTGTTTTGAAAAAATTATTTACAACACTCAGCGGGCTGATAAGATCATTGATCGGATTCGCGATTTTATTCGCCCCATGCCAGTAAGAAACGAAACAGTCGATGTTAACCGGGTGGTTAGAGAAGTCGCTGAGTTGGTTAGTGCCGATTTAAGAAGAATGAATATCAGTTTAATTCTTTCAAGTGCTGCTGAACCTATTCTTATCAATGGCGACCCTATACTGCTGTCACAAATTGTATTTAATCTATTTCGCAATGCCATTCAGGCTTTATCGCATGTTTCAAAACGAGAGATTAGAGTGTTTTGTAGTTATGAAAATGAGCATGCCATGTTACGCATTCAAGATAGTGGTTCAGGAATGACTGCTGAGACGCTGGCTAAAATAGGAACGCCTTTTTTTACCACTAAAGTCAATGGCTTAGGTGTGGGGCTGTCAATTTCAATAGGGATAGCAAAGCAGATGGGCGGTAAGCTAAGTTTTGCCAATGTGGAGGCGCGGGATGGCAATGGTGCAATTTTTGTACTTAATTTACCCGCTGTGCGTAAGGATAAATATGACCATGCCTAAAGCCAGTCGTCATTTTTTAACACCTTTTGAGCTGGAATTTGCAGAACGTTGTGCGCTAGGATTGGTGGTGATCATTGATGACGATTATGAGATTCTTTCTGCGCTGGCCGCTTTGATTAAATTTGAAGGCTATGCATGCAAAACTTACACCTCAGCGTTGACTTATCTGCAAGTATTAAATGAAAATCGACACGTGTTACCCGGTCCACGTTGCGTGCTTTGTGATGTAAGAATGCCAGAAATGGATGGTTTGCAATTACAACAGCGTTTGGCAAAACTGAACGACACACCCATGTTGTTGATGAGCGGAGGTAGTGGTGCACAGGAAGTGGTTAGCGCTTTTCATGCGGGTGCGCTGGATTTTTTGATTAAACCCGTAGACACAGACAGGTTGTTGGCTGCCGTGACCAATGCCTTACAGATTAGCAATGAACGGCAAATACTTGATAAAAAGAAATATTTCTTCGCCGCTCGCATTAAGACCCTGACAACACGTGAACTTGA
The DNA here is from genome assembly GCF_039904985.1 of Methylomonas sp. AM2-LC. Lineage (NCBI taxonomy): Bacteria > Pseudomonadati > Pseudomonadota > Gammaproteobacteria > Methylococcales > Methylococcaceae > Methylomonas > Methylomonas sp. AM2-LC. The sequence continues at coordinate 1,787,203 of NZ_CP157005.1, forward strand.
TATTGCCCAGCGCGTGGCGGCTGGACAAACTAATCCGTCAATTGCTGCTGAAATTGGAATTGCGTTGCGAACGGTAAAGCTCTATCGCAAGCGTGCTATGGATAAACTGGGCATAGTTAAAACCTTGGATTTGGTACGCATTGCTGATGAAGGCTACTTGAATGGGGTAAATAACCTTAAAGCTGAACAGTGTATTAGCAGTTTTCAGAGTGATTGCGTGGATTTTTAATTCGGTATCAGATTCGAGACATTGGCTAGTAGTTTGTACAAGAGTAAAGCGGATCACTTGAACCACTCTGTTCCCAAAAATGGCATAGAACTGTCCATTCAAGCTTGAATTCAGCGACGCCTAATTGACACAAAAAAATGTCTGCATAAATGTAAAGTTCTTGCCAATTCACATACAAAATAATATTTAACAATTATACTTAATATCGAATCAACCAATGTGCGTAGGTTTCCAGTTTCACTGACTTATAACATAATAGAAAGTGAGTTTTCGTAAGCATCATCCATCATTTATATGGCCCAAGTTATTGAAGAAGAAACCGCAAATAAATTGCTGAAAGGAATTTGTATACCACCACAACCGCAAATTATGGTTGATCTACAAATGGAAATGCAGATGCCTGAAACCAGTTTAGAAAATATTTGCGCAATTATCAGTAAAGATATTGGTATTTCGGGATGTATTCTAAAAGTAGTTAATAGCCCATTTTTCAAATTAAGCAATCAGATAGCGTCCATTAAAGAAGCGCTTTGCCTGCTGGGGATTGTAAATATAGCCAATATTATTAATTCACTGTCGATTCGAGATAGCTTTTCCGATGCTAAAATTATTGAAATGACACCTTTCTGGGACAACGCCATGGATGTGGCTATGACCAGTGCAGCCATTTCCCGACAGCTAGGTCTAGCAACACCTGATGAAGCTTATACGCTGGGGTTGTTTCATAATACCGGTATTCCGTTATTAGTTGATAAGCATCCGCAATATCCAAAAATACTGGCGGAAGCGTATAACGAATCCAAACGAAAGATTACGGATATCGAAAACGATAGAATTGGAACCAATCATGCGGTGGTGGGTTATTTTGTTGCTAAAGCCTGGAAATTACCTTCTTACCTAGCCGAAGTTATTGCCAGTCATCACAAAACCGAAGACATTTTTGCTGACATAGTGCAAACCGACAAGCATCAGAAAAACTTGCTAGCTATTCTTAAATTGGCAGAAAACACCTGTAAATCCTGTCAGACTTTTGGTCACACACGAGTTGATCATGAATTTTTGCGCATCAAAAAAAACATCTTGATATACATCGGACTCAGTGAATATGATTTTGAAGATTTACAGCACGAACTGCTTGAGATGAGTCAAAGTTACACGCGTTGATGGCGTGGGCTAGAGGTTAGTCGCTGAACTTGGGGGTATCAATACTCATTTTACGTAGTCTGTAGTATAAAGTGAATCTCGATATACCCAGTAACTTGGCAGATTTGCTGTAATTACCTTGAGATCTTTGCAATGCTTGCTGAATAAAACTGGTTAGCAGTGTATCTAGTTTTACTCCATCAGAAGGTAAGTTAAAGCTGGATGGCATTACATTTAAACTATGTTTGATAATTTCCGGTGGCAGGCTGTCAGTTTCAATCGTTTTACCCGACATTAAGATACTAAATCGTTCACACAAGTTACGAAGTTCGCGTATGTTACCCGGCCAAGGGTAATTAGTTAAGGATTGCAACGACGATGGGCTAAACTTAGCAACAGGTAAAGCATGGGTTTTGGCGTAGTTGCTAAAAAAATGCTCAGTAAGGGCCTCAATATCTTCCAGTCTTTCACGTAGCGGAGGCAATTCTATGGGAATTACATTCAGACGAAAATACAAATCCTGACGAAAGGTGCCTTGTAAAATTTCCTTATTTAAATCAGTATTTGTGGCCGCTAAAATGCGCACATTTAATTTATGCGTTTTGGTGTCACCCACCGCCATATATTCACCAGATTCAAGAAAGCGTAATAATTTGCCTTGAATCGGTAAGCTTAAAGAGTTAATTTCATCCAAAAATAATGTGCCGCCATTTGCTGCTTTTAGCAATCCTTCTTTATCGGCTGTGGCACCCGTAAATGCACCTTTTTTATGACCAAATAATTCGGACTCCACCAGACTTTCTGGTAGTGCTGCACAATTTAAGGTAATAAACGCTTTATCTCTTCGCGAACTTTCTTGTTGAAGGGCGTGTGCCAGCACTTCTTTACCTGTACCAGTCTCTCCGGTAATGAGTACCGTGACATCGGAACTCGAAACGATGCGTGCACTGTTGATTACATCGGCCATTATTGGAGACTGACCAATAAAAGCCTTGAAATTACTCATAACAAAGTATCTCCCTAAACTCTTGATAGACGTAATGTGTGTGCAATTCAATAAATGCAATCAGATGCTGTTATGCCTCTGTTAACACAAAAATGGTGAGCAGTTTATGTTGAGTATAGTTGTCACACTATTGGACGATAGGGCAATAGTATTTAGCTGAGACAAATTATTTTAAAAGTGGTTTCGTCTGCACATATTTTCATTGTTAGACGTCTACTTTATTGCGAACATAGTATCGGTTTTGCTAAGCCAATCAACTTTAGGTATTTGTTAATTGGCTTACACTGCATTCTAGAGATATTGTCTACTTTTTTTGGGGAGAGATAGACTATTAACGAAAGTTAAGCGGTAAAATCAAATTTATACCCGGAGATTGCGGTGGTAAATATTGAACTGGAGGTGGAACATAAATCGGTTGTGGTGCATAACCATAGCCATAGGGCTGTACGTATGCAGGTTGTGGATAACCACCGTAGCCATTTCCATACTCCCGTCTATGTTCCCAACGCTCATGCTCGCCGCCTCGCCAGCCGTCGCGATCACCGCCACGCCCCCCTCTGTCATGTTCACCCCAATCGTCACGATCTGCAAACGCTGAAGACATAGGCAGCATGCTTAGTGTCGAAGCAATAATAAATCCCATGATGAATTTGCTTCCGGTCGATTTAAAAATTCTGGTTTTCAGTCGTAAATTTTGCATTTTTATCCTATATTTTTAGATTGTTTAATGCGGTTTTATGTTTCGTATTTAGTTTTTGTATAGATAAACAACAATCAAAAATCACATTTACAGCATTGCTTAGTTCGTTTTTTTTAAATCAGTCAAACTATCCATAAACTGAGTGATCCGGATTTTTTCTGACATACACTGGTTGCCCAAGTGTTTTTAGCAATACTTGCGATTAATTACCAGCGGCTTCCTTGTGCGCTTTTTTGTGTTTTTGTTTACTGAAACCTTCGCGGAACAACAGGTCGGCTTCCTTTTTCTGGGTATCAGACATGCCAGAATAAAGTTCTGCAAAAGCCGGAATCAGCTTTTTTATCCCGTTTGTATGGGCTTCTGCAATCTCTGCATAGGATTTAAGATCGTCAATGGCCGTCATATTCTTGGCCTGTTCGATTCTGGTTTGAGTTAGTGAGTCCATGTTTTTAGCTTCTTCAAGCATGACTTGCGTTACTTTTGACCATTGTGCTTCCTGCTCTGCTGTAATTTTTAATTTTGTATGCATATCCTTAATGCGTAATTCGGTTTGATCTTCGTGCGCGTCTTTATCAACGGCCAACGATAAACCGGGTACAAATAACAGGCTTGTGGCCATTGCGACTGATAAAATAAGGTGTTTACTTACATTTAAGACATTGTTGCCACTTACTTTCACGTTGTTACTCCAGAGTAGTTATTCAGGTTTTGATAGATTATTAGGGGGAGGGCTCTTGTACAGCTTATTGTTATTGTTTGTCACTACTTAGGATCTTGATTGGCTGGCTTAATTAGCGCTTATCATGCTCATAGTTGATTGGTTGAGGTAATTGCCGGCTTGAACCATTCCTTAAAATCGATAGGCAGCTCAAGCAGAGGGGATGTTATGCAATATTTAACTAAGCCATCAGTTGTTACATAACGACTGCTGCTGATGTTTGATTGGCTAATATTTTTGGACGTTACAGTTTTGGAGTCGATCATCATTACACCCTAAATTTTGCACTTGAAAGAAATTCTAAACTTGTTTTCTTAGAATACAGTTAAGTTTAGATTAAAATTAGATTAGGGATAGTCATTCGATGACGTGTTGAGATTTTTTATGTCGACTTGATAAATTTGCTTTTTTGTCGCGTTAACCTTGCTATACGTTGATGAGCTAGATCAAATATATTTTATTGTTTCTTTGAATGAAATAACAAATCTACAAATTGAGGTATTGTAAAAAGTTACATATCAGTCTATGGTTATCCCATACTAAACTGCGACTGAATTCAGTCTAGGCGGCAAAATGCACAAACTGATCTCTCCGTTGAAAAATTTATCACTTGGTCTGTTTTTACTATCGGCAATATTAGCCCTTATTCAAAATAATGCATTTATTCCCATCCTCATATTTGCATTAATAAGCTATTGGGCTATTCATCTAATCAATTTGGCGATTAGTCGAGATTTGAAAAACAAAGAAATCGAATAAGCATAAAGAGTGGATAACCCATTAACAACAATAGTTATCTACTTAAGCTGATTAAGATTTTTAGTTTCAGCTCTGGGTAAATTTACCAAGAGTTACTTTTTCAGGTTTTCTTCTAAAGCGTCTAATTCAGTGGGTGTATTAATGTTGATAAATATTTCAGGCACATCGCTTAAGTCAACCTGTACACTTTGTTGCTGATTAACCCAGTGTTGCATTTTTCGGCCCCCATTTTTTAAAAAGTCGTACAAATTGCCATACAGCTGGGTTTTGACTGCCATGCAGACTGGATGCATGCGTTCACCATCAAAGGCTATACTCAGATGAGTTTCTGGCGTTAACGCGTTTAATAAGCGCAGTAAATATTGGCTTTGCAGAAGAGGGGTATCGCAGGGTGCCACTAGTAACAATGGATATTCTGCGACTTGCATAGCCGCGAGTATGCCTGCTAAGGGACCCTGGAAATTTTGAGACTGATCGGCAACAATCGGATAACCGAATTGACTATACTTCATCTGATTGCGGTTAGCACTAATCATTAGTTCGTCGACTAAAGGTAACATGGCTGCCAAAGTGTAACTGACTAAGGGGCGTCCATTCAACAGTAATAAGCCTTTATCCTGTTGCTGCATGCGTTTAGCCTGCCCACCTGCCAAAACTACACCACTTACTTTGTTTTGTGCGTGCATAATGCTAAGCTTTATGTATGTTAAAGAGAGTTTTCATTGTCCTAAGCCTGTTGTTCATTAGTGGTTGTTCGCTATGGCCATTGTCAGGTGAACGTGTGCCATTTTATCAGGTAGAAACCCCAAAGCCGTATGATGATGTGTTAATTGATCTTGATGTGGCTATTGCCGAACATAATTTTCGTATTACGGCCCATAGCCGAGTAGGTAAGGTAATCCGAGAGCGAGGCGCTGAAAATTTTCCTGAGTTTGATACCATTCAGTTTTGCAATTTGACTCTGGCGAAAACCATGCTGGAAATTAGTCCACCCGCTATTGGGTTTATGCCCTGTAATATTGTGACTTATCAACTGGACGGAAAAACCATCATTAAAACGCATTTGTTACCAGAAGATAACGATAATCAAGCGCTAAACGAGTTCGCCCAGCAGATGAATCCTCAGTTAAGACAAATTGTCGATTTTGCAGCAAAACCCTAAGTAGAGCCCTTAAAACCCCGTTTGCTAGGTATTGCCGATGCATTGCCATATGATTTGAAACAGATCGATACTGATCAATTAATTATCAGAGGGCTTAGTCGCTAAAGCTGATTTATAATAGCCGATGGCCGAAGTGCGTTTTTCGAGTTTGCAAAGCAAAACTGTGCATTAGCGGTATAGATAACTGACTTTAGCCAGCTATTGAATTATATGCCACATCTTACCCGTTTTTTACCTTGAGGATAGCAATAACATGCAAAAAATTTCACTCTTATCTGCCGCTTCATTAGCGTTTTTATTAACAGCATGTGCGACGTTAAACGAGCCAGATTTGTCTGTAGCTTCCACAGAAGTAGCAGAGCCTGAAACATTTATTAATGAATATCCAACCCGTGATCGAGTGGATTACGTACTGGAATGCGTAGCCAAACATGGTGGTCTCAGCTATATCAATCAATACGCTTGCGGTTGTAAAATTGATAAAATTGCGGAAAAATTGAGTTTTTCAGATTACGAAGCCGCACGTACTTTTGTACAAATGCAGAAAACCCCTGGCGAAAACGGTGCGCCTTTTCGCGACCCTAAACAATCAAAAGATTTACGTGGTCAGTTAAAAGATGCAGAAGCGGCAGCAGAAAAAGCCTGCTTTGTAAAGTAACCCTACTAATCAGAGGTTGCATTGTAAGCCATGTTGGGTAAGTACAAATCTACCCAACATAAACACCCGATTTATACGGTCAACTTATCTCATATAAACTCTGTTGATGAATATTCTATCTTTGCGCTATCCAAAAACTAAACTTATTCTGCTAACTTTACTGAGCATTAATATCATCGCTTATGCGTTATTGGATACCCTGATAAGTGCTTTGGATGCTTTGGCTTGGGTAGGTTTGTTGATTTTGTATGAATTGGAAGCCGATGAAAATTTAGCCAATATTAGTAAAAATACCCAGGAAACTTGCAGAAATAGCCTGATTGCGCTGGTGGTACTGGTGTTTTTTGGATATGTCTATCAGCAAGAATGGCTGGAAGTTATCAATGCTTTACTCTGGTTTACCCTGATTGCACTATTAGAGCTTGAAATACGTTTTCCAGAGCGGGTAGCAGTAAGGCAAAATCAATTTAAAATGATTAACGCATGCGTTTTTATCTGTTTAACCGCCATGGTTCCAGCCTGGTTAATACAATCCTCCTGGCTGGATGCTTACGATGCCTGTCTTTGGATTGTAGCCTTTGCCATGATAGAAGTGGATATTTTTCATGTTCTACCTTTACGTCGTAGTTAAGCAGTGTATAAGCTGTTAAGTTGCTTAAGACTTTAATTTATACATCAATAAGATAAGCGTGGCGTTAATGCCAGTTCTGGTTTAAAAACAGGGTATACGCTAATATGTTACCGACACTTTGGGTGATGGCTGTATCACCCGCACAGTTTTTTCAACCACTCGCTCATTGAGGAACTGATATGCATAACTATTATAAAAAAATCGGTGCAGCTCTACTGGTAACTTTCAGTGCTTTTAATGTTTATGCCGCAGATCTAGTGGCTGGCAAAAATCGCGCAATGGTTTGTCAAGGTTGTCATGGTAGTGCAGGTGTGAGTAGCATGGCACTATTTCCCAGTCTGGCTGGACAAAGCCACTCATACCTGGAAGCGCAATTAAACAGCTTTAAAACTGGCAGTCGTAGCAATGCCATGATGCAACCCTTGGCTAAGGATTTAAGTGATGCTGATATCCAGAATTTAGCCGCTTATTTTGCTAGTCTGCCCAGCAAATCTTCAGGTGGCGATACCAACTTGGCCAAACAGGGTAAAGATAAGGTGAATATGTGTTTGGGTTGTCATGGTGCAAAACTAACCGGTCAGGCACAAGTACCCAGATTGGCTGGTCAACATGCCGATTATCTTGCCAAGCAATTACATGATTTTAAAAGTGGCGAACGTAAAGCCGGACATATGAATATGATTGCCAAAACGCTGAGTGATGAAGATATTAAGGCTATTAGCGCTTATTTAGGCACCTTGGAATAATCTTAACAAAGCGATGACACCAGCCATCATATTGAGCGTCACTCTGGGTTTAGCTATAAGTTTAGATTACTATTTGGGTGAGCCTGCAAACACCTATCATCCCTTGGTCGCGTTTGGTAAATGGGTTAAGTATTTAGAGCAGGGTTTACTGCGGCTTGATATTTCCGAGAATTATCAGCGCCTGTTTGGGGTTGTGGCTATGATTCTGGCGATAGTGCCAAGTTTTGCCTGGCTGCTCTGGCAACCCCAGTCCCCATGGGTGGAAATAGTTTTCGGTACATTAACCCTGTATTTTTGTATAGGTGCGCGCAGTTTGCAGCAACATGCACAAGCGGTACATATTGCTTTACAAGCAAACGATTTAAGCGATGCGCGTTTGCAGGTAAGCAAGATTGTCAGCCGCCAAACTGCTCATATGAGCGATGCAGATATACGCCGTGCTACGATTGAATCTGTATTGGAAAATGGTGCAGACGCAGTGTTTGCGCCATTATTCTGGTTTGTGTTGCTGGGGCCATTTGGCGCAGTACTGTATCGGTTAAGCAATACCCTAGATGCCATGTGGGGTTACAAAACCCTGCGTTATCGCCATTTTGGATGGGCAAGTGCCCGATTCGACGATGCAATGAATTGGCTGCCTGCCCGCTTAACAGCCTTAAGCTATACCGTATTAGGAAATAGTTCTCAAGCTTTGCAGGCGTGGCGCTACCACGCACCACTGCTGGAAAGCCCTAATGCCGGGCCGGTTATGTCTGCGGGGGCAGGGGCATTAAATTTGCAATTAGGCGGGCCAGCAATCTATGCTGGCGTACCTAAACAAAAGCCTTGGTTTGGCGGAAAAAACATTCCACAAAATAACGATATTGATCGAGCTTGCCAATTAATTTACCGCACTTGCTGGCTATGGTGGCTGCTTATTGTTGTCGGTGTTAACTTTGCTTGAGCATGGTGGGCGATTACGGGAAGCGGCACATCAGTATGGTATACCCCTAACTGATTGGCTGGATTTGTCTACAGGTATTAATCCCAATGGCTGGCAGGTACCCGCTATACCTGCCCATTGTTGGCAACGTTTACCGGAAGATAATGACGAGTTATTGCCAAACGCCAGGCTTTATTATCAAAATTCTTCCTTATTAGCCGTTGCAGGTTCTCAAGCAGCTATCCAGCTATTGCCGACACTGAGAGCGCCCGCGCAGGTGGGTGTTTTACATCCCGCCTATGCAGAACATGCTACTGGCTGGGAAAATGCGGGCCATCAATTACGCATATTGGATATCGACAATATTGAATCGGAATTGGATACTCTGGATGTGTTAATTATTATTAACCCCAATAATCCTACCGGTAAATTATGGGAGCCAGCACGATTGCTGGACTGGCATCATAAACTCAGTCAACGTGGAGGATGGTTGATCGTGGATGAAGCTTTTATTGATAACATGCCTGAATATAGCCTTTCGGCCTTGCCTGTAAAGAAAGGGCTTATTATTCTGCGTTCGGTAGGCAAGTTTTTTGGATTGGCGGGTGTTCGTTGCGGTTTTATGATTGCGGAACAAACGCTACTAACCCGCATTGCCGAAAAACTGGGTCCGTGGACGATCAGTCATTCTGCCCGTTATGTTACGGCTCTGGCTTTGGCAGACCGTGCTTGGCAACAGGCCGCCATTCTGACACTTAGTCAGCAACGGCAGCGCTTGGTCACACTATTAAATCAGAATGGCTGGGTTACGCAGGGTAGTAGTGCACTTTTTCAGTGGGTAGTGCATCCACAAGCTGAAAAATTACACACATTGTTAGCCAGACAAGGAATTTTTACGCGTTTGTTTAACATGCCAGTCAGTTTGCGATTCGGATTGCCGGGTAATGAATTAGATTGGCAGCGCTTGGATCAGGCTTTACGCAGCGCTGAAATTAGCGGTCTTTTAGCTAAATACGGATAACTTTTCTAAAGATTATCTTTCACTTTTGCACAAAAACGGTACACATGGATTATTTTCCCCTTTTCCTGAAATTGAAAGACCAGCCCTGTCTGGTAATAGGCGCTGGCGAAATAGCCGCGCGTAAAATTGAGTTATTGGCAAAAGCTAATGCCCGTATAGTGGTCGTTGCTCTGGATATAGGTGCTAAGGTAGCAGCTATGGCGGAAGCCGGCATAATTGTTGTCCACCAGCAAGCGTTTAATCCACAAGTATTAACAGGCATGCGTCTGGTGGTCGCTGCCACCAATCACCTACCCACCAATATCGAAATTGCACAAGCAGCGAATCAGCTGCATATTCCCGTCAATGTGGTGGATAATCCAGATCTATGCAGTTTTATATTTCCGGCTATTGTCGATCGTTCACCTTTGTTGGTCGCCATTTCTTCAGGTGGTGCCTCGCCGGTATTAATCCGCTTATTGCGCGCTAAAATTGAAAGCACTATTCCGGCCGCTTATGGGCGCTTGGCGGTATTTGCCGAAAAATACCGGGAAAGGGTTAAGCAACATATAACACAACCGGCAAAACGTAGGATTTTTTGGGAAAATGTGCTGCAAGGGCGCACTGCCGAATTAGTCTTTGCAGGCCAGGAACAGGAAGCGGAACAGCATTTTAATACGCAATTATCCCGCGTTGAAAACTCACAAACTCACGGCGAGGTCTATTTAATTGGTGCCGGGCCGGGCGATCCGGATTTACTGACCTTTAAAGCCTTACGATTGATGCAACAGGCTGACGTGATTGTGTATGATCGCTTAGTGTCGGACGGTGTGTTGGAGATGGCCAGACGCGATGCCGAAAAAATCTACGTCGGCAAGCAGCGTAGCCTACATAGTTTGCCGCAAGAATCAATCAACCAGTTACTAGCCGATCTGGCGCTGGCTGGCAAACGCGTGGCAAGGTTGAAAGGGGGCGATCCATTTATTTTTGGTCGCGGCGGTGAAGAAATCGAAACCTTAATGCAGCAAGGTATCAGTTTTCAGGTGGTTCCAGGTATTACCGCAGCCGCTGGTTGTGCCAGTTATGCGGGTATTCCGCTGACCCATCGGGATTACGCTCAGTCCTGTATTTTTGTCACCGGACATCTCAAGGATGGTACAGTCAATCTGGATTGGCCACAATTAGCCAGACCCAATCAAACGGTGGTTATCTATATGGGCTTGGTAGGGCTGGAAACCATTTGCCAAGAATTGATAGCACATGGTTGTCCCGCAGAGCTGCCGATTGCTATCATTCAGCAAGGCACTACTCGCCAGCAACGGGTATTAACAGGCAGTTTGGCCGACATGCATCAACATGCAGAATTAGATGAAATAAAAGCACCCACTTTAATTATTGTCGGTAATGTAGTGAAACTACGGCAACAGTTGGATTGGTTTCGAATAGAGTAGAGTAAAAATATTGGGTTAAAATGGATATAGCGTAAATTGTTGAATTACGGAAAGTATGTAATGCAACCAGAGCCGTCTTAAGTAAATAGCCTTTGGGCTGGTTAAATTTAATTAATTTAACCAGCCCTGTTTATGCTGTTATTGACGGTATTAAAAAAAACCAGACGTAGTGTGTCAATAACAATACCTAAATTACGCCTGAGTATTTAACAAGCTACCGGAGCTGCCAGAAAAGTTTTGTAGATTACTGGAAAATGATTGTAAAAAACTACTTAAAGTCGCAGTACTACTCCCACCTAGAGCGCTCTCTAAATCGCTAAAACTTTTTTCTAAACTGCTGAGTGTGGAATCTGTAGTACTTGACGACGATGAGCTTGTTGAGCTGGTCGAACTTGTCGAGGAGGAAGCGGATGACAATTCTTGCATTAAACTTTGTAAGTCAGCCTGTATATTCGGGCCTGTCCGACCAGCACCGTTAATGCTGCTGGTAGAATTTGCCTGGTTGCTGTCAGTATTTCCATTGCTGCTGTTTGCCGTATCTTGATTGCTATCACTGCCGCTTTGAGCATGCAATGCTGCCATCAGGTTCTGCATAAAAGTCGCCAAAGCCTGGGCGGCATCTGCACTGGTTGTGGATGACGAAGAAGATGTCCCCGACGTTGAATCAGTTGCTGTTGTTGAACCAGTCGAGCTAGATGACGAGCTACTACCAATGCCTATTTGCGATAAAGCTTGGGTAATTGCACTCATAATACCGGAGGGTGGTGGTCCTGGCGGGGGTGCCATGTCAAGCCCATTACTGCTATTTGTGCTGCCACTCGAACTGTTACTAGAATTAATATTTTGGCTATTATTAAGTTGATATAACCAATTACTACTGCTTGATATGCTGCTGATAGACATTTTCGTTCTCCAATTAAAAGTCAAGAAATGCTCGAACTATTCATGCACTATCATTAAGACATAAATACATCGAACACCTACTTTTCCCTAAGCAGATTATCAGCCAATTAATTAGAAATTAGACAGAGTTTTATGTAAAAAAATGTAAAGTTAAGTTAAGAATACCTTTGATTTATTTACATAAATTTAAAATAAACCGCCTATCTTGTTTATAAACTTTAATTAAAAGCAACATGGCAAAAAAATTCCCTTCTGATCATGAATCGGCAACCCTTATTACTAAGCTTATCAATCAATCAGTTATTCTTTAATTTAGATATTTTCCTTTTATAGTTGTTGGTTTTTATTTCCTGCGACTGCAAAATAATGCCGCTGTAACCTGTCAATAGGGATTTAAGACAGTTTCCATTAGTTCAAAACTGTCGAATAGCGGATATAGGTTTTCAGCGTCGATAAGTTTTAGTGAATTGAGTTAGTTGTGTATCGAAGCGGTCATTCTTGCATAGACTGCCGGAGTTCAGAGTGAAAGCCAGCATCGAAGCTTGCAATTAAAGAGAGCAGGTTGATTGTTAACTTGCCCTCTGTTTTGATTTTTTAATAGGCGTATTTAGTCTAAATTAAATAACTTTTTTATATCCAGTACTTTTTCTGAATCGACAAAATCAAGAGGAAAGTTTTGGGCTATATTATAATTGAGTAATATATCTTTACTCCATTTGCCCGATATATGTGAAATACTATGAAAAAGTAATAAAGTTTGTTCATGCAGCGAAAGTTGCGCACGAATTATTTTAAAATATTTTTCTTTTTCATTGGTATCTGTACAATTGGTGTCAACATAGTTAAATGTTTCATATAAATGTAAAAATAAGTGGCGTAAACGTGTTATATGGCCACCGAAAAGTTCATGTTTAATCCATTTCTTATCCTCGTTTTCAATCGGATCAAGCTGTTCAAAATAGTTTTTTATTTTATCTAACAGCTTATTTACAAACTCATTCTTGTCATAATGGCTCAAGGCATTTTTAAGTAAACGCGTCGAGTTTCTCCCCGTTCCATAATATAAGCAACAATAGGCAATGATACATTTATCTTCATTAGAAAAGCTTGATTCTATATCTTCAATGGCTTGCAGAATAAATCTAAACTCGCGGTATAAAAGTACAAAAACTTTTCTGCCTTTCTCTACTTTTATTTCTGTTTTAACTTCTATTTGAAGTTCTGATACGTTTTCCCTGTGCATTTTTAATAACTCAAAAAAATGAGTCTCAAAACTTTGCTTGGTATAAGCTTTCCGGTAATCCCTAAAGGTAATAAAAAGTAGAATGACGTTGCATAGAGTAAAATAGGCACCTACATACCCTCCAACAAAACATCCCAGATCTCCAAAAGCTTCTTTATCAATCTTACCTAAGTGAAATTCGTCTGTTATCACAAAAACCAGATTTATAAACAGTATTCCTAAAAATAAAGAGACGGCTACAAAAGAAATTTTAAAGAGTGAAAATATGTTTTTTAACTTGTTTAGCATTGTTTTGTTATGTCAAAAGTAATAGCAATGATGGGCTAAAAAATGCCCGTCATCGCTTATAGCTCTTCCGGATCGAACACTTTTTAGCACATAAGGTTTTGTGTAATGCACGGCAACGGTGCATTGCCCCATGCTGAGGCGCTTAAAGGGCCAGTTTGGGGCATTAATAGAACGTTTTTACGGCTTAATAATTAAAAGCAATATACATTCCATTTTTAAAACTAAAATCGTTGCTTGCCACCCTATAGGTTTAACCCTTAATGCATACTAGCAAATTGCGTTTTGGCGGTGCTTCGGCTCATTAAGCGTCCCGCTCCGTGTGAACAAGAACAAAAGGATTGTGGATTGCCTTTACCACGAACGATATAAGATTTTGCGCCCTTGCTACCGGGGATAATTCCCAGTTCACCATCTGCCGACTAATCTGGTGAACGCTCATAAGTTAATTCCTAGATATTTATATTGCGAGTTTTATGGTTCGATATAAAGAGAACGCACTTTTTCACAAGCTTGCAATCACTTTCTCAACGATGATTGTTAACGGTTGGAGGGATGATGTTGCCTTTGGCCTGCATGTTGATCGCCTCTGGATGCGCCATGTAATGTTTCCGTAGGCAATTCGCTAATGCCTGCTTGGTATCATCTTCAACCGGGCAGATGTCCGTTGCTGGCAGGCAATCGAGGATGTTCTGCAACAGTTGATCCTGCGGTGGTGGCATTTTCTGTACCCATGAAGCCAGCAAGACACGGTTTATATGCGATGGCAGCGATGCCAGGATGCCAATATCGTTTTGGTTATGCACCAATAGGCCAGACGTAGTCCCACGGTCTAGTGTCAATACCTGAAAGAAATACAGAGTGTGGTATTCAAGCTGCTTGTTGCGGATCTCGTCGGTTGGCGATGTGCGAGTATCGAGGGCAGCCGAGAAAATATCGCAATAAACATCAATAGCAGCCTCGCCAACCGTCTTTGCCATATTCAGGTCGATATTGAAATCACCACTAAAGTAGTTTTCCAGATAAAAATGCGTCACGCCGCGGTGGCGTCCCAGCACTGGAATATTGAAGTAACTATTACCCTGTGCGGCAGCTTCATCGTACCGTTCCGCTGCAGCCTGCCTGAGTTTTTCGGCAAACTGTTCTTTATCCGCATCGTACTCGTTAGATGGGTTTAGGTCAGCCATTACTCGCCAATAACCACTGCCGTCCTTCATTTCGGTCCAGCTGAGGTGAATATGCACTGAAGGTGCCAGCGGATTGTCGGGATGGATAATGGTGGAAATCGCCGAAGCGGATGCCAGTTTCTTGCTGTCATCATCGTCATACTGCACCTGAGAGGTATTGACCGACCCGCGATTGAATATCGTCTCGTCGGTCGCCATATAGCGCATGCCTCCGCCATGCTTCCCCTGGTCGCGCAACCATTCTATCGGTACAAAAACATTGCCATTACCGAACTTGTTGCTGATCTTGTTCAATCTATTAATAAAACGATGTTGCAAGTCACAAACTAATGAGTAGGCCAATTCGGCACGTGATGATTTGGCTTTGATCCTGTTCATTTATGGTTATTTCCTGCTAGAGATGAAGACATATGTATTGTTACATAAGCAAAAGGGATTTGGATTTCAAAATTGGCAACAGATCTGTCCGTTTTTGATAGGGGGGATAAGTTTACAATTACAAATTGATTGAAATTCGGCACGTTTTATCTCCCAAAAACGACAACGTACTAAGTTGAGGTATTTCTAGGGAACGACTATCTAGCCATAAATGTTATTGACGGCGCGTTGGGCTTAATGCACTTGTTTTGCAGGTTTTTGCGCAAAAAAGAAGATAAAACAGGCCATTAAAACAAATAATGTTGCTGACGCCGAATAACGGCTGAGTTCCAAACCACCCTTACTTATCGGCTTATCCAGGAAGTCACCGACTACGGCTCCAAGTGGCCGCGTAAGTATAAACGCTGACCAAAACAAGATTGTATGGGAAATTTTTGTTTTGTAATACGCCACTGCAATGATTACTAACATCAAGCCAAAAACTATCGCGCTGCCACTGTAGCCAAGGTCAGCTGAATTTGCCGTCCAATCACCGAGCGCGGTTCCCAAGGTTTGAGAAAACATGATGGTGATCCAGTAAAACATTTCAGATTTCGGTGAAGTCACAGTATTAACCGCCACCGAACCCAGAATACGATACCAAATGAACAGCGATGCCATGAGCAAACTGAACAGTATTGTCGTACCGCCTGTATAACCAATATCTAGCGAACGATCTGCAAAATCGGCAAGCGTCGTACCCACTGTTGTCGTTGCAATGATTGTTGTCCAGTAGATGATCGGGTGAAATTTCTTTACCGATATTTGAGCAATTACAGCAACAATAAAGATTGCTGCAAATATTCCGGTACCAACCAGATAACCAAGGTCCATAGACATTGAGACTGCATCGCCACCTGTTTCGCCAAGTGTTGTAGCAAGAATTTTTATGATCCAAAAGACTAGCGTTACCTCTGGCACCTTGCTTAGAGCTTGTTGATCGGTGTTCATTATTACCTCTTATGTGCTTATATGGATTACGCTTACCCTGCTTATATCAACACTGCCAAGATCCACAAAAACACAAGGAAGAATGCGGATTAGGCCACTCTAACCACCACAGTTAAGCTAATAGGCAGCCATTGATCGACTCTTTCCAAGTGCCATCGATGGAAAGAGTCTACCTGTTTTAACGTTATTCTCGGCGACATCTGAATAAATCAGCCAGCAAAGTATATACCTGAGTAAGGTATCATATAGGAAAATGCCCCATAGATTTTATGGTGTATCTGAACCCAATTTAACAGTACTGTTCACAGAAATAAATAAAATAAGAGGATTGTGTTTGAAAAAGTTTCACTTTAAGGTTAGTTTGCTGATAGCAAGTCTTTGGCTGTCATTGATAAGTGGGGTATTGGCTGCAGGCAATGCACCTGACGAACCGTTAGTTATGACCAGCGGCGACGGTCGATTCGAACTCTATTCTGACACAAATCTTGATCCCAAAGAAGCCCATGCTTTTCTATTGACAGTTCAGAATGCCTGGAATTGGTTATTAGAAACTCAGCAATGGGTTAATCCCACCTTATTGGATGGACAGCCAGTGCAACTGCGTTTGCTTGATGATGATAATGCGCCTTCTGGAGGAAGTGGTCGGGGTTTTACTATAGCGTTAAAGCGTTTATATACCTTACCTGACCTAACCAAAGGTACTGTTGCACATGAGTTGAACCATGTTCAGGATAGACGCCAAACTGGCAATGGCGTGGTGCCTGGTTTTATTACTGAAGGACGTGGTTTGACTAATGGTTTCTGGTACCGCTATTCTCTTGGCTTACCACCACAACCTTATGATCATGCGTTGGCCCGTAGCATAGCTAACTTCACTCCTGAGCAAATGTCAGATGTAGTACACCGCATGCAGCGCGGCGACGTACATGATGCGAACGATCCTAAAGCCAACGCCCGCCTTGAATTTGGAGGGGCTTGGTTTGTGGAGTATCTTAGAACCACTTTTAATGGCCATGGTTTTCCTGATGTGCAACCTCGCCTAGCTAGTGTAATAAGTGAAGTTCACAATGGCATACCGTTTGAAGATGCCTTCAAAAAAGTTTTTGGAGTTGAATTTAGTCGTGTACAGGATGCCTTTATCGCCTTTGTAACAAACACCGAAGGCACACATCGTGTCAAAAGTATGATATGGGAAGGCTTGATCGGTAAAGAGAATCGCAACTAAAGATAAGTCAAGCAGTTGCAAAACAGCGTTGAATAATCACCCGTTTTGTAAGTGCATATTCTGGCAACTTGAACACTTATTCTGAACCAATCTGAACTGAAGTTGGAAGCGTTAATTTAGCTCAGCAAAAAAAGCAGGGTAAAGGAGTTGAATTTCTGATGCCAAAAATCGGCTTAAACGAAACTCGTTGTTAAGCAGTCCTATTCTGAAACAGGGTTTCAAAATGATCCTGATCCAGACTAAAACCCGCAGCATTTTTATGGCCACCACCCCCATATTGTTTTGCCACTTCGCTGACATCGTAGTTACCTGTTGAACGTATGGCAAACCACCACCGCTGTGTATCACCATCATATTGATAAGTAGTGCCAAAGGTATTCGATTCATGCGCAAGTGCATGACCTACTTCATTAGAAAATTCGGGTGGTGCGTTGACTGCTAAACCCTTAAATCCCCCCAATTGTATGGGATGCTTTTTAACCAGAAGTCTTTTAATACTGCCATTACGTTGTTCAAGTAACAGATCACCCATTTTTTCTATATTTTTTAACGAAGTATTACCATACAATTTATGTAAATTCTGTATCTTAAACGGTGTCTTGTTGTGCAAGGCACACATAATAGCTTTGGTGCTTGGGTATTTAAAACTCCATAAATCATGGTCTTCTATAATGCTTAACAATTCCGGTACTGGCTTATCCGGAAAGAAGTATTGCCATGCTAAAACACAGCCACTGTGGTTTAAATCAAAGCTGATTTTGACATTTTCAGGAATATCATGACTTGCCCAATACTGCTCATGTTCTTTTTGGGCAGATTGATGATGATCAATTAAGGTAATGGTATGCGCTTTTTGCGCCGCCTCTATAATGGCTTCAGGACTGTAAGAAAAATCTAATATATACAGATCATCCCCAGCATTAAAATGCGGCATAGGCTTATCATATTGCACGCCAATAAATTTTGAGTTATTTCTAAAGTACGACCATGCGGCCCAGGCAGCGCCAGAACCATCCATGCAATTTTTGTGAAACAAAATAATATTCAAAGAATTAACCGCTGTGAGTCTAAAACTTGATCAGTAAATGGATCGAAACATCCGACATAGCGATTACATACGCACATAGTGCTATGTGCGCATATTACCTACCCGTGTTCTATGAAGCTTTATACCAGAATTATCTACGCTAACATAGGGTGTCATTAACGAGGCATATACCAGTAGATCCTAGGTTTCTGCTGTCACATGGTTTTTTACCGTAACAATCTATACCTGAAAGTCTAAACTACGTTCCAGTAACCAAATCATACCGATGGTAATTATGCCGCTGGAAGCGGGTTTCAGTATATATTTTGCGTAATAGTCACGGCGACTCAAGACGATAATCAGCGGCAACAGCGCAGAAACGATTAGCAGTTGCCCCGCTTCAACACCTAGATTAAAGCCTAACAAACCATATAATCGATGGGTGTCTGGTAAGCCTAAATCCAATAATACGCCGGCAATACCCATGCCGTGAATTAAACCAAAACCAAAGGCAAACCAAGTACGTTGCGCCATAAAGCGTGGAAAAATATTGTTTAAGGCGGCTAATACCACCGACGCGGCAATTGCTGATTCTACCCAACGACTTGGCAGTACAATATAGTGTAAAGCGGTCAGACTCAAGGTAATGGAATGAGCAAGGGTAAATGCCGAAACGATTTTCAGAACATCGGTAAAGACACTGCGCAGTGTTAGTTTGGCGTGCCATTCACGATAGTCACGTTTTAATGCTGCAGGCAGGATGAGACTCAGCAAAAACAAAATATGATCATAACCTTTCCAGATATGCTGTAAGCCTTCATAACTAAAACTCAAAAACTCTTGTAAGGGTTGCGATTGGGTATTGACGTTAAATTGATAGTTGGGTTGCTCGGGGCTAAATATATGCGTAATAAGGCTGTTATTGCTATTCAGTTTCAGTAAGCCGCGATGCTGTCTGTCAAAATCGAAAAATAATTGATAATTAATGTTGAATTGTGGTCCAGAGTTTGCGCAATCAATTTTAAAATACACCACTGCGTAATGGCCATCGCTGTGTTCATCTACTTTAAAATCGGTCGGATTTAGTGCGCAGGGCTGTTCTGTGTTGCTGATGACAAGTCTGTTTAAGGCATAGTCCGTAACCATGGCTTGTTGTGCGTGTAATTCTTGCCAGGTAATTTCACCATCATCATCGGTATCCAAACCGATAGCTGTTTCCAGATCACGCAAGGCAATATCCCATTGACCATGGCTTTGCTGTGCTTCGTTGCTAATGCTTAGATAGCTATCGCTGGGTTTATGTGCCATAGCGGAGAAACTGAGCAGGCTTAATAGACTAAAAATGAACATTAGTTTCATGCGGGTAGCTCCTGATAGCGTTGAATAAGAGTCTGTAAGCGCACATCTTCTAAGCCTGCATTTTGTAAAAGTGCTATAGCAGATTTAACGTCTGCTTGGCTACGTTGAGTAGCAAGAGCTGTTTCCAATAAAATGCGGGCATCGCGCGGTTCACGCTGTATTGACCAGTTTGCCAAGGCCAGGGGTAATGCCTGCCCGGCAGAATTTTGCAGATGGAGTAAAAAACGCGCTTCATCACCTTGATGTACCGTGTCACCCCGTAAGTGACTGGCAGCAAAGCGAGCTTTCAAGATTTGTATGTGCTCAGCTGCCTCAGGCATATGTAGGTGTTGTTCGGCTAGGGTTAAGCGCAGTAATAGGCCATCGGCGCGGATTTGCTCACTTAATAAGCTGACAACCTCTTGGTAGCGTTGTCTATCGAGTAAAAAGTCGGCATAAGTGTTAGTTAAATAGGCATTTTGCAAAGGTATTTGTCGGGCCTGTTGATAATGTTGTTCGGCAGCCTCGGTATCACCTAGGCGTTCTGCCATTTCTGCCAAAGTAACCCACGCCCATTGTTGTTCTGCGGCTGAGGAAGAGGAGGCTGATAACATTACTTTCTGTAGCTGTTGATAAGCAGTATTCAGTTGCCCACTTAAGCTTAGTGTGGAATTGATGCAAACCTGGCTGGTAAGTGGCACGGCCAGTTTTAATAAAGGCAGGCAATGATTTAATGCCTGGGTGTAGTGACCTTGCACTTCCAAAATTTGTGCTTTGGTTAACCAGGCTTGCGCTAAACGTGGCTGTTGCGCCAATGCTTGGTTTAAATAATGAAGTGCCGCCGGGAATTCATGCCTATTTTGGTACAAAGTGGCGCGTAAAGTTAATACTTCTGCACTGGGGTGAGCATTTTTCAGCCAAGGCGTTAACACGGCTTCGGCATAACCATAGTAGCGAGGATCGGACTCAGCTCTACCCAATTCTATATAACGTTTTACTAATTCTAACGCCACGGCTAAATCGTTTGGTGCCGCCTTGACGCGGTCACGTAAATTTCTAACTTCTAGCCAGGCTGTGCCTCGCGCAGGCAAGCTTTCCAGTACTTGTTGCGGATTATCGGGTGTATAAGGAATAGCTTGGGCATTACTGTAGATGGTCAATGCTGCCAAAATTAGAGTGATTGTCTGCATCTGTTTTAAAAATTTACAGATAAGCTGTCTATATGTCATAAGAGAGTATCCTCATCGCGTTGGGAGTGGCTGGAAACGTAATTTCTGAGTGGCGTTCAGCGAATTATTTCGTTACTCTTCGTGTGGAGTGGGCAGGGTAATGCCCACGCAGTTTCATTTCATCTTCCGCGTGGGCAACCTTTGGTGTCCTTACCACTGAGCAGTTATTTAGACCTTACTCAGTCCACAAACCATTATTGCGTTGGGCAATTGACAGCCTTAGACAAATCTTTAGCATCGAAACAACCTGCTTCACCAGGATCAACGTGTCGGCTTTGTCTACCACTGTTAGCAAATGCAACATATGGGAAACTTTCCTGATAGCTGTGATCGTTAGCGTTTACACCATCGGCCAAACGATTGTTTGGAAAACTGTTGAATGCAGGATTCAATACACCAGCCACAACTTGTAAGGCAATGTCGGTAACGTCATCCGATACGCGGCGACCATTTGGGAAACCGGCACTATCGCCAGCAATAAATCCCATACGTTTACGGTTTTCCGGGGTAGCGGCAGCAATACCAGTGTTCACTCTAAGTAAGTCAGCAACCGGGCCTTGCTGGCTGCTTGTGCAACCTGGGCAAATGGGTGCGGTATACACAACTAATGGAAGTAAATCGGTTCTAGGGGATGCTGGGATAGGAACGCCACCGCTATATAAAGCATTAACCGCTCTGGGTAATAATGGATCTAACAGATAGTTTGCAAAATTACTGTCGTGTTTTGGGTCGCTCATGCTGAAACGATCTTTATCGCCGGTGCCGATTAATAACTCATTGATCAGCGGATTACCCATACGTTGAATTTGCACATAACTATTGGCTAGTCTTGGTTTATCAC
Source organism: Methylomonas sp. AM2-LC (assembly GCF_039904985.1). Lineage (NCBI taxonomy): Bacteria > Pseudomonadati > Pseudomonadota > Gammaproteobacteria > Methylococcales > Methylococcaceae > Methylomonas > Methylomonas sp. AM2-LC. Next base: position 1,808,974 of record NZ_CP157005.1, read on the forward strand.
CGGGTATTTCTGCATACGATTTAGTACGCGGTCTAGAGGTTGTTGCATAGGTGCCTAGTACGGCTAAAGCTTCAGATGCCGTATGTGCTTTACCGTCTGCGGTCAACATGGCTATCGGGATTTCGATGGCGATAGTGTTAACATTGAAGCCAGAAACATCATCCGCAGCAAAGTTTTTATTGTCGGCCGCATATTGCGCATCGCTGAACACGGCGGGAACATCAACACCCGAAGCCCCTGTTCGATAATTAACACTGTCGAAGGTGGCTCCCAAGTCTATGTAAAACGGATCGTCCACGGTGCCGGAAAATACCCGCACACCATTTCCCAAATTGTATACACCTTGAGCAGCCAAGCTTTTATAATCGGGCATTGTACGTGGGCCTACATTAGAGGGTACTGCATAGAGCGCATGCTGTTGGCTTAAATCGATTACTTTGCGATTTGCCCCTTTACCCTTAATCATGGTTACAGTATAACTTTGTCTAACGCCTAAACCTTCTGATCCAGATCCGTCTAAGGCGGTAATAGCTGGTGGCGCAAGTAAACTGCCGGTAGGATATTTATCTTGATTAGGTCCGTTGCTAGGCACATAACCACCATTACCAACACCCACCATACTGGTAAAAACAGAGGGTAAACGATTTTCGGTTTTGAAACGGAATTGCAAGGTGATATCTTCTTCAGCATCAAAATTGTTGTCTACTTTCATTTCATAGAGTATTTCTGGATCGAAAGGAAAATAGTTTGGACCGTTGCTGGGTTCCAGCAGTGGGTCCACGTTTAAAATCATGGTCAACTTGTTAGGATCGTCATAACTAACAAAAGCATACCAGTCGGTAATATCCGCTTTAGTATCCAAGGCTGTTAATGGCGCTTCGCGGTGATTGGCTGCTAATGCCGATTGAATTCCGGCAGGCAAAAGTAATAAGCCGAAAACGGCTGGCAGTAAAGGTTTTTTGTAACGCTTAAAAAAGTTCATGATCTCAATTCCTCTATAAATTTTAAATGGCTGCCGTTAGCGACAGTCAGTATTAATACGTAAGCAAAGTAAAGATGGATGCAGTTAATTAAAAAATTTGTTTTCAGGCGAATAAGGCTGTAGGTTTAGTCGCTTGATATTTTCTGACGGCAAACAATAGACATAAGCCAGTAGCCATTAATAGTTCGCCAGGTGCTTCCGGTACGGAGCTGACTGCTGCATTTTCGGCATTCAAAAAATGCAGACTCCATTCTGAAGTTAAGTTTTGTGATGCCAGTAAATTACCATGGTTGTCAAAACGTTGTATGCCATCACAAAAGACACCGTTAGAGCAGCCAAATGCCGCAGTAAAATTAGGATCATTTCTAAAAAAACCATCTGTCAGTTTATCGCTAGCTGATAAGTTGTCGTATTGGGTTAAAGTCGCTAGATAATGACCGGGGTTAAGGAATAGGGAGAAAAAGCTATCATTCTCACTGTAGTTATAAACAGTACCATTTGAGGATAACGAGCCACCTAAACCACTACTGCTACCATCGGCATCTTCAAATACTTGGTTTCCATTGCTATCCCATAAAGTCAATACCGTGTCAAAACCACCCTGCAACGAGGAAGAGGTGAAAACGGTTAAGTTGTCCGGGGAGTTAATGGTTAGATTAAAGCTCATGACATCGTTGTCATGTTGGAAATTTCCTTTAAAATCAAAGTCAGAAGCTACAGCGCTGTTGGCTAGTGCCCAGGAGCAGCTTAATAATAGAAAGCCTAGTTTTTTTTTCATAATGGAACCTCATAATTAAGAATTTACGTATTTGCAAGTGCTAGTAACTGTTATGCAACAGTTTTCATTGCTTAAAACCTCGATTAGCCACTGTGTTTCTCTAAGCTAGTATCATGTTTTAAACTTTGAATTCGGCCAGCAATAACCAATACGCAAAAGAAAACTTTTTGGATGCAGTACAAATAAAATAAGAGGGATTAATTGGCGTAGATAGGGTGGTATAGGTTAGAAAAAAATGTTGTGATAGGCTATGGGCGCTTTCAGAGCAAAATTGGAATAAAATAGTTTGATATTTTTTCATCCAAAATTACGTCAGTAACGTATGCTAATAACAGGGTAATAAATCAATGATTGCTGATCACATGCAAAATACCGCTGAATTGAGGATGGGAACGGAAGGGCCACCCGGTGATCAGGCATTAGCAAGTGAGAAACTATGCCAAGATTATATAGTCAGGGTAATAGATAGTGATCAAGTTGCACTTGGTTTACTGTATGACCATTTAGTGGACTATGTGTATGGTTTGGTCTTGCGTATTACTAAACAAGTACCGTTGGCCGAAGAAGTGGTGCAAGATACTTTTTGGCAGGTATGGCGACAAGCACCCCGCTATAGCCCTGAACGGGGTTCGGTAAAAGCCTGGGTAATGACCATAGCCCGCAGCAGAGCTTTAGATGCCCTGCGTAAAATTGAAAGCGATGAAATAGAGCTTGATGAGGAAACTTTGCAATTAATTGCCGCATCTGATGCAGATGAGCCGCCGAATATATTGGTAGCGGTACAGCAAAGCCAGCAGTTGCAATCAGCATTAGCCGATTTGGAACCTGTACCCAGGCATTTGCTGTCGTTGTCTTTTTTTCGCGGCTTAAGTCACGATGAAATAGCCGTCTGCAGCGGATTGCCATTGGGTACCGTTAAATCGCATATACGCCGTGGATTGCAGTTATTACAGCAAAACTTGGCAACCCAGTTGACTGAAACCTTTTAATTGATAAACACGAGTAAGTCCATGACAGTATCAACACAGTCCGAGCAAGAAGCGCTTAATCGACTCATTATTGAGAAAATTGCACCGATAGCCGTTAAACCTGAACGCAAACAAAGCATGCGTCTCAATCTGCTCAATCTGACAGAGGCTAGTGTTGCCAGACAAGCGGCATTTTTAACGTTACGTGGTAAAGATGGCTCGTGGAAAAATCTTATGAATGGTATCCGCGTTAAGTCACTTTGGAACGGTCCTGAAGGTAACTCGGTTTTGATAAAGTTTGCACCCGGTTCCAGTCTGTTGCCTCACCGTCATCATTGGTTGGAAGAAGGTATTGTATTGCAGGGTGAATTGCAATTGGGTGATACCACTTTAGGTCCATTGGATTATCATGTCAGTCCACCGGGTAGCAGACATGCCGCAATTAAGTCTACTAGTGGCGCGTTGGCGTATCTGCGTGGCACTTCGTTGGGCGATACGGCAAATGTATTGCGTGAACTGGTGGGCGGCGTATTGCCCGGCACTGATTTATCGCAAAGTATTTCTGCTTATGCTAACCAAGATTGGCAACCGGTAGTGGAAGGCATACAAAAAAAAGTTTTATGGAACGATGGCATCAGGGAGTCTGGTTTTTACCGTTTGCAAGCCGGTGCAAAGTTTATTAGCCATGCGCATCCACTGGAGGAAGAGTGTTTAGTGGTGCAAGGTGAAGTGTTTCTGGACGACAGTCTGTTGTGTAGTGGCGATTATCAATTAGCGCCGCAGGGTACGCAACACGATGAGGTATATACAGATGTAGGTGCGCTATTATTTGTACGAAGTGCAGTTAATTAAAAGTCAAATAGCAGTCCTCGTTGTTAGCTGATTTCGGGATGTTAGTTTTTTGACGCTGGTTTTTCTTATATTTCCAGCTTATTGTTAATATTTATACATATAGAATATGGCATAGTTAATGCTTTTAGATGGTTTTAAGCATCAATAGTTGTTAATTATGGCATTCAATTCACTCTCTATCGAAAATGTATTGAGCACTGGCCCACAAATGCTCATGCTACGTGAAAAGCATATGCAAGTTTTGGCTTCGAATTTAGCCAATGCAGACACGCCAGACTACAAAGCGCGTGACTTGGATTTCAAACAAGTGTTTCAACAACTTTTAGGTAACAATGCTGTGGGGTTAAAGCAAACTCAGCAAAGTCATTTGGCCGATAATAATCCCTTATTTGGGGCCGAACTACGCTTTCGTATTCCTCAGCAATCTTCCCTGGATGGTAATACCGTGGAAGGCCATATCGAGCAAGCAAAATATGCCGAAGCCATGGTTAAATATCAAAACACTTTACAATCACTTTCGGGCGACTTTAAAGATTTGATGTCGTCATTAAAGGGGCAATAGGGGAGAGCGCTAGCCTGTTATTTTGCACTAAGATTTAGGGTAGGGGGCTCCTTTGGAGTCGCGTGAGTACAAAACGCAGTTTTCTTATACAACAGGGTATTGATGCGGTGTATTTAGCTGAGGTTTCTTGCGAATTAAAGATACGTAAATGCTTCATGTTTTAAAGTCTAGATTCTATCTGACGATTTTGTAAATTGTTTTGAACCAGATCAGACATTGAAAGGCAAGGTCCGGCCAAAACCTGACATTGGCGACTGGCTGCTTTATGGCAATGAATATGTTCGACAATTTGCCCTTATGACAAGGATCGTCATGCATAACGACCATCCAGGGACCTTCACCTATTTTCAGTGAACGGATGCTTATGACTTAAATACAGTCAAACCGAAACTAGCTTAATAGGATTGGCCGCATTTTTTCGTTACCCAACATTTCTACGCCTATTGATGACTGGCAAAAATGGATTGTCAATTTACTCCCGACTCCGGTTTGCGGCTTCTCTGTATTCAGTGTATGTTAAAAAAAATAGTTGGAGACAATATGCGCCCTTTAAAATCCTTGCTTGCACTGGCTTTGTTGTTGCCGCCACCGTGTGTTATGCCAAATGATCTTGAGTTTCTGCTTAAAACCACTCCCCTACAACGCGCGACCGTGCAAACCCGCTTTATGCAGGAAAAACTGGACCTTACTCCAGAAGCAACCAACAAAATTAACGGCATTAACCTTGCCTATGCGGAAAAAGTAGAACCTATCCTAAAAGGCTCCAGTATGCTGCTGTTTAAAATTCAGGATATCAAAGCAATTCTGCAACAAAAAGACGAGATACTGCGCGGCACTTTATCTCCGCAGCAATATGAGCGCTACAGAGAGTCGAAAGACGAAATAATCAACGCGATGCGTCACGACTTAGAAAAGTAAGCAGAGGAGATTCACTTGACTCTCCAAGCCGTATTAACGATAAACTGCAGCCCCGATGGCAACATCTTTTCATTGCCCAATATTTTGTGTGAATTGATGTCGAGCACGAACAATATGTGTCTGACCTATAGGACAATTTCTTGTTCGGTACATAATGCCGGTCGGGGTTTGCAACCCCGTCACGCATTACGTCCTACGGCCCTTCATAAACAGGCAAAAAAAAGCCTGCCGCGACTAAGAGTAAGAGTCGCGGCAGGCTCGGTTCAGTGAAATAGACTAGACTTGCGGCATAGTCCTGTGCTGTCTACAGGGTGGTTTGGCAAAGGCATTGATTGTGGAGGTTACGCCAGTTGGATCGAGCGTAGTAATAAGTATGGTGTCGAGGTCCAGCTCCAACTGGGCAATATTGATAAGCAGCAAACGCGCAGCCCATTCACGGGCGATGTAATTGTAGTTGTCAGACCCGCGTTCATACACTGCCGCTACCGAGGCTTCCACTTGCGTCGTTGAAAACGCTGCGAAATTAGTTTCTGCCCCTTGCATAAAGCTCTCCACATCGCTCTGCAAATTAATTATAGCCTGAGCGAGATCGTTTGCATTTTTCGCATTCTTGACGGCATTCACAGCCTCATCGACTGCAGCGGACTCACCTTCGGTGACTATGAAGGCCAATACTTCCGCCGTGCTTACTACCATATCGGTAATACTAGCAGTACAGTTTTTTACATCTTTCGTACACGAGGCCCCAAGGCAGTCTTTACTGCCAGCAGCACAGACCGGCTGACAGTTCGTGACGTTGCAGGAGAAGCCAGACCGAGGTGTAAGATAACAAAGACCTGCCTGAAGCTGCCGATTCGAATTGCAGGAGGTCGGGAGTTCACCGGCGCCGCGATCATAGCTTGCTTTGTTAATCCAGCAAGTCGCTATATTGTCACTGCGGTAGCCTGCCCTGCAGGAATTCATGGCCGACGCGATACAGCGTCCTCCGAGCCATTTGGGTGCATGTGCGGTGCAGTGGCTACCGGGATTGTAGGTTAACGAATCGGTCGTTTTGCATATTGTGGCGGCCCCCTTAAAACCGCTACTGCATGGTTTATAGCATAGCCCCGCATCCATTTCTTTTCCGCTTTTGCAGCTATCAGGTTTGATTCCGATACCACGGTCGTAGCTGCCTGTCTTGTAGCAGAATGGCATGTTACTGATCGAGACCTCGTCCTGTATCCAGTCGACGAGAGTTGTTACTTGCTGGTTCGTGAGCGTAGCCCCCGAAACTGCCGTGGACGGAACCGATGCTGCCGGTGGCCAGCTTGAAGCTAGTCGACTGAAGCCCAATTGCTGATGTGGATCGCTGCCGCACTTTTGTAACTGTGTAGTCGCGTTAGGGTCCGAAGAATTGTTGGTGATACCGATACAGAGTCCGTTTTTCTTGGAAAGGATGGTATCGCCGTTGCGTGTCCATTGCTGATTAATGCGGCCATCACATGTCATGAGTACAACTTGATCACCGACCGCACCATCGCCGCCATCAGTTACGCACATACCTTGCACCACAATGGTTCCGGTCGGTGTGAACTGAAAAAATTCATTCATATACTGTTTACAGGATGCGGATCTTAGCGATGCAGGGTTAGGGGGGCTAGGAATGGTAATGCCGCCTATTTTTCTCGGCTTGGTGGGGGTGGTGGGGATAGCTGCGCCCACCTGAAGACAGAAGCCGGTCGGGGTGCTGGTCATCGAAGTCAAACCAGTACGTGGCCAATCGGCCGCGACTTCGCTGGCCAGAGTCCACTGCTGATTGACGTTATCGGCTAGGCAAGATTGCATCTCAAGGTTTGAGCCCATCTGAGTCAGACATTGCGTCCCACCTGACAGGCGGATTTGCTTGCCAGAGCGCCACCAATTCGAGCTAAGGGCGTTACAACTACTCATGCTGACCGGACCATCGACTGTAAAGCTGCCGGTCAGGCAATTGGCACCCGAGACTGCCAAATTGGGTTCAATAGTGATTTCGCCGGTAGCCGGAAAATTGAAATTCTGTTTTGCCGACAGATCACACTTCGTCATCGTCATCGGTTGCGTAAGGGTGATACATTGCCCGGTTGCCGTATTCTGAATGGCGGAAACTGGATCAGTTGCCGCCTGGGAAATCGTGACTGCTGTTAGTGCCAAAAGGCCAATCAGAAATCGAGTTATGTTTTTCATGATTAATATTCCTGCGTGGGTAGGTTTACCGCTTGGCAAAAAATAGCCCAACGGTTGGTGGTAAATTGATATATGTTGCAAATCAGGATTTGGCCTTGGAACGAGTCAACAGGGTATTGCGGGCCATCTGGATCGCCTCCTCCAATTGTGCTGTTTCAACCGCTCCGCGAAATATCGTGTCACCAATGATCAGCACTGGCGTACCTTGAATGCCCAATTTCTCGGACAACACCCGCACTTCACCCAAACCACGGTTGGCCAAAATCTTGTTTACCGGCTTGAGCTGATATTTCTGTTCGATAAGAGATAGGCTGGCAGCATCAAGATCCTGATTGGTTATCAAGGTCTGATGCACCTGCGCTACAGTCGGGCCTGATTCGACTGACAGCATCAACTGGGCCGCAGCAATCGATTCCGGACCCAGTACGGGCAATTGCTTTACCAATACACGCAACTGGCTGTCGCGCTGGATTAGCTGCTCAATACCGGGCGCCATTTTTTTGCAGTAACCGCAGTGATAGTCGATAAACTCTACCAGGGTGACGTCACCCGTAGGATTGCCCAACACAATGGAGCCGGTTTCTGAATAAATTTCCTTGGTAGACTCGGCCAGCGTGGTCGCCTCCTGTTTTGCTATGTCGGCGGTTTCACGGCGTTGCAACTCGTTCAACGCATCGCGGACCAGTTCAGGGTGCGTCTTGAGTACTTTTTCAACTGCTTGTTCGATAGCTGACGGTGCTGTGGTGACTGTTTGTGCCATGGGGGTTTGATCCACCAAGATCAGGATGAATGCGGCCAGTATTTTTATGTTCTGCCTAGGAAGGACGCGTTGATCGTAAGTCATGGTTATGTATTTTCCTGTAAGTATTAATTAAAAATTGCGATTGATCGTCGGCCTAATACACTCTAATCAAGCTTCAATTAGCTTATCTGAAAGTCCTCTCAGTAACACGAATCGAATTGTAACCAAATGTAACAATCCGGCAGCCCAGCAAATAAAGATTGATATACTCAAGCCTAATTAAACGGCTAACCGGATAAACTCATGCAGCAAGCAAAAATACTGATTGTCGATGACGACCTGCGGATACGGTCGCTATTGAAACGCTATCTTAGTCAACAGGGTTTTGTGGTAAGTGGCGTTGGCGATGCTCTGGAAATGACTATGAAATTGGAACGTGACCCTATCGATTTAATCGTGCTGGACTGGATGCTGCCAGGCGAGCAAGGCTTGTCAATTTGTCAAAGGCTAAGTGCCGATAAAAATAATCCGCCTATTATTATGTTGACTGCCAATGGCAGCGCTGAGTCGCGCATCTCAGGTTTGGATGGTGGCGCTGATGATTATTTGCCCAAGCCGTTTGAACCGCGTGAACTAGTCGCCCGAATTCATGCCGTGTTGCGTCGTCGTCCGCGCGTGGCTGCCGCCATACCGATAGCAAACAGTTCGTCATTGTATTTTGGCCCGTATCGCCTGGATTCCACGCAACGCTGTTTATACCGGGAAGACGCACAGATCGCGCTGACCGGCAATGAATTCGCCTTGCTGAATGTGCTTGCGCAACACGCTGGAACACCACTTTCGCGTGAACGTCTGGCTTATTTGATCAATGGTCGTGACCACGACTATGAAAATCGTTCCCTGGATGTACAGGTATCCCGCTTGCGTCGCCTGCTGGAAGACGATCCGGCCCGGCCCTGCTATTTACAAACAGTGCGAGGACGGGGTTATATGCTGACGCAACAACAAGATGAGCTAGCATGAAGGTTTTTCCTAAAACATTATTTGGACGCATGTTGCTGTTAACGCTGTTTATCATGGTGTTTAATTTCTTCCTGGCATGGTCGACCCTTGCCTTTTTTTTAACACAACCGGCCGGACGGTGGCTCGCCACAACCACTCAATCGCTGATGATGATTGTCGAAGATTTTGTCACACACAGCGATAAAGACGCCAATCACCAGCTGCTAGAACGTTTGCAGCAACAAAGAGGTATGGTGCTTGTAAACAACGCTGATCAACGCTATGAGGCACTACCGGACTTGCCACTATTTAATAGGTTGCAGGACAGCCTGAATCAGGCCGGAAGTGATGCGGTATTGTTACGTTTACAGCGTCAACCGCAAAACCTGCTTTGGCTGATGCATACCAAGGCTCCAGCATTTTCGATAGGTTTTCCGGTTGGAGACATAGGCAATGCACCAACTCTTGTAAGGATAGTTTTTCTGGTAAACGGATTTTTGTCGGCTGTTATGGCTTATTTGATTGCGCGTTACCTGAATGCCCCATTAAAAGATTTAGCCGAGGGCGCAAGAGCTATAGGCCGCGATTTAAATAGTGTGGACATTAATCCACGTGGCCCGATCGAAATTCAAGAGGTGGGCCAAGCGTTAAACCAGCTGCGAGCCGATCTTGACCATATAGTCAAAGAACAGGAGTTTTTGCTGGCGGGTATTTCTCATGATTTGCGCACACCGTTAACGCGTATCCGCCTGGCTACCGAATTGATGGCTGAAGATGCGGACGATATAAAGCTAGGGATGAAGGACGATATAGAGGAAATGAGCGGGATATTAACACGCTTTATCGAACTGGCTCGGGTTAATATCGAAGAAGCTGAACCTTGGCAGATAGGTGAAATCACGCCGTTATTACTGGATATAGAGAAAAAATATCAACGCGCCCAAGTGGATTTAACCCTGTCCCTGGAAAAACTACCGCCGGTGCGCTACAAGCCGATGGCCTTGCGGCGGCTTTTGTATAACCTGATCGACAACGGTGTCAAGCATGGCGGTGGACAGGTTAAACTCAGCACCCAAAATCTGGGGCGCAAAATGGAGTTATGCGTCACCGACCAAGGCCCCGGTCTGCCCATGACACCTGCGGAGCTGAATACCTTTTCGTATCATAATGATGTTCAGGGTTATGGTAGCGGTTTAGGTCTGCTTATTGTGCAACGCCTCGCGCAATTGCACGATGCAGAATTGACCTTTCATAACCATAAACAAGGCGGCGCGGAAATTATAATAAGCTTGAGTGCGTTTCAGCGTCTGGATAAATCATCACTGAGTTGATGCTCAATTTACGACAAATATAATCAACACTACGATTTGAGATTTAAGTATTCTGAGAGTATTCTGATGATTAAGCCTAGCTCAACGCTTCGCTTAATCTGACTTATTCATTGTTATGTGAATAAGCTGTTTTTTCAATCTTTCGTATGACATTTGTGGGTCTAAACCGGGCTAATGGCACTCCCATATTTAATCCCCACCCTTACACGAACCTCTTATTGTAAACGCAATTTTGAAATATCCTGCATCGAATCATAGATGGGTGCCCTGGTCAGTATCACAAATTGCCGCTTTACCAATGACCATTATCGGGAAGCCTAATTCCATAGCCCAATGTTTCCTGTGGGTCGATACCAGATATTGACTAATCATTGGTCGAAATAAGCGACGAAATCCATCGATTGATGCGGTATCCCGATAATGTCGATTCCCAAGGGATTGAGCATATAAAAAATCAAATGAGAACCTTGAGGAAAACAGTAATAGCCTTCGGCAATATCCGACCGATGTTTGCCTAGATGTGGTTGCTTGGCTAACCAATTAAACCGTTTATCAATATCTGCTAAATAGCGGTTCCGTTGCGGCTTACCCCATTTTTCTGCCGTGTAGCGGCCAATGCTCTTCAAGTCACTAAGCGCCCTGGGGGTTATCCTATAAGTTGCCATTATCCCTCGTTATCCAACTCCCGAATAACGGCGGCAACAGTATAATCCTGAACAAATTCGCCTTTACTGGCTTGCGCAGCGCCCTCAGCAAGATGCACCCGTAATGCTGCGAGTTTATGCTTGCGTTCCTCAAGTTCCCGCAAAGCATCCCGCACAACCTCACTTGCCGAGCCGTAGCGGCCACTAGCGATTTCACTCCTAATAAAGACTTCCCAATGCTCCCCAAGACTCAAGCTAGTAGTAGCCATAGTAAACACTCCAGTATTCATATATAACAACGTTGAATATACCACGCCCCACTGCCTGCTTCAATGAACAGACGTTTCCAGAAAACCATGTCATTATCCTACTGTCGGCAATACATTCAACTACTGCCATTGGTAAAACGTCGATGATTGTCGCCTTAGGGTCGATCTTTATCCTTCACTATAAGATCAGATTAAAACTGCTATACTAAATCTCCAGATAGAATCAAGACTATTTACAATAGATAATACAGATACTTAGCGCCTCAGTGTCATCCATTTACGAATTAATCAATACCCTACCCAATAAACTATCACGTTCCAGTTTGGGAACGGATGACGGTGTCACTTTCGCCAGTAATGCGCGAATTTCTTCCTGTAACTCTACATTAGTGGATTGCTCTTCGCTCAAGGCATTCTCAATATCCTGATTCAAGTTAGCTAAAGCTTGCTGCAAACCTTTGTGTAAACCGCGTAATGCGTTTTTTTCTAAAGAAGGCTGAATTTTTTTATGTATAAAATAGGGAATTAACCAGCTTAAGGAAATGAGCATGACACTGTGGATAGCAAAATCCAATCCCAAATAGGTCGCAGAGTTGTTGGCAATGCTGCTGTGAAAATATCCCATAAACACTTGATAACCAACCACACTCATTGCCGCAAGCGGTAGCAAAGTTTCGCTGATGGCGGTAAATTTAAGCAGAAAACGATGCAAACTATTACCGGGGTTAAGCAATGCTTCTCGGCCTGCTAGTTCGGTAGAGTGCCTGACTTTTTTATCCGCTTGGATTTTAATGCCTTGCAGACGTGCTTTCAATGGTTTGCTGGGGATATTTAATTGTGCAGCTTGCAGTACCACTTCATCTAAAATATCATCAAATCGGCTTTGCGCCCACTCATCCCACAGTTTTATGCTTGGCTTTTGGGTGGGTTGTTCTGCCCAAAGTTTAGCCAGATTTTGCAGCGGCCACGCCAAGCCTTGCATAAAGGATGTTTCGCTTTGTTCCCATAACTGGGTATAAGATTTTTGTAGTTGCAAAAAGTCCCGTTGTCCTGTTTCGTCTAATAATTGTTTTAGAACGCTTTGCAATTGCTGATTACGCCATTGCTCATTGCGCTGCTCAAGTTGCACTACACTATGCTGTTCGGAAAGTGTGTGCAATTGCGCCAATAGCAGGGCAAATTCATCACCTTCTGGTTCGCTGCAACTCGTGCGAAACAAAAGCGGATGGTTAAATCCGGCTTTTAATAATTGTTGTTTAAAGTCCAAAAATTGTTCTGGTTGGCCTCTGTCCCACTGGTTCATCACAAACAGCCATGCGTGCTTCATACCTTCGTTTAGCAGTAATTGCCAGGCTTTGTTATCTCGATAGCGCTCCGGGCTCACCACGTACAGCAATACATCAATATAGGGCAACCATTGTTTAACCAGTGTGTGATTACCTAATTCCACACTGTCAAAATCAGGCATATCCATCCAGATAATGTTTTGCTGATCAGCATTATTATGTTGGCTGAGTTTGACGCTGTGTAAGGGTAAGCCTTCGGGTAGTTGGTTTACATTAATGCTTTCATGATGATAAAGGGTTACTTCCCGCGAGGTAGGTCGTTGTATGCCTGCTTTGGCAATCGGCTGTTGGGCCAGACGGTTTAATAAGCTGCTTTTACCTACACCGGTACCGCCCATGAAAGCAACCAATAAAGGTTTACAAGTATTATGCTCACGGTTTGAAAACAGCTTTTGTGGGCTGGTATGATCAATATCAAATAAAGCCTGTGCCTGTTCGGCATGTAAACGCCCGCTATGCACCGCTTGTTCTGCCCAATTGCGTGCTTGGCTTAACAAATCATAGTAAGCGGACATCATAAATGTTTCCTGGAACAGTCTGTCAGACTGGTAATGGTTAAAAATGGGTTAATACTTGCTAGCAGATTGATTTTACAACAAGCGTAGTCCATGTTTTTTCTCTTTTAGCAATTGTTCAGCCTGATGGCATTGGCTTTCGTAAATATTAAAACGATTATTGTTGTGACTGAGTTGTGGCAGTTGATAAAGTCTTTGTTGTAAACAATTGACAAATAATTGCGTTTTTACTTTGCTTAATTGTTGCTGCTTAAGTTCCGCTTCTACCCGGTGCATATAACTGCCTATGGCGCTTTCAGCCAGCAATGAACTAACACTTAGCAATACAGGGGTTAATACCAGATCGTGTAAACCAATCCCGCCAGTTTGCAGAGCCAGCAAAATGGCGGCAACGTCAGTCGTGGCACGGGTGGTGCGTAAACTATTGAGTATGACAGGCTGATCCTGAAGTTTAAGAAACAGCCGCTGTGCAGCAGCTTCCACATTCTGTTGAAAATGCTGATGGTAATCAGTTACTGCCAGAGCATAATCGTGCAATATAGCCGGTTTTTTTTGTCGCAAAATAATGGCGGTATCTTTCCACCAAGCGCTGGGCTGGGCTTCTGTCTCATTTTTTTCCAGCAGTTTGTCGGCCAGCTGTATCATGACATGCTCACCGATTACGTTTAATACCAGCATCTCCTGTCCTTGCAGACCGTTAAAATTGTTTTTACCCAGATTAATCAAGGTGCGTACTGGCCAGGTCATGAGACGGCGCGTTTTGCTGATAGCTTTGGCAATGCCGGGAATTTCCAGCAAATTCAGCATATTCAGGATAGCAGTCTGAAACGTATCATAATGGTGTGGGTGGTCAAGATAATCACGTAGATAAGCTTGCTGAGCCTGTGCAAGGCATTGATCGACCAAGGTTTGCCAATGACGTTGAGCTTGATGTTCAGCGACTATGGGTTCCAGCCAAGTTTGCCAATAACGTTGTAACCAGTTTTGCTGATGGATAAGATGCTGGCGATGACCTATTTTTTTGGCTAATCTAAACGCTTTTGGACAAATTGTGTCCGGCCAGTCTGGATTGCCGGTTAGTTTTTGAAATAACAGCGGTATAATTTCCGGTACCGGATCGGTACGGTGTTGTTGCCATTTTTGCTTTAAGGAATTTACTATCTCAGTTTCATTGCCTTCGTTTAATTTGTTAACACAAATTAATAGAGGTTGTTGAAAATCGGCGATAGTTTTGATGACTTCCCAAACCGATTGATCCGCATATTTTTCTTTGCTTACTACCAATACCAGTAAATCGGCTAGAGCCAGCGTTCTAATAACGCCTTCCCGATAATCGGCTGCATCGATAGAATCGAAATCGGGTGTATCCCAAACAACGCAGTTGGGTAAAGAATTAGAAAAATTAGGCGCATTTGCCAACGAGTAACAATCAAAACGGTTACGACTTAACATACTTTCTTCGAGACACTGAAAGCGTCCAAAATAATTTTGCATGCCATCGCAATCATCGCTGGATACACCATGACAGTATCCATGCGGATGTACGGTATAACCGGCCAAAGGGCTGACGTCAGCACTGTGGGCGTTTAGCAATAAATTGACCAGGGAGCTTTTACCCGCTTGGGTTGGCCCGACGACTGCAATTTGCAGCGGAAAATGTGAATAAGCTTCAATTAACAGGCCTTTGCGGATAAACGCTTCAGCGTATAATAGTTGTTCGCAACGTTGTTGGTACTCGAAAAATTGCGGATGTTTTTGATCCAGTTGCAAAAGTACAGTCTGATAACGCTGTTTGATAAGTTGGATAAATTCCAGCATGATATTTGGGCTTGGGTTTATAATTACCGAGTAATTTACTTTGTTTCTTTACCCGAATGGTAAGTATTATAAATATAAAATTCGGGCTTGTTCATTTTGGCACCGAGGGGATAACACCATGAAAAAATTATCAGTGGTTTTAGTTTTAGCTATCTGCGTTGTGTTGACTGGTTGTAATAAAGGCCAGCAAATCAACGGTAGCTCACTAAAAACAGTTAACAGATCAATGACTTCTATAAAAGAGCGTCTTCCTCTCGATCAACGCATCGAATATGAAGTGTCTTTCTGGACTTTACGCGATGACATTCGAAATAACAAAGACTTTTTAGATGCTGTCGATGGTAAAACGCCAGAACAACTTATCGAAGTTGGAAAAGAGTTATTCTTGAAACGTAAAGCAGCAGGCGTTAAAGAATATGAACAGTTTAACAATTGGGATCAAATGATAGCGCAATATACTCAGGAGCGTATTGATCAAAACAGAAAAAAGACTCCCGATGATAGAGATAAAAAAAATCCGCACAGCGTTACGTATAAATTAAGCGGGATGTAATTCAGCTGGCAGCTATGCCAACACCGCCAAAGCCTATTTTTTATAAGCCTGCGGTGCTGGCAGCTGTTTCTGATCGACAAGTACAGAGACAAACGCACTGGCTTCGTATATGGTTTTTTCCATAACCTCAATCAGGCGGGAAATATCTACCCCAATTTCCACAAACTCATGCCTTAATGCCGCAATCGCATGTGCATTTAGGTTGTGTTTCAAAAATAATACCTGATCTTGAAATGCCGATAACACTGGCTGCATACGTTGTTCGGCGGTTTGTAACGTACGTAACAAGCGTTGATATTGCATACGGGATTTTTTCAATTGTTGCTGGCTGCGACTGCGCAAAGTACGGTTAGTATACAGTTCCAGCTCATTTTCCCATTCGCTAAACAAGGCCTCACTGACTTCTTCAATAGCCACTATGCGCTCATTGACTTGATCAGCTCGATAGCGGCACACATCGTAATGCCGCTTTAATTGCTGGTAACGTTGCTCAAGTGCGCTGTCTTCTATTTTAACCAGAGTTTTAAATTTATCCAGCGCATCTACAAATTCATCACGGCTATCTCTTAGGCTTTGACAGGCTTGATCCACCTGTACCACCACAATGTCACGTTTATGATGACCTAACAGCGACTCGCGGCTTTGATAATAGGCATTGCGCAAACGCTTATTCAACAATGATTTGATTAAATTAAACATGATGTGGTTAAAAAGCGATCTTTGTTAATAATATGTACCGGGCAGCATAACTGTTTGGCAAATTGGTTAAAACCAGCATCTACAATGCCTTGTTGTTGTAACTGCAAAGTGCTTGCTGTCGGATCAATGCTGGCCGCTTTAACCACGATTAAAGCACTGGCATGTAAATAATATGCCAGCCAGGCTGCCAGACTGTCAGAAGTGATATCCCAGCTATTGGTAATACCCTCTGTATCCAGTTCCTTGATGTTAGCCGACCATACGGCGACACCTTGCCAATTGCAAGGTGCATAAATACTATTATAAATACTAAAGTTGGGTTTAAGGCCATTAAATAGCAAAGCCATTTGTTGCATGGCTAAAACAGCCATGCGGTGTGCAGAGATGTCGTTAAACTGATACACACTTTGTAAACTACGCACCTGATCTGCAAATATGCCGCCCCCAGGAACCAGTAAGGTTTGGCCAGGTAGCTCTGCCACATAATCAAGACAGGCGGGTAAAACCTGGCTGGATAATAAGCTGCCACCTAGTTTTATGATGCGCATATCAGCGTCTAAATTCAGCCAAGAGTTGTAATAACGCGCCGGCCTTATCAAAACACTCCTGATATTCGGCATCCAATTGTGAGTCGTTAACAATACCGCCACCTGCCCAGCAGCGGATAGTGTCCTGATTATGCACCAGTGTACGAATAGCAATATTGGTATCCATGTTGCCATCGAAACCGATATAACCAATGGCTCCGCAATAAATACCGCGGCGATGCGGTTCCAGTTCTTCAATAATTTCCATAGCGCGAATTTTAGGTGCGCCCGTAATTGATCCACCAGGAAAGCAACTACGTAATAAATCCAGAGCTTGTTGGTCAGTTGCTAGTTCGCCTGTGACTGTAGAAACTAAATGATGCACGGTTGCATAACTTTCAATGGCAAACAAACTGGGTACTTTTACTGAGCCTGGACGACAACATTTACTAATATCGTTGCGTAGTAAATCGACAATCATGACATTTTCTGCCCGATCTTTTTCACTGGCTTGTAAGGCTAGTATTTCTTGCTGATCTGCTTCGGCTTCCATTTTGCGCGGGCGAGTACCTTTTATAGGCTTAGTTTCAACCCGATTACCACAGACTTTTAAAAAACGTTCTGGCGAAGAGCTTAATATTTGCACATCGGGCAAATTCAGATAGGCACTGAACGGGGCGGCATTAATGCGGCGTAATACCTGATAAGCTTGCCAGACATCGCCCTGGCAGGGGCTGGCAAAGCGTTGTGTTAGATTAATCTGATAACAGTCGCCTTCCAGCAAATACTGTTTAATCTTTGCAAAAGCCACTGCGTAAGCCGTCTTGTCCATATTGGCAGTTGGCTCTGCCAAAACGGTAAAAGCGGGTTTTGCTGGTGCGGGCGTTATTCGGCTGAATTGTTCTATTAGTATAGACAGGGTTTCAACGGGTAGGTCATAGCCCACTAGCCAGCTTTGCTGTTGTTGATGATCGACAATGACTGCCCATTGATAAATTCCCATTGCCATATCAGCAATTTGTTCGTCATTGCTGGCGCTTACCGGTAGTTTTTCAATACGGCGCGCCAGATCATAGGCGAAATAGCCCATTGCGCCACCGTTAAATGGCAAGTCAGCAATACTGGCTAATTTTGGCCCCATTTGTTGTTGTAGCAATGTAAATGGATCTTCGTTACTGCGCGTTTCGACACCTTGTTTGCAAATAAGGGTCTCGCTACCATAAGTTTGTAATGTACAAATCGGAGCATAGGCAATGATATCGAAGCGGCCAGTGGTATTTTTTTTACTCCAGGCACTGTCCAAAAAAATGGCCCAAGGTCGATCTGCCAATGGGGCAAATAATAGGGCGCTGTCCTCAAAATAGGGCAGGGCATGTTTTACAGCATTAACGAAAGACATCAAGGTGTGTAAATAACGACGTGAAGACAGGAAGTAAATTAGGCGAATGGTGTAATTTTATACTAGCCATGGCTATTAACCAAACCCGCCACCAAGATAAGCCACTGCCACTGCAGGTGCGCAGTCTCCCGCATCCAGTTCAGCGGTATTTTCCAGGCTGGTAAAGAAACTGCTAAAATCAACATACGTACATCCTTTTTCCACTGCAATTTCTTTCAGTAAAAACCGGCCGACACCTGCGCCCACCAGGCACGTTTGAGTTGAAATGCGCTGACGTGCAATTTGCTTTTCGCACGCTAGCCAAATTTTTCGTTTTTGTTGGTTTTTTAAAAATTGGGCAAATTCCAGCCACAATGACCAATCATCAATGTTGAATTCATATCCTGTCAGACGCGACAAGCGTCTGGCACTGGCTATTGGGGTTTTTTCGGCACCATCAGCAGTTTCTGCCTGATCATGCGCAGAGTTTAAGTCTTCTGTTAAGCAATACACATCTGCCATGGTTGCAAAATGTTCGGCCATTAAATTCATGGCTTGCTGCTTGAAAATAGCCTGTTGTGCAATTGCCATTACCGATGTTCTGACTACGCCTGTGTACAGTAATTCGCCAGATACAAGACGTTCATAATCTGTAAGTCCATGAGCTTGTAGCTGGTGGTTTTCTATCAGCAATAAATCGGTGGTAGTACTGCCAATATCAACAAATAAACCCTTTTCACAATATCTGCTTACAAGCTCTGCGCTGGCTTGCCAATTAACCGAAGCAATCGCCATGGTATGCTTGGTTTGTATTTGTTCAAGGCTAAGAAAACCATGCTGGCTGGCGTAAATCAATAAGGGTTGTGGGTTTAACAATTGCTGCATAGCCTGGATAATGGCCTCAACGCCTTGCTGGCGACTGGTAAAACAGTCTGCCAACTCGCCCGTCATGGTGATAACATGCGTATATTGTTGTGCATTTAATGTGGCTAAAATTGCATGGACACTTTCATGTAAATGTTGAATACCTTTCCACAAAGGGCAAGCCACTTGCATAATATTTGTTACTTCGCCTTGCTGATTTAGCGCTGCGGCTTTGACATGCGCACCGCCTATGTCCCAACCTATCGTTTTGTTTTGCATGTCACCTTAACAATTAATGATGCCTACACGTATGTAAATCAATGATTTGAGATTGCTGTTGCAATGATGTAAATCGATATAAGCAAAAGTTTGCAATTTTATTGATAGTATAAACGTAATTACTCAGCCTGGGGTGGGATAGATACGCAATTTTTAGGCTTTAAACGTTTTAAATAAATTAACTTACCCAATGTTAAGCAAGTAACTGCGTTAAAATTAGTTAGGTAACAGATGGCAAGGCAAATAGGATCAGGCTGTTGCGTTTTGACTATACGGGCTGTTTTCAGTAAAGCAATACCATTATGCTGTTTAGACAAGTCTAGTAGCAAGAGTAAACTGGTTTTATAGTACCCAATAAAAAGTTAATCTTATTTTTTGTCCCAATTTAATTTGATGCCATTCAAACCTGCCCGATGGCTGTATAACGGCCACTTACAAACCCTTTATCCTGCATTATTTAGGCAATTACCGCCTGTAACTAGCTATAGAGAACGCTGGATTACCCCAGATCAGGATTTTATAGATATTGATTTTTGTGGAAACCTCACTCATTGCTTGGTTATTTTGCTGCATGGATTGACTGGCAGTTCGCAATCATTATATATCCGCGGTATGCAAGCTGCTTTATTAAATCAGGGTGTTAGTAGTGCGGCGCTTAATTTTCGGGGGTGTAGTGGGGAAAGTAATAATACATCGCGTTGTTACCATTCTGGCGAGACCACCGATATCGATTTTGTTTATATGCAGTTGCGCAACAAATACCCTAAATTGCCTATAGCCGTAGTCGGCTTTTCTCTAGGTGGTAATGTTTTGCTGAAATGGTTAGGCGAAAAAGGGCCAAAATTGGATCTGTTCGCTGCTGTAGCGGTGTCAGTGCCACTGGTACTCAATGAATGTGCAAATCGACTCGATATGGGGTTCTCAAAATTTTATCGTAACCGTTTACTGACGGAGCTGAAACAGTATTTACAACATAAACATCAGCATTTATTGAATATTCAACAATTTGAAGAAGCGAATAAAATTAGGCAATTGGGTAATTTGACCGATATACAATCATTTTGGGAGTACGATGAACGTGTAGTGGCTCCTCTGTACGGCTTTAAAAATGCAAGTGACTATTACCAAAAAAGTAGTTCCAGACAATATTTATCCTACATACAAGTGCCAAGTTTAATCATTCAGGCTGCTGATGATCCTTTTATGACGCCAGCCGTGTTACCCGATGCCGATGAACTATCTGCATTGGTGCGTATGGAAGTAACTGTTAGTGGTGGGCATGTAGGCTTTGTGAGTGGAATTAATCCCAGAAAACCTGGTTATTGGTTGGAGCAGCGTATACCGGAGTTTTTAAAACTGCAATTACAAAAATAGTCACTCATTAGGCTTTTGCCCTGATTCACTCTGTTTGCTCATATCAGTAGTTGTTTCCTATCCCTGTGAGGCATCCCTGCCAGAGAACTTTCCTTTGCTCTCTCCAAGCATTTAAAGCCTGACTATTGCTTAGTATTTATATAGAGACGAAATCTCTGTAGTATTAATAGCAAATACAATGCCAATATTTTTTTATAGGTAGATAGCGAGTGATTAAAATGCCTTTGTGTTTTGTAACTTATTGAATGATATTGGTTAATATTTTGTAGTTGTCCTGTGCTGATTATGGATTAAGTCATACACTCTGCAAAACACTGATTTAGTAAAGTGTGTGAAATCACCTATTCAATTAACTGACATTTGTGAAAATAGGGCATTTTTGGAGCTTATTCAGCTTTTTTCAGTGGCGAAATTCCGCTAATTTCCTGGGCTGCGAATAAAAGTAGGTGATATGACCTATTTTATTTATTTTTTTGTGTTAAATAACATAGTTTAATTAATTTAAACTTGGATGCCGTGGCTTAATGAAATAATTTGTTGCGATATAAAATTTAAGAATACGTTTTTTATCGATGAAAACTTTAATTTAATCAACTTCTTGTATTCGTCAATTGTTTTTAAAATGATTTTTATGGCAATAACCTCCTAGTGATAATGGTAAGTGGCATTATTTGTGCTGCATAAATTGCTAATTATGCTTATTGGCTGGTATTTTCCCTAAGACTGGCCTTTAGGCATGGTCTTCCTTCATAAACAAATTATGTAGGGAGTTCCCCTTTAATATAAGTGTACAAAATCATGAAATTATCAGTATTAATGAGTGCCGTGCTAATAGGATTGATATCCTCTTTGGTTGAAGCAAGCGAAGATATTAACCGTGCAGCGCCGAATTGTGCTTTGAGTAGTTTAGATGTTAGTGAACGCTATGATCTACAGCGTTTCAAAGGTAAAGTCGTTTATGTGGATTTTTGGGCTTCCTGGTGTGGACCCTGTGTACAGTCTTTTCCCTATATGAATACTCTTGATAAAGAACTCAAAGAAAAGGGATTGCAGGTGTTAGGCGTAAATTTGGATGAAAATTCAGAGGATGCAAAACAATTTGTCAGTCAAACTCCGCCTGAGTTTATGGTAGCTGCCGATGATAATGGGGCGTGTGCCAAAGAATTTGGTGTCAAAGCAATGCCTTCAACTTTTCTGGTTGATCGCAAAGGCGTCATACGCGAAATTCATTACGGCTTTAGACCGGGTGAGGCAAAAGAATTTCGTAGTAAAGTTGAGCAGTTGCTGGCGGAACCCATAAATTAAACAACGGCATTCATTTTCTTTAAGCATGATAATTAACCTTGATTATGGATATAGAAAAATCAAAAGCAAGTACCACAAATGTAGGAAGCGAAGCTTATCCCGCTGCCCGTTATTTTCAGATCCATTTTGAATTTGTACGCGAAGAATTGCAGGAAAATAGACGAATTATTGAAGATTTACAAAAGCAGTTATACGAATTGCTTATCTATTTAGGTAATACAGATAAAACTAGCAATGAAAATATCATCCAAATTAGTCGCGCTAAACCTATGCTAACTTCTGTTGTTAGTGAGAAAAAATAAATATTTCCACGTTGATTGGGCTTGCTACAGCTCTAGACTATAAGGGGTTGTAATAAGATTCAGTCAATAAGATAGTTTGGAAAGCCTGAATAGATTTAGCCAATGCCAAACGCTGTATAGAAAATATCGAAACAGAGTAGCTAATACTTCTCGCAATCATTAACAATTTAATACAGAGTAATGATACAAGAAACCCTGATTACCACGGTTAACGCGCAAGGCGTTTCGCACATTGCCCCCATGGGTGTGCTTATCGAAGCGGATCAATATGTCATTTTGCCCTATAAACCGAATTTAACATTGAATAATATTCTGGAAACCCACAGTGCAGTGATTAATTATACTGACGATGTGCGTGTATTCGCAGGTACGCTGACAGGTCGGCGAGATTGGCCGTTGCTGGTTGCTGAGAATGTTAAGGGTTTTTATCTGGCTAATACCTTGGCGCATACGGAATTAACACTGACGCATGTACAAGATGATGCTGTACGGCCAAAATTGTTCTGTAATGCTGTACATAGCGTTAACCATAAACCCTTTCAAGGATTTAATCGCGCTCAACATGCTGTGTTGGAGGCGGCAATATTACTTAGCCGTTCTGGTAATTTACAGTGGAAGCAAATTACCTCTGAACTGGAGACTTTACGTCGCTTGTTGGAAAAAACTGCGGGTGACAGGGAGCGTGAAGCCTGGGCATGGCTGATGGGCAGTTTCGAACAAGTACGTCTGTCTCGGGCGGGCTAAATAGCTGCTTGGTTTTTGGAAAAATGCACGGGGATTGTTGGTTGTCACCAGTATGAAATTAATTAAACTATGTTATATCACACAATAAAAATAGGTCATATCCCCTATTTTTTTTAAAAATTGATAGTCTTTTTTTTGTATTTCTATCATTATCAATTGCTTATGTTTTGGCGTGCTTTGTGCTTTATATGAATGTAATCCTTCACTATTAGAGGTTAGAAGCATGTCTCAAGAAATCATTGTCGCTAATGCTACGCTAAGCGCTGAAAATATTAATACGGGTGCCTTAATGCTAGGTGCCGGTTTAGCTTTGACATCGATGATTCTGATTCCAGCACTGGCTATGCGATTGGGATTAAGCGCCAGTTTAACGGGTGCTTTAAGAATTGCATTGATGAAAGCATCAAGCCGTGCTGCATCCTATCGTGCCGAAGAGGATACCAGTCTGCGTTTATTACGTTAATACTGGATAAGGTTGTAAAATTAAACCCAATAGAACTTCCTTGAACTGCAGTTACTCTGTTTAAATAAAATTGCTTTTCATGCGGGATAAAATAATTCTATAATTCGAGCCCAAGAAGTTTTTATATTTTAATTTGAATGATGATTAGCAAAAACAGGATTGAATGTGATCTTTGTGCTTTAACTGTTGAGGTTGACGGTTTTAAATTAAAGACAACTGCAGGTGAGAAAAACTTTTGTTGCGAAGGTTGTAAGGGTATTTACCAAATGTTACATGAAGAGCTAATTTTACCTGACAACCAAAAGTCTAAAGAGGATGCTATAAACCCGACTGACTGCTAATGCAATTACTCTATTGTACATAGAATATCTGCCATTGATTAATAGGTTTATTCGCGATAAATGTATATTGGGTTAATCACATTGGCCTTTTACAGAACAACAGCATTATTTAGCTGAATTTAAATTCAGAGGAAATACATGGCGCACACTCACAAAGTACACGACAAAATATCATTGGGAAAGCAAGTGATGGCGGGTACAATAGCCACTGCCACAGTAAATACAGGAGGAAAGTTGATGAGCAAGATAACCAAGCATCCGCTATTGGT